>JBJEVK010000025.1:7293-27109 GCA_051884295.1 Akkermansia sp.
TCTGCTGATCTTGCTTGTCCTGTTGATCCTGCGGACTCTGCTGATCTTGCTTGTCCTGTTGATCCTGCGGACTCTGCTGGTCCTGCTGGTCTTGCTGATTCTGTTGATCCTGCTGCTCCTGCTGTTTCAGCCGTTCGATTTCCTCCTCCAGGCGGCGGATGAGCTCGTCGATGCGCTGCTTGTTGGTGGCGGCGGGGCGGAGCTCGGGTTGCAGCGCGAGGGCGCTCTCGTAGGAGCGGATGTCGCGGCGCAGGCGCTCGACCATCCGCTCCAGCTCGGAGATGCCGGGGCCGCCGCCGTTGTCCTCGGCGGGGGCTTCGTAGAGCTGCCGCAGTTCGTCCAAGCTGTGGCGGGTGTTGGCGTTGCCGATGGCGTAGAGCGCCGCGGCCTGCATGGCGGGATCCTCATCCAGCAGCGCGGTCGAAAAATGTTCCTTGGCCTTGTCGATGTCCTGCGCGGTGGCGGCCAGACCCGCGCGGTAGGCGCGCAGGGACTCCGCGGAGGGCGCCGCCGCAGCGGGCAGGCTCCCCGCCGCCGCGAGCAGCAGCAGGAGCGCGCTGCGGCGGGGCAGCCGCCACTCCGTCAGGCAGAGGATGCCGAGCAGGAGCGCCGCAAGCGCCGCCGCCGCAAAGGGCGTAAAGCGGTCGTTGGGCACCTTGTTGAGGGAGACGCGCTCCTCGTGCGCATCGAGCTTGCGGACGGTGCGCCGGGCAAAGGCCGCCAAGTCGGTGTTCGAGCCCATGGTGAAGTAGTCGCCGCCCGTGGCTTCGGCAAAGGCTTTCAGGGAGGCGGTGTCGAGCTTGCTGATGACATGCTTGCCCTCGGCATCCTGCCACAGCCCGTTGTCGCCCTGCGGGTCGGGGATGGCGCCGCCCGCCTCGGTGCCGATGCCCACGGTGATGACCAGCAGGCGCTTTCCCTTGGCCTCGGCGGCGAGTTCGCGGGCGGAGCCGACGGTTTCCTCGCCGTCGCTCAGCAGCACCACGGCGTTGGTGCCCTCGGGGGCGCTTCGCTCGAAGTCCTGCATGGCGCGGCGCAGTACGGCGCTGAAATCGGTGCCGCCGGCGGCAGCCCAGCTGCGGTCGACCTGCTCCAGCGCCTCGCGCAGTGCCGTGTGGTCATAGGTGAGGGGCACCACGAGGTCGGCCGAGCCCGAAAAAACGATGAGCCCGATTTTATCCTCCGGCAGGGCGTCGATGAGCTCGTAGGCGGCGGCGCGCGCTTCTTCCAGGCGCGAGGGAGCCACATCCTGCGTCTCCATCGAGCGCGAGACATCGAGCGCCAGCAGCAGGTTGCGCCCCGTGGTCAGAGCACCCGCCTCGCGGTAGCCGCAGATGGGGCGCGCCAGTGCCACAATAGCCAGCGCCAGCGCCAGCAGCAGCAGCGCGCCGCCCGCGCGGCGGTGCCAGGGAGCGCGCCGCGTCACGAGGGTCGCCTCGTGCGCGGGGGAGACGAGGCGGCGCCACGCCGTGCCTTGGCGGCGGTGCCGCAACAGCGCCGCCACCGCCAACAGCAGCGGCAGCGCCAGCGCGCCGAGAACATAGTGGTAGAGAAAACTCATGGTGCGGGGCGGGGAAGGGTGAAATGGAGCGCAAAGCCCAGCGTCAGCAGCAGCACTGCCAGCGCCAGCGGGTAGGGGAAGAGCTCTTCGTAGCTCACGAGCGTGCGGCGGGTAGCCTCGGTTTTCTCCAGACGGTTGATGTGGTCGAAGGCGCGCTGCAATTTCTCGCCGCTGCTGGCGTGGTAATACTTGCCGCCCGTCATGTGGGCGATGTTTTTGAGGGTTTTGGAATCGAAGGTGTCCACATCGGCGGTGTAACGGGAGATACGCTCATCGCGCCCGATGGCGATGGTAAAAATCTTGATACCCAGCTCGGCGGCCTGCTCGGCGGCCTCGGTGGGGGAGATGGAGCCGCGGTTGCTCACGCCGTCCGTCACGAGGATGATGACTTTGGACTTGGTTTCCTTGCGGGCATGGAGCCGCGTGGCCGCCGCGGCGATGGCGGTGCCGATGGCGGTGCCGTCCTCCTCGATGTAGCCGGCGCGCTCGCGCCCGAAGGCATCGGCGGAGGCGAGGTAGAAGCGCCCGATGATGTGCTCGAGCAGGCGGTGGTCGAGGGTGAGCGGGCTGCACAGCTTCGCCTTGCCGGCAAAGGCGACGAGGCCGATGCGGTCGTTGGGTCGCCCGTCGATGAACTCGGTGATGACGTGCTTGGCGGCGGTCAGGCGGTCGATGGGCACGCGGCGCGTGCGTCCGCGATCGTCCTGCACGGAGAAGAGCATGTCCTGCGCCGACATGGAGCCCGAGAGATCGCAGGCAATCATGATGTCGATGCCGCTGACTTTCTGCTCCCGGTGCTCATTGCGCCACTGCGGACGCGCCAGCGCCAGCAGCAGGCAGAGCGCGGCGAGCAGGAAAAGCAGGGGGCCGACGCGCCCCGCCAGCGTGCGCGGGCGGCGCAGGTCGGCGGCGGCAAAGCGGATGGTGGGGTGCGCCACGGCGGCGGTGGTGCCCGTGCGGCGGCGCAGCAGGGCGGCGGGCAGAAGGAGCAGCAGCCCCCAGAGCCACTGCGGCGCGGCGAAGAGGAACTCGCGGCTCATGTCCGGCTCGGCAAGGGCAAGCAGCATCATGCCGCACCTCCTTCCTGTGCCTCGGCGCGGCTCCGATCCACCTGCACCAGCAGGCTGCGCGTGCGTTCGACGAGGGCGCGCGCCTCGCTCTGCCCCTGATCGGCGGCGGGGGCGTACTTGTTGGCGGCCAAGTCCTCCAGCAACTCGCGGGTGCTGTAGCGGCAGTTCTCGGGGATGGTCTCCAGCGAGTCCATGCGGCGGCTGAACTCCTCGTGCGTCTCGAAGAGCGCCGGATCCTGCGCGCAGCCCGCCAAGTAGCTGCGGATGATGAAGGAAAGTTGCAGGCTGCAGGCGCGCAGGGGCGGCAGCTCGGCAGCCACCTCGTCCGTGCGGCGCAGCGCGAGCGCCAGGGGCGATTCCGGTTCGCTCATCTGCCGCCGCTGCCGACGGCGCCACAGCAGCAGGGCGCCCCCCGCCAGTAGCAGAGCGAGCAGCAGCCCCGCCCCTGCCCAAAGCCAGAACGGCGACAGCCGCGCAAAGCTCTCGGCGGGCAGGTTGCCCTCCAGCTCGGGGATGGCATCGGGGATGGAAAGGGTGGGGGGCATGTCAACGGGTCAGGTAGCGGCTGCGGCGCGCGAAGAGCGCGCGCAGCTCGGGGATGAAGTCGCGGTTGGTCTGCAGGTCGAGCGCGTCGATGCCCAGCTGGGAGAACACGCGCTGCCATTCGGCGCGGTGCGCCTGCACGGCGCGCGCGTGGCTCTCGAGCAGGGCGGGATCGTTGAGGTCGCCCTCCCACAGCTCGCCGCTCTCGGGGTCGCGGAAGCGCACCGCCCCCGCCTCGGGCAGATGCAGCTCGCCGGGATCCGCCAGACGGATGGGGATGAGCTCGTGGCGGAAATTGAGTTGGCCGATGGCCTCCTTGTCCGGTCGCATCAGGAAATCGCTCAGCATGAGCACCAGCACGCGCTTGCGCTGGGTGCGGATGATTTCGGCCGCGACATCCGCCGCGCTGTCATCGGGCTGCCCCTCGGGGGCGGCGAGGATTTCGCGCACGATGCGGCGGCACTGCGTCATGCCCTTGGCGGGCGGCAGGTAGAAATGCGGGCGGCAGCCATAGAGCAGCAGCCCCACCTTGTCTCCGTTGAGCGCGCCGCTATAGGCCAGCACGGCGGCGATGCGGGCGGCGTACTCCCGCTTGGTGTCGGCGGCGGCGGCGCTGGCGTAGCTCATGCCCGCGCTGGCATCCACCGCCAGCAGCAGCGCCTGCTCGCGCTCCTCGCGGAAGGTGCGGACATAGGGCGAGCCCGTGCGCGCCGTCACCTTCCAGTCGATGAAGCGGGGCTCATCGCCGGGCGTGTACTCGCGGAACTCGTGGAAATCGAGCCCCTGACCCCGGAAACCCGAGCGGTACTGCCCCGCAAAGGTCGCCGTGGTGAGCCGACGCGCCTGCAGCTCGATGCGCCGCACCCGCTGCATGATGTCCTGTACCTTGTCCATGCCGAGTGGCGGTGCCTCTTAGGGAACGGGCACCTTGGAAAGAATGCTGTCGATGACGTTGTCGCTGGTCTTGTCGGCCGCCTCGGCCTCGTAGGAGACGAGGATGCGGTGGCGCAGAATGTCGTGCGCCAAGTCTTTGACATCCTGCGGGGTGACATAGCCGCGGCAGCGCGTGAACGCCAGCGCCTTGGCCGCCAGTGCCAGATTGATGGAGGCGCGGGGCGAGGCGCCGGCGCGCACCAGACCCTCCATGCGCGGGTCGAGACGCTCGGGCTTGCGGGTGGCGCGCACGAGGTCGACGATGTAGCGCTGCACGGCGGGGTCGATGAAGATGGCGTTCATCAGCGCGCGGCTCTCCTCCAGCTCCGCCGGGCTGATGACGGGGGCGGTGCGGGGGGCGGCCTCCGTGTTGCTCATCATCTCCAGAATCCTGAGTTCCTCATCGCGGTCGGGGTAGTCCACCAGCACCTTGAAGAGGAAGCGGTCGAGCTGCGCCTCGGGCAGTTGGTAGGTGCCCTCCTGCTCGATGGGGTTCTGCGTGGCGAGCACCAGGAAGGGGTTGGGCAGGGGGTAGGAGTGCTCGCCCAGCGTCACCTGGCGCTCCTGCATGGCCTCCAGCAGCGCGCTCTGCACCTTGGCGGGCGCGCGGTTGATTTCGTCGGCGAGGATGAGGTTGGCGAACACCGGGCCTTTCTTGGGCGTGAAGCGGCGCTCATCGGGGTTGTAAATCATGGTGCCCAGCAGGTCGGCGGGCAGCAAATCGGGCGTGAACTGGATGCGCGAGAACGCCGCTTGCAGGGTGCCCGCCAGCGCCTTGACGGAAAGGGTCTTGGCCAGCCCCGGCACACCCTCCAGAAGCACATGCCCCTTGCAAAGCAGGCTGAGAATGAGGCGGTTCACCAGCTCCTGCTGCCCCACGACCACCTTGGCCATTTCGCGCTTCACCTCGCTGACCCAAGCGGACTTTTGCGCAATCTGCTCGTTGAATTCGTGTGTGTTCATCGTGTTTCGTCTATACTACACCATCGTTCGGGCTCGGTGCAAGCCCCCATGCCATGGTTGACACACTGCGGCGGCGTGGCGTTCAAAACCGCCGGAGGGGGGAGACGAAGCTCCCCCTGCCCGCGCGGCGAACAGGGGGAGTTTGGTGCAGGGCGACCCCCGGCGGGGGTAGCGCCGATGCGCTTCAGCGCATGTCGAGCACGGGCACCAGCAGCGGCTCATCGGGGCCGATGTAGCGCGAGAGCGGGCGGAAGAGCGTGTTGTCCTCCAACTGCTCCAAAATCTGCGCCACCCAGCCGGCCGAGCGCGCAATGGCAAAGACCGTGGTGAACATGCGCGTGGGGATGCCCAGGCTGTAGTAGACTGTGGCGGAGTAGAAGTCCACGTTGGCGTTGAGATTCTTGCGGGCGCGCATCATCTTGGCGATCATGTCGCTCATGCGGATCCACTTGGGCTCGCCGATGGTCTGCGTCAGGCGGATGGCGATGCGGCGCAGCTGCGGCGCGCGCGGGTCAAGGGTCTTGTAGACGCGGTGCCCCATGCCGAAGATTTTTTCGTGGCGCGCCAGCTTCTCGTTGATGTAGGACTCCACATTGTCCTCATCGCCGATTTCCTTGAGCATCTCGATGACCGCCTCGTTGGCTCCGCCGTGCAGCGGCCCCTTGAGGGTGCCGATGGCGGTGGTGATGGCGCTGTACATGTCCGACAGCGTGCTGGCCGTCACGCGGCTGGCGAAGGTGGAGGCGTTCATGCCGTGGTCGGCGTGCAGGATGTAGGCCACATCGAGGATGTGCGCCTCGTTGGGGTCGGGCTCCGTGCCCTTGAGCAGCCAGAGGAAATGCTCCGCCTCGCCCAAATCCGTGCGGATGGGCGGCAGATCCAGCCCTTGGCAGATGCGGTAGTAGTAGGCCGCCATCACGGGAATTTTCGCGATGAGCGACAGGCCGATTTCCTTCATCTGGCTCGGATCCTTGGTGCGGTCGTCATACATACCGAGCATGGAGACGGCCGTGCGCAGCGCACTCATGGGGCGCGCGGTCTTGGTGGCGCTCTTGAAGAAGTCCAGGATAGGCTGCGGCAGATCGCGGTCGTTGCGCAGGCGCTGGTTGAGCCCGTCGAGCTCCTCGCGGTTGGGCAGGCGCTTGTTGAGCAGCAGGTAGATAATCTCGGAGTAGGTGCAGAGGTCGACCAAATCCTCGATTTCGTAGCCGCAGTAAAGCAGGCGCCCCTCATCGCCGCGTACATCGCTCAGCCCGGTCTCATTGGCAATGACGCCCTTGAGTCCCTTGGTGAAGATCGGCTGCCGGGGGGATGGTGTCTCGTTCATGTCCGTGCGGAAAGGCTCGGTCAGGGAACGCATGTGCTCAGCCGCGGGCGTACCACGCATCCGTCAGCTCGCCGAACTGCTGCAGCTCGATGTCCTCGCGGGCATCCAGCCAGCTCTTGACGGCGGCGCGTTGAGCCTCGCTCGTCTGCGTGGGATCCACAGCCTTGGCGATGATGGCGCAGCCGCTGTCGGTGATGTTGCCCTCGCAGTTGAGCCCGTTGGCCTCGATGCAGTCTTCGATCAGTGCTCGGAGGAAAGCTTCGCACTCGGGCGCGTTCACATCACCCTTGTAGTCAAAGGAGAACTCAAAGCAAAGCTCGCGGAACTCTCCCACACGGTATTTTTTGCGGAGTCTTTTCTTCATATGCGCGCTTACTATAGGCAAAAAGCCCCCCTGCTGTCAAGCGCGAACGTCGCAGAACTCCGGTTTATCCGGCTTCGCACGGTCTCCGCACGCCGTAGGACGGGAGCAAAAACGCGGCCCGGCACGCAAGTGCCGAGCCGTTGCGGAACAGCACCGCCCTGCCGTCCGCAGAGGGAGAGCAGGGCGGGGAAAGAGGGCGTTACTTGCCGAAGTAGCGCTTCAGCAGACCGTCGAAGCCGCGACCGTGGCGAGCCTCGTCCTTGGCCATCTCGTGCACGGTGTCGTGGATGGCATCGTAGTTAAGCTGCTTGGCGCGCTTGGCGATCTCCAGCTTAGCGGCGCAGGCGCCCTGCTCGGCAGCGGCGCGCATGGAGAGGTTTTTCTCCGTGCTGGGGGTCACCACCTCGCCCAGAAGTTCGGCAAACTTGGCAGCGTGCTCCGCCTCCTCGAAGGCGTAGCGCTTGAACGCCTCGGCCACCTCGGGGTAGCCCTCGCGCTCGGCCACGCGGCTCATCGCCAGGTACATACCCACCTCGCAGCACTCGCCGTTGAAATGGTCGCGCAGCCCCTTGAGCACGATCTCATCCACGCCCTTGGCCACGCCCACTTCGTGCTCGCAGGCGTACTCCTTGGCACCCTCCGTCTCCACAACTTCCTCCCAAACCTCGGGGCCCTCGGCATTGCAGACGGGGCAGGGGAAGGTGGGGACATCTTCGCTCTCGACAATTTCACCGCAAATGGTGCAACGATACTTTTTCATCTTGTTGTTCAGGTATTGGTTTTGATCAGGAATGAGGCGGAAGCAACACCTCCGCCCATTGTTGTGTAAACTATACCTCGGTCCTTTTAAGTTAGTCAAAACTAATTTCCTTTGCTTCACAAGATGACACGCAGCGGCGCATCCGCGGTGCCGCTGTAGGAGCCGCGCCTGATGGTGCAACGGACAGAATAATCTTTTGTGAAACTTTATTATTGTCAAGGGAAAAGCTCTGTGCTAATGTTTTCCCCGAGGAGGGGGAGGGCGTAGTATCTTCCCCCGAACAACGAAGTCGGAGACACGATGAGCCGAGATGCTGTCACGCTGCGGAAGATAGGTGGTGCGTTCGGGCTGCTTGCCTGTTCGTTCCTCCTTTCGTCCTGCCAGACCTGCGGCAGTATTTTGGGCTATTTTCTGCGACTGCCGTTTAATCTTTTGGATGCTCTTATCCCCTAACCGAGATGAATCAACTTGTTGCACTGAGCGCTTGTGTCGCCGCGGCGGCGGCTCTCGTTTCCTGCCAGGGAACGGACAGCCGGGCGGTTTCCATGAACTATTCCGATGCGGTGGTCTGTCTGGCGCAGGTGGATCCTGCGTACCGGGGCTATTTCCGCAGTCAGGAGGGCGGCAGTTACAGCCGTGATGAGCAGCGCAAGGCGATTGTCGCCGCCGTGCAGACCTCGCGCACGCCGGTGCCGAGCTATGCCCCCGAGCGCCGACTGGCCACGCGCAAGGCAACGACCGCTTCCCGCAGTCGCGCGGTGGCGAGCTCCCGCAGCCGAGCCGCCGCGAGCAAGCGCACGCTGGCCAAGAATCGCGTCAAGTCCGCGCCCAAGAGCAAGGCCGTGGCGCGCAACAAGAGCAGCAAGAAGGCGCTGGCGGGCAACAACAAGAAGCGCCGCCGCGGTTGAGCGGCGGCCGGGCTGAAGGGAGACGATGTTCCGGCAGCTTCTTGGCTTGGTGTTGTTGCTGGGGTCGCTGTGGGCGGCGGAGCCGCGCCCGCGAGCCATCGTGCTCTTCTATGCGGATGATTTGGGCTTTGCCGACACCTCCGCCTACGGCTGCGCGCGCGTGCCCTGCCCGCACATGGAGCGTCTGGCCGAGCAGGGGCTGCTCTTTACCGATGCCCACAGCACCCACTCCGTCTGCACCCCCTCGCGCTACTCGCTGCTGACGGGCGAGTATGCCTGGCGGCGGCGGGGTACGGGCATTCTTCCCGGCGATGCCAAGCTCATCCTGCCGACGGAGGAGGAGCGCCCCTCGCTGCCGGCGCTTCTGCGCCGCGCGGGCTACCGCACCGCCGTCATCGGCAAGTGGCATCTGGGCTTGGGGCGGGGCAGCGCGCCCATCAACTGGAATGCCCCCATCGCCCCCGGACCGAACGAGGTGGGCTTTGACCACAGTTTTATCATGGCGGCCACGGGCGACCGCGTGCCCTGCGTCTACTTGCGCAACGGCTGCGTGGTGGGGGCGGATCCGGCCGACCCCATCGAGGTGAGCTATCGAACGCCCTTTGCGGGCGAGCCGCTGGGCAGCACGCACCCCGAGCTGCTCAAGCCCTACGCGCACAGCAAGGGTCCCCAGCACAACGGCGCCATTGTGGACGGCATCCCGCGCATCGGCTTCATGCGCGGCGGGCGCGCCGCGCTGTGGAAGGACCAAGACATCGCCGACCGACTCACGGACGAGGCCATCGCCTTCATCGCCGACTGCGCGCGGCGGCAGCAGCCCTTCTTCCTCTACTTTGCCGCCAACGACATCCATGTGCCGCGCGACCCGCACCCGCGCTTTGTCGGGCGCAGCGGGCTGGGCATACGCGGCGATGTCACCGTGCAGCTGGATGCCTGCCTGGGGCGCCTGCGCGAGGCGCTGGAGGCGCACGGCTACGCGGACAGCCTCATCATCCTGAGCTCGGACAACGGGCCCGTCATTGATGACGGCTACGACGACGGCGCCCTGCGCGACTGCGCCGGGCACAACCCCGTGGCGCCCATGAGCATGGGGCGCGTGCGCGACGGCAAGCTGGAGGGCGGCAAATACGGCATCATGGAGGGGAGTACCCGCGTGCCGCTGATTGTCTGCTGGCCGGGGCACACCCGCCGCGGGCGTTCGGCGGCGCTGGTGAGCCAGGTGGATTGGGCGCGCACGTTGGCGGAGCTGGCGGGCGCGTCGGTGCCCGAGGGAGCCTTGCCCGACAGCCGCAACTGCCTGTCCGCCTTACTGGGGCAGGATGCCGTCGGCGTGCCGGAGCTCATCGAGAGCAACAACGGCGGCTGTCTGGCCATCCGCCGCGGGCGCTACAAATACTACCGCCGCGGAGATACAGACTACCTCTTCGACCTCGAGAGCGACCTCGGCGAGCAGCACAACAAGGCGGCCGAGCAGCCGGAGCTCACGGCGGAGCTGCGCACCCTGCTGCGGGAGCGCACGGCGGGCAAAGCCGCTCCCTAATCCTCGCGGACGGCGAGACAGCCGGGGCAGTTGCGCACGTAGTGCTGCGGGGCGATTTCCACGAGTTCGGGGATGCGGTCGGTCAGGCAGCGCTCGGGCGCGCCCACGAGATTGCGGGGGCGGAAGGCGCAGCCGCGCAGGGGCTCGCGCAGGGTGGGCGGCAGCCCCGGGATGGTGGGTAGCCGCTGCCCGACGGGGTGGGTGCCGGGGATGGAGGCCATCAGCGAGCGGGTGTAGGCATGGCGCGGGTGCGCCAGGAGCTCGGCGGCGGGTGCGCTCTCCACGATGCTGCCCGCGTACATCACCTGAATGCGGTCGGCGTAGGCCTTGACTACCCCCAAATCGTGCGTGATGAGGATGATGGCCGTGCCCAGCTCGCGCTGCCGCTCGCGCAGCAGGTCGAGCACCTGCTTCTGCACGGTGACATCGAGGGCGGTGGTCGGTTCATCGGCAATGAGAATCTCGGGGCGGGTGATGAGCGCCATGGCAATCATCACGCGCTGGCGCATGCCGCCCGAAAACTCGTGCGGGTAGGCGGCGGCGCGCTTCTCCGGCTCGGGAATGCCCGTGCGCGCCAGCTCCTCCACCGCCGCGCGCCGCGCCTCGCGCCGGCTCATGCCGCGGTGGATGATGAGCGGCTCGGCCACCTGGTCGCCGATGCACATGCAGGGATTCAGGCTCGTCATGGGATCCTGAAAAATCATGGAGATGCGCCGCCCGCGCAGCGCGGCGAGCTGCTTCTCCCCGGCGTGCAGCAGGTCAAGCCCGCCGAAGAGGGCGCGCGATTCGGGAGAAAATTCGGCGGGCGGTGCGGGCAGCAGCCCCATGAGCGCCGAGCAGGTGACGGACTTGCCGCTGCCGCTCTCGCCCACCATGCCGAGCGTCTCGCCCGCCGCGAGCTCGAAGCTCACGTCGTTGACGGCGTAGACGGGCCCCTGATGGGTGCGGAAGGTGACGCTGAGGTGGCGGACGGAGAGGAGGGACATGGCGGGAGAAATCAGCAGCGTTTGAGGGCGAAACTCAGCCCCGCGAGCGGAGCCTGCTCCATGTGCAGTGCGCGGCAGAGGCAGCGCAGCAGCACCAGCGAGGCGGCGGCGTCGAAGAGCGCATCGTGCCAGCGGCGCTCGGGCACCATCGCCCGCACCTCGTCGGCAATGCCCAGCGCCCCGCACAGGCTGCCCAGCGCGTAGTCGCCCGCTTGGGGCAGGGCGCGGCGCGCCAGCGCCAGCGTGTCGAGCCAGGGGCCGAAGCCGTGCCCGGGGAAGCGGCGCAGGAAGCGCTGCTCCGTGGCGGGGTTGTGCCCCAGCACCACCGCCCCGCCCAGCAGCGCGCGCAGCTGCGGCCACAGCGCCTCGTAGCGCGGGGCGCCCCGCAGCTGTTCCGTGCGGATGCCGTGCACCCGCGCCGCGCTCCAGTGCACGGCGTGCGCGGGGGCAATGTAGGACACAAAGCAGCGCGGCTCGGCAAAGAGATGCTCCACCCGCACGATGCCCACCTGCACGGGGCAGTCCGTCTCCCCGGGCGCCGCCCCCGCGCTCTCGAAATCGATGGCGGCAAAGGGCAGCTCCGTCAGCGGGCGCGACTCGAGCCGCGCCGCAAGTCCCTCTTCAGGCAAGCCGTCTGCCGGGGAGATGCTCATCGCCGCGCCCATGCCTGCGCCTGCCGCATCTCCGCGCAGAGCGCCTCGTAGTCGCAGCAGAGAAAACGCCCCTCGCGGTAGAGCTCGCGCCCGTCGACCACCGTCAGCTTGTTCTCCAAGCCCGTGGCGGCATACACCACGTTGGACACGATGTTGTGCACGGGCTGCATGTGCGGCTCCTCCAGCGAGAGGGCGATGAAATCCGCCTTCATGCCCGGCTCCAGCGTGCCGATGAGCGGGTCGTGCAGCACCTCGGAGCCGTGGCGCGTAGCCATGTCGAGCACCAGCTGCGCGGGGCAGGCGGTGGGGTTGAGCGCATCGACCTTGTGCAGCAGGGCGGCCACATACATCTCGCGCAGCATGTTCTGCGCGTTGTTGCTGGCGGGGCCGTCCGTGCCCAGCGCCACGGGCACGCGGTTGCGCAGCATGGCCTCCACCGGCGCCACCCCGCTGGCCAGCTTCATGTTGCTGGCGGGGTTGTGCACGGCGCCGCAGCGGTGCTCGGCCAGGATGGTGATGTCGTGTGCATCGACCTCCACGCAGTGGAAAAACACCGAATCCGCCTGCAGCAGCCCCAAGCTCTCGCAGTAGGGCACCGGGCGCAGACCGTGCTCCTTCAGGCAGGCGGCCGTCTCGCTCTTCGTCTCGGCCAAGTGCATGCCGAAGAGCGCGCCCGTCTCCGTCGCCAGATCGCGGCAGCGGCGCAGCAGCGCGGGGTTGGTGGTGTAGGGCGCGTGCGGCAGCACGGCCTGGCGCAGGCGCGGGTGGTTGCGCCACTCATCCGCCAGCGAGCGCACCAGCTCGGCGTAGGCCTCCTCATCGCGGCAGGACACGGTGGGGAAATACTGCGTGATATTCTCGCCCAGCACTCCGCGCAAGCCCATCTCGTCCGCCGCGCGGAACACGCCGCGCTCGTGCATGTACATGTCGAAGAACGCGGTGGTGCCCGTGCGCAGCATCTCGGCCATGCCGAAGCGCGCTCCCAGCTCCACGAGCTCCGGGCTCAGCTTGGCCTCCTGCGGGAAAATGTCCTGCTGCAGCCAGTCCATGAGCGTCTTGTCGTCCGAATAACCGCGCAGCAGGCTCATGCTCACATGGGTGTGCGCGTTGATGAGTCCGGGCATGAGCACCGCCTTGCCCAGCTGCACCTGCGCCGCATCGGGGAACATCACCTCCAGCAAATCGCGGTGCCCCACGCTGACAATGCGGTTGCCCTGCACCACGAGCGCCGCCTGTTCGATGATATCGCGGGCGTCATTCTGCGTGATGAGGTAATCAGCCGCGTAGAGAGTTTGGGAATCGGACATGGGAAGAAGAGAAAACGAACAACATTAACGCCAGAAGAGCAGGGCACAGGCGACCATCGCCGCCCCGTACAGCGCACCCGCCGCCGCCAGCGCGCGGAAGAGCCGCGGGCGCTGCGCCAGCCACTCCACGGCATCGCGCCACAGCCAGGGCCAAGCTACCCAAAACATCGCCGCCGTGAGCGCGGGGTAGCACCACAGCGGGATGAGCAGCCGCGTCAGCGGCTCCTTGAGAAAGGCCGCGCTCAGCGGGATGATGGCCGCCAGCAGGATGAAGAGCCCCAGCGCGCGCGCAAAAAGGTTGGGCTTGACCATGGTCGAGAGCACGAACCACACCACGGGGCAGAGCAGCAGCAGGATGCCGCGCGCGCCCTCGAACTCGAACAGCGGCATGCGCAGCGGATTGGCCGGGTTGTTCCACAGCAGCAGGGCCACCCAAATCATGTCCAGCCCCAGCAGCAGTTGCCCCGCCGCCGTCGAGCGGTGCGAGGCGCGCAGCAGCGCCATCGCGCGGTTCGGCTGCCAACAGGCCAAGGCATGCAGCAGCAGCAGGAGCAGCCCCATCGCCAGCCCTGTCTCGAACAGGGGCAGCGCCTCGTACAACTGGATGGCGTTATTCAGCATAAAGCGCAGACATCCTACCGCCTCCGCGCCGCCAACGCAAGCGCAAAGCACGCCAGCGCCCCGCGGTCGCCGCGGCGAAAAACGGCAAGCGGCAGCGATGCGCTGCATTTTTCTTTGCAATGCGGCGCCAAAGCTGCTAGAGTAGGAACAACCGGGTGATGCTGCTGCGTTGCGTCAGATTCTATGCCGAGGGCTTCCGCTCCATGTCGTTGGGGCGGACGCTGTGGCTGCTCATCGGCGTGAAATTGGTCGTCATCTTCCTGGTGCTCAAGCTCTTGTTCTTTCCGGCAGCGCTCACGGGCAGCGAGGAGGAGAAGGGCTCGGCGGTTTCCGACGCGCTCATGCAGCGCTCCCACACAGTTACCACCTCTCTCTCACGATGATCGATGCTTCCCTCGTAGACTGGTCGCGGGCGCAGTTCGCGCTGACGGCGATGTATCACTGGCTCTTCGTGCCGCTGACCCTGGGGCTCGGCGTGCTCGTGGCGATCATGGAGTCCCTGTCGCTTCTGCGCGGCAGTGAATTCTGGCGCCAAATCGCGCGCTTCTGGGCCAAACTCTTCGTCATCAACTTTGCCGTGGGGGTGGCCACGGGCATTATTCTGGAGTTTGAGTTCGGCACCAACTGGAGCAACTACAGCTGGTTCGTGGGCGATATCTTCGGCGCGCCGCTGGCCATCGAGGGCATTGTGGCCTTCTTCATGGAGTCCACCTTCCTGGCGCTCATGTGCTTCGGCTGGGACAAGCTCAGCCGCCGCACGCACCTGATGTCCACTTGGCTCACGGTCATTGGCGCCACCTTTTCGGCCTGGTGGATTCTCGTGGCCAATGCGTGGATGCAGCACCCCGTGGGCATGGAGTTCAACCCCGATACGGTTCGCAACGAGATGTGCAGCTTTGCGGCGGTGGCCTTTCAGCCCATGGCGGTCAACAAGTTCATGCACGTGGTCAGCTCGGCCTGGGTGCTGGGGGCGCTCTTCGTGGTGGGCGTGAGCTGCTGGTACCTGCTGCGGGGGCGGCACCGCGATGTGGCGATGCACAGCCTGCGCGTGGCGGCCTGGTTCGGGCTGCTGGCGGCGGGGCTCTGCGCTATGACGGGGCACCGCAGCGGGATGATTGCCGCCGAGCAACAGCCCATGAAGCTCGCCGCGGCCGAGGGGCTCTACGCGGGGGGGCACGGCGCGGATTTGGTGGCCGTGGGGCTGCTCAAGCCGGGGCACGACTGGTCGCAAGCCCCGGCAGACGGGCAGGAGCCTTTCCTCTTTAAGCTGAGTATTCCCAAGGGATTGTCGCTGCTGGCAACCAACGACCGCGAGGGCTTTGTGCCCGGTATCCGCGAGATTCTGGCGGGGGGCTACACCCTCCCCTCGGGCGAGACGGCGCTCTCGGTGGAGGAGATGATGCGCCGCGGGCGCGCGGCGGTGGCGGCGCTGGCGGATTATCGGCGCGCGCGCGCTGCCGGCGATGAGCCGTCGATGGCCGCCGCCCGCGAGGTGCTGCGGCGCGATTTCCGCTACTTCGGCTATGGCTACCTGAACAAGCCTGCGGATGTGGTGCCCCCGGTGCCGGTGACCTTTTACGCCTTTCACCTGATGGTGACGCTGGGCGGCTACTTCATCGCGCTCTTTGCGGGGGTGCTGCTGCTCGACCGCTGGCTGCCGCGCTGCAAGCCCGTGTTGCTGGCAGCGGTGCTGACGATTCCGCTGGCTTGGTTGGCGAGCGAGGCGGGCTGGGTGGTGGCTGAGGTCGGGCGCCAGCCCTGGACGGTGCAGGATTTGCTGCCGAATTCGGCGGCGATTTCCGCGCTTTCGCCGGCCTCTGTGCAGCTGACCTTCTTCCTCTTCCTAGGGCTCTTTACCCTGCTGCTGATTGCGGAGATCGGCATCATGCTGCGCGCGATTGCGCAGGGACCCGAGGCCTGATTCATGAACGCTTAACGTTTTTCTGACGCTATGGATGCTTTCTTGCAAGTGTATTGGTGGTGCATCGTGTCGCTGCTGGGCGGGGTGCTGGTGTTTCTGATGTTTGTGCAGGGCGGGCAGTCGCTGCTGTGGCCGCTGGGGCGCACGCGCGCGGATGTCGATGCGCTGCTGGCGGCGACGGGGCGGCGCTGGGAGCTGACCTTCACCACGCTGGTGGTGTTCGGCGGTGCCTTTTTCGCCTCCTTCCCGCTGTTTTACTCCACGAGTTTCGGCGGGGCGTACTGGGTGTGGATGCTGCTGCTCTTCACCTTCGTGTTGCAGGCAGTGTCGTATGAATTCCGCCTGAAAGCGGGCAATCTGCTCGGCGCACGCAGCTTCGGCGCTTTCTTGGTGCTCAACGGTCTGCTGGCGCCGCTGTTGCTGGGCACGGCGGTGGCGACCTTCTTCCACGGGGCGCCCTTTGTCATCGACCGCGCGGCGATTCTCAGCCCTGCGGCGCCCGTGATTTCGCGCTGGT
Source organism: Akkermansia sp. (assembly GCA_051884295.1). Taxonomy (GTDB): domain Bacteria; phylum Verrucomicrobiota; class Verrucomicrobiia; order Verrucomicrobiales; family Akkermansiaceae; genus Akkermansia. The sequence continues at coordinate 23,268 of JBJEVK010000025.1, forward strand.
GCAGCGCGTGGCACGGGCTGGAGGCGGTGGCGAACCCCTGGAATGTCTGCCTAGGGCTCGCGGTGCTCTTCCTGTCGCGCACGCTGGGCTGCCTGTACCTGACGGGCGCGGAGCTGCCCGCCGAGCTGCGCGGGCGTTGCCGCCGCCGTCTGCTGTGGGAGGCCGCGCTTTTCTTGGTCTTTTTCCTGCCCTTTGTTGCCCACTGGTTGCTGACGGACGGTTTTGCCGTCGACCCGCAGACGGGGCAGGTCTTTGTTGAGTCCGGCAAGTACCTGCACAATCTGCTGGCGTTGCCTTGGGTGGCGGGTTTGCTGCTGCTCGGGGTGGCGGCGGTGCTCGCGGGCATCGCGCTGTCGCTGCTGCGCCTGCATGGCGGCGGCTTTTGGTGGGCGGGCGGCGGCACGGTGGCGGTGGTGATGGCGCTGCTGCTCTGCGCCGGGCTGAACAACACGGCCTACTATCCCTCCACCGCCGATTTGCAGAGCTCGCTGACCCTGCAGAACAGCTCCTCGGGTGCCTTTACCCTGCGCACCATGTCGCTCGTGTCGCTCCTCTTGCCGGGGGTGATCGCCTACATTGCCTGGGCTTGGCAGGCACTTTCCGGAAAAAAATCATGAAACACAATCACATCGCATGGATGGGAGCTTCGCTGGCCGCAGCTTGGACTGCCACGGCGGCGGAGCTCGCCGTCCCTTACCCCGGCGCGGATCCGGGGGCGGCGCAGCTGCTCGGTGAGCGCGCGCTGGGCAATGCGCTGCTGCGCTTTGAGGCATCGCCGCAGGGGCAGACAGACAGCCCGCTGAGCGTGACGACCCGCTCGGGCAGCTTCACGGCGACGCAGGTCACGGGGCTGCACGCCGCCCCCCTGCAGGCCGACCCGAGCGCCCCGCGCGCCGCAGAGCGGCTGGGCGGGCAGAGCCTGAGCGGCACATGGGAGCTGCCCGGGGCGGATGTGCGCGTGCAGTGGCGCGCCGAGCTGCGCGATGGCTCGCACTACATCACGCAGCGCTACACCATCACCGCCCTGAGCGACACCGAGCTGCTGCGCCTGGAGCCCATCGTGCGGCAGGGGGAAGATTTTGTGATTCCCGGCTCGGTGCCGGGCACCCCGCTGGTGCAGCAGGGGGCGCGCCGCTTCTACGGCATCGAAATGCCCGGGGCTCAGGCCGTCATCGACAAGGGCGTCGCCCGCGTGGGGCTCGACTGCAAGCTGCCGCTCAAGGCAGGGGAGAGCGTGAGCTTCACCACCGTGAGCGGGGGCTACCCCGAGGGGCAGCTGCGGCGCGCTTTCCTCGCCTATGTGGAGCGCGAGCGCGCTGTGCCCTACCACAACGTGGTGCAGTACAACTGCTGGTACGACCACGGCCTGAACCCCACAGAGGAAAAAATGCTCGCGACGGTGGCAGCCTACGCCGAGGAGCTCGTGCGCAAGCGCGGCATCGTGCCCGATTCCTTTGTGCTGGACGACGGCTGGGATGACTTCCACGCCGACCTCTGGCAGCCGAATCCCAAAAAATTCCCGGAGGGTTTTGGCAAGATGACGCAGGCGATGCGCGCCATCGGTTCGCACTTCGGCATCTGGATCTCGCCGCTGGGCGGCTACAGCGGGCAAGCCGAGCGCGTGGCACACGCCAAGCGTCTGGGGCTGCTGCCCGAGAGCGCGGGGGGCATGGATCTGGCCGAGCCCGGCTACTACAACTGGTTCCTCGGGCGCTGCCGCGAGCTGATGCAGCAGGACGGGGTCAACTTCTTCAAGTGGGATCGCGCCGGCAGCGGCGTGTCGCCGCACTTCATGGCGCTCCTGCGCATTGCCGACGAGCTGCGCAAGGTCGACCCGCAACTCTTCCTGAGCACCACGGTAGGCACCTGGCCCAGCCCCTTCTGGCTGCGCTACGTCGACTGCACCTGGCGCACGGGCTCGGCGGATGTCAACTGGTGCGGCGAGGGCACCAACCGCGAACGCTACATCACCTACCGCGACCAAAGCTGCTACCGCCTCATTGTGCAGCGCGCGCCGCTCTACCCCCTCAACTCCCTCATGCACCACGGCATCGTGCTGGGCACGGAGTTCCAGGCGGGGCACACCAGCGATGCGCGCATTGACGGCAAGGACCCCCGCATCAACCCCGCGGAGGAGGGCGGTGCCTCCGCCACGCAGTCGGTGGGCTTCCCCGTGAACAACGACCTGCGCAGCGATGCCCGCCTGCTCTTCGCCACGGGTGCCAACCAGCAGGAGCTCTACCTGACCCCCGGCATGATGAATGAGCGCGCCTGGGACGATGTGGCCGATGCCCTGCGCTGGAGCCACCGCTGGGCGCCTGTGCTGGCCGATGCTCACTGGGTGGGCGGCGACCCCGGCAAGGGGGAGGTTTATGGCTACGCTGCCTGGCGCGGCGATGTCGGCGCCACTCTGGCGCTGCGCAACCCCACGAGCCGCGAGCAGAGCATCGAGCTGAGCACCGCCGTGTTCGAGCCGACCCACGCGCGCGCCATCCGCCTGCGCGCCGCCTACCCCGACCAGCGCGTGCGCGAGCTGGAGCTGCCCGCCGAGGGCACCACCCGCCTGCAACTCGCCCCCTTCGAGGTGATCGTCTTTGAGACGGATCAGCCCTGAGTTCTCACGCATGTTTTTGCAGATACCCGCCCGCTTCCGATGCGCGGAAACGGGCGGGTATCTTTGTCGGGCGCTCGGGCGGGCACAGCGCTGTCTCCCGAGCCTTCCCTTCTCCCGAAAAAGACCGCTGCTCCGGCGGGAGCAGCGGTTCGAAGCGTCGGAGTCAATGAGGCGCGAGCTTACTTGCGGCGACGGCGGGCAGCAAGCCCGGCCAGTGCCAGCAGGCTCAGGGTAGCCGTTGCCGGCTCGGGAACGAGCAGGGTTGGGGCATCACCAAGCGCAGTGTAGACAGCGGCGTTGTTCTCAAAGCCATCAGAGGTGAAAATCTTAAACCCGGAAAGCATACCATTGAGGTTTTCGTCGTTGGAGGTTGCATTGCCGTTTGCGGAGCCGATCGAGAATTTTTCCACGGTCACCGGATTCATGGTTCCGAGACCGCTGTCAACTGTGTACATCTGACCGCTTGTGGGTGTCGCCAGCAGCCGGACAGCCGAGTCGCTGGTTCGGTATTCAAGCGCGACCATGACCCACTCGCCCTTAGCGATAGAAAAGTTTTTAACGGTTTCGGTCACATTTTTCGTGACATAGACCAAATCATCGTCCTTGATGCCGAATTTGAAACCGGTGCCGGACGCACCCCAACCAACCAACATGTTGTATTGATTGGCAGCGGTATCAAGGTTGACCCATCCGGCAAAGGTAACAACGCCGGTACTTCCTTTAAGAGCGTTGATAACAGCTTCAGCGGTGCCGTTCACATAGGCGCCGCCGTTCATGTTGTACACGGTTTGATTGTACCCGTCAACGGTTGTGGGAGAACCGACGGCGGTCATACCCTGAACGAGAGTATCCATATCGGCAATCTCGGTCAGTGCCGCCGATGCCACTCCGGTGGAGAGTGCGAGCAAAGTAATGAGAGTTTTTTTCATGAGTGTGTATGGTGTTCTGGTGAACGTAGTGGTTAATCAGGAAAAGCCCGCCCCTTTCCCGCAGGAAGATGAGACCCGAGCTGACCCGACAACGCGATGGTACAGCTTTCCGAATGCTGTTGCAAGTCAAAAAGTCAGAATTTCCTGAAAAAAGGTGACTTATAGCAGTGCATCCGGCTCCTCATCGCCCTTGTCTTTTGCGCGGAAAACAAGCGCATTCGCTTGATAGTCAGATAAAAAGTGCCAACAGCATTCGGAAAGCTGATTTTCCGGAGAAAACGCCTCCGTATTGCTCCGGG
>JBJEVK010000026.1:0-6375 GCA_051884295.1 Akkermansia sp.
GAAGCAGCAGAAGAAGAAAGAGAATCAGAATCCCGTTGATGTCATTTCCGGTGCTTTGATAAAAATGGGAATTCGCTCGGAGTTGAGACCCTCTGGGGGCGACATTGAAAAGTGGCTTTTAAAGTGTCAGGAAGCATTCAAGGATGATCCGGATGTCATCACAAAACCCCTGCGCCTCCGCGATGGTGCCCGTACCCCTGTCAAAAGCATTTGGAAATGCGGGAAAATGAAAGGTCACATGGGCAATAGCCCCATTGGCTGGAGCGGTGTTCGCACGCCCGACGGTAAATGGGAGCAGATGCGCATCTTGGATGGCAGCAATGATCGCATGGAGATTTGGCTGGGCTGGAATGCTAAGAAAAAACAGTGGGAATATTATAAGCGAGTCATACCCACTGCTGCCGCCCTGGCCGGGCTCAGGCGCATGGGCTTGCCTTGGCGGGGACGCGAGGGCGCTCCCGAATACCTCATCAAATTGTTGGACGAGAATAAATGCCGCGACCTCTACCAGATGCAATGCGGCACGCTTCCGCCGCACGCGGTGAGGGTGGGAAAAATCCGCAGGGGCGATCTCTCATTGTTGCGCTTTTCCGTTGATACGAAAAAAGCGAAGAAATTGGGTAGCGACCCGCAATCTTTGCCCATCGAATCGTATGGAAAAGTATCAGCGATTACATCAAGCATGCAAATTCAGTTTAAGTGCATTACTCATAAAGACAGGAACCTGGCAACAATGTCAAAGGCTTCGGATTTGGCTCAGAAATTATTGGGCTTGCCATCGCCGAGTGACAAGGCGCTTGAATTGGGCTTGACACCACCCGTATGATCCATCACCTCATCCTCATCGGCGAAGCTCCCGAAATGCGGGTGAGGGAGGGAATGCTGTACAGCGGCGGAAACAAAATCGCCCTGCAGGTTCTGGGCTCAGTCCAGTGTCTGGGGCAGGGGGTGAATTGGTCGCAAAGCGCCCTCGTGGCGCTGGCTCAGCAGTGTCCTCTGGTCCTGGCGCGATGGGAGAAGCGCTCGGGCAAGTGGGCAACGGCCTCTCTCCTGCCTCGCAGCCGCTATGTAAACCCCGATGTTACCTTTCGCCTCTGCAACCTCAAGGCTCGCCAAAGTACGGTCTATGCCTCCGCCTTGCTGTTCACCAAGGTGACGAATCAGCACCTGCTCATTCGCTCGCTGAACCCCGCCCTGCCGCCCCTGCCGAGACTCGCAGCCAACTCCTACAACCGCATTTTGCAACTCGAAGCCAAGTGGGCGCGCTTTTTTTGGGCGAGCTATTTTCGTGCCGCTTCCCAAGACTTGTTTACCCGCGAAAAGCGGCGTGCTCAGGCTCCGCTGAATGTGGCTCTGAACTATGGCTACGGCTTTCTCTACCACGCCTTGGAATGGCAGTGCATCGCCTCAGGCATTGAGCCGGGCATCGGCATCATCCACCGCCTGCGTCGCAGTCGCCCCAGCCTCGTCTGCGACCTGGTGGAGCCGCTGCGCTGTTGCGTGGAGCTGACCGTCATGCGCTATTTGGATGAAATGCACGAGCCTAAGCTCATGGCAGGACGCTTTGCAGAGATGATGGAAAGCTTTTGGAATTACCGCGGCAAACGCTTTCGGCTCCGCACCATCATCCGCCTCATGGTCGAATCACTGGCGCGCGCTGTCCTGACCGATTCTCCCGAGCAATTTCACCCTTTTGCGCTCCATGCTCGTGATGCTTGCCTATGATGTACCCGAGACGAAGCATCAAACCCTCCTGCGCAAAGAGTTTGAAGCCCTCGGCGGTGTGCGTGTCCAATTCAGCCTCTACCTCTTTGAGGGAGAGGATCACGAGATCGACCGAGTCATTCGCTATATGCGCCGTGTGGCGAGTCAGGTGCCGCAGGGGGATATTCGCCTACTTCCCATGGAGCGCAGCGTTTGGGAACAGCAGGTCGTTTTGTTGGGAGAAGCACCGGAACGCCCCAAAGGGCGCTTTCCCGAGTATATCCTCTTCTGGTAAGGAAGCGAGAAAACAGAGATTCGTGAAAGCAGGACGCCCCGCAGTTGCTTGATTATCAAGTAACTGCGGGGCGTCGTATACCATAACGACCCGTTGGGGTCAACTTCGAAACTTTTTGCCGATAAAGTCAAGACTTTTACGCAATATACCATAACGACCCGTTGGGGTCAACTTCGAAACGGCGTAGCAAAACGCGCCACCACATCGGCAATATACCATAACGACCCGTTGGGGTCAACTTCGAAACGACTCCCGCCCGAGTACCCAGGTCATGCAATTTATACCATAACGACCCGTTGGGGTCAACTTCGAAACGCGAGATGGTCTGTGAGAGCAACCCCACACAATATACCATAACGACCCGTTGGGGTCAACTTCGAAACGTAGTGTGCAATCGGTTGCTCGGCGAGTGCTCTATACCATAACGACCCGTTGGGGTCAACTTCGAAACGCGCCCGGTCTGGTAGGTGAAAGGCAGGCAGGTATACCATAACGACCCGTTGGGGTCAACTTCGAAACACTGGTGGACAATTTCATCGAGCGCATCGTCTTATACCATAACGACCCGTTGGGGTCAACTTCGAAACATCACACAGACACAGACAGCCACGCGCAAGATATACCATAACGACCCGTTGGGGTCAACTTCGAAACCAGATAAGTGTGCGGTTGCAGCAGTGGCACGTATACCATAACGACCCGTTGGGGTCAACTTCGAAACAGCATGTGCTCGGTTAATACCAACAAACACAATATACCATAACGACCCGTTGGGGTCAACTTCGAAACGATACCGTGCGTGCTGTACGAGCTGACAACGGTATACCATAACGACCCGTTGGGGTCAACTTCGAAACAGTTATGGGCTGGATTAAGAAGACGGTGAAGCTATACCATAACGACCCGTTGGGGTCAACTTCGAAACACGGCGTGTGGTCGCTGTCGGAGTTCGAGTTCTATACCATAACGACCCGTTGGGGTCAACTTCGAAACGTCAGCACCGAGCGAGTAGGGGGCTGTTTCAAATCTGCTGGTGCGGGAGAAGCATGCCGGCTGCCCGCTCAGCGCGCCTGCTCCTCGCAAAAGCTGCGGGCGAGGGCGGCGGTGGCGGGGGGCATCCAGCCCTCGGGCAGGGGGCGGCGGTGGCGCAGGCAGCGGCGCAGCTCGGTGGCGGATTCCGGGAGAGCGAGGGGAATCATGGTGCTGCGGAAGCCCGCGCGGGGTTGCGCGGGCTCGCCGCGGTGGCAGACGATGAAGTGCAGCTGCTCCGCTAGGTAGTCGGTGCGCGCCCAGCGGTGCAGTTCGCTCCATTGGTCGGTGCCCATCAGCCAGTAGAGCTCGGCGTCGGGGTGGCGGCGGCGGTAGAGCTCGACCAGACGCCAGCTCCAGCTGGGCGGGGGCAGGCGCAGGTCGTCCTCGCTGATGCGGATGCGCTCCAGCCCCGCTGTGGCGCTGTGCAGCAGCGCGAGCCGCTGCTCGGCGCGAAAGAGAAAGGCGTTGTCGGGTTTGAAGGGGGATTCCGCCGCCGGGAGAAAATGCAGCTCGTCGAGACCGCAGCGGCGAATAGCCTCCTGCGCCATGCTCAGATGGCCGTTGTGAACCGGATCAAAGGAGCCGCCGAAGAGACAGAGTTTCACCGCATGTAAGGCGTGGAGGGGGAAAAGAAGCTGTGGCAGACGCCCGGCAGGAGCGGCATCACAGCCCCTCGGTGTCCTTGTAGGGCAGGAAACCGCCGATGGGCAGCTTGACCATCTTCTGCTCGGGGGTCAGCTTGCGGTAGTGGTTGATGAAATCCGTCAGGTTTCCGTAGTTGCCGGGTTTCTTGGGGATGTTTTGGTGACCGCAGTTGACCAGCACGTTGAAGTGCAGTTCGGCATGGAGATGCGCGGGGAACATGCCGTTGTTGGTACCGATGGTGCCGATTTGCTGCCCGCGCCCCACCAGCTGCCCCAGTTGCACGTCGATGCGGTCGAGGTGGGCGTAGAGGGTCTGGCAGCAGAGCACTTTGCCCGTCTTGGGTTCGCGGAAGGCGTGGCGCACGATGACCACCTTGCCCCAGCGCCCGCGCGCATCGGCGGCGTAGGTGACCAGCCCGATGCCGATGGAGTAGACGGGGTCGCCGAGGTCGGAGTTGCCGCCGGCGTTGCCGTTCCAGTCCTCGCCGAGGTGGCGGGGGGTGGCCAGGCGCAGCCCGCGCGATTTGTAGTAGCCGTCGCCGTTGGGGCGCCCGACGGGGAAGTCGAAGCCGTCGGCCAGCGGCACGAAGGCCCACTTGCCGTCCGCTGTTTTCTTGGCCATGACGGTGGGCGCGGATCGGGCTTGCGGCACCGCCAGCGCGAGCAGTAAGAGCACAGAAAACAAAAGTCGGTACAGGCGCGTCATGCCTGCTACCCTACCAAAACAGCCGGGGAAAATCAAGCACCAATGCGCGTGCAGACGCGCTCGCTTCGTGCGCGCCTCAGGGTTGAGGCTTGTTGTCGAGCAGCTTCTGCATGTGCTCCCGATTGGCGCGCAGCCGGGGTGCCATGCGCGATTGCGGCGCGGCGTCGATGGCGCGTGTCGTGCAGTCGATGCTCCGCGGCAGATCGCGCAGCAGGGCGTAGCCGTCGGCCATGCAGGAGTAGCAGGCCTGCGCCACCTCCGGGTGTAAATCGGGTGTTTGCAGGAACGCGCGGCAGCGTTGCAGTGAGTCCTCCAGTTCCTCGGCGCTCAGCTTGCCCGCGAAGCTCGCGCTCAGCTCTTCAAAGGCCTGCATTTGCTGCGGATAGAGCAGCTCGCGGCGGCAGCGGGAGGCCATGCCTGTGCTGTCCTGCGGGTCGGCGGCAGTGATGGCTGCCAGGATGTCGGGGTATTTGTCGCGGCAGACTTCGGGCAGGGCATTGAGCCCTGCCGCGAGGCTGCGGGCGCGTTCTTTTCCGCTTTGCTGCTCTGCGGCGGCAAAGGCGGCATCGCGGGCGGCGCGTGCTTGCTCGGCCTCGGCCAGGCGGGCGGCGTATTCGGCAGGGCTGCCGGCGGTGCCGAGCAGCACGCCGTAGGGGCGCCCCTGCGCATCGAGCACGACGACGGTGGGCAGACCTTGGATGCGGTAGTCGCGGAGCAGCTTGCTGCGGCGCTCGCGCTCGTCGGCCGGGATGGCGTTGATGGCTTCGGGCTTGCGGGGGAAGTCGAGGGTGACGATGCCGTAGCGCCCGCCCGTGGCGGCGTCGAGCTCCTCGGTGGAGAGGATGCGGGTGTCGAGGTGGACGCAGGCGGGACACCAGTCGCTGCCGGTGAAGTCGAGCAGCACGCTGTCCTGTCGGGCGGCAGCGGCGGCGAGCGCGGAGGCGGTGTCGGGGTAGTGGGGCAGGGCGGCAGAGGCGAGACCGCTCAGCAGAACGAGCAGGAGGGGGGCTTTCATGGTGCTTGCTGAACGAACGATGCGAGACGGGAGCTCATCAGTGTTGCCAGACGGCGGCGCAGGCATCGGAGGGCATGCGCCAGTCGCCGCGCGGGGAGAGGGCGATGGTGCCTACCTTGGGGCCGTCGGGGATGCAGCTGCGCTTGAACTGCTGGGTGAAGAAGCGGCGGATGAAGGTGTGCAGGGTGCGGGTGATGAGCTCCTCGGTGTACTCCTCGCGGAAAGCGAGCAGGGCGAGGGTGCGCAGTTTTTCGGGGGAGGCGCCGTACTTGATGAAGTGGTAGAGAAAGAAGTCGTGCAGGTCGTAGGGGCCGAGGATGTCCTCGGTCTTTTGGTCGATGCTGCCGTCCTCGGCGGGGGGCAGCAGCTCGGGGCTCACGGGGGTGTCGATGATGTCCTGCAGCACGGCGGCCATCTCGGGCTCGCTCTGCTGCGCCACGTGGTGAATCAGGCAGCGGATGAGGGTTTTGGGGATGGAGCAGTTGACGGCGTACATGCTCATGTGGTCGCCGTTGTAGGTGGACCATCCCAGCGCGATTTCGGAGAGATCGCCCGTGCCCACGACCATGCCGCCCGTCTTGTTGGCGAGATTCATGAGAATCTTGGTACGTTCGCGCGCCTGCACGTTTTCGTAGGTGTTGGTGCGCAGGGAGGGGTCGAAGTCCAAATCCTTAAAGTGCAGCAGGCAGGCCTCGCGGATGTTCACTTCCTTGGTGGTGACGCCCAGCAGCTCCATCATGCGGCAGGCGTTGGCATAGGTGCGCCCCGTGGTGCCGAATCCGGGCATGGTGACGGCCAGGATGGTGCTCATGGGCAGCTTGAGCAGGCGGCAGGCGCGAGCGCAGACGATGAGCGCCAGCGTGCTGTCCAGCCCGCCGGACACGCCGATGACAAGGGTGGCGGATCGGGTGTGCTCCAGGCGCTTGGCGAGCCCCGCCGCCTGGATGTTGAGGATGTCCTCGCAGCGCTCGGCTTCCTC
>JBJEVK010000027.1:0-26980 GCA_051884295.1 Akkermansia sp.
TCTTTGTCTTATTCCGGGCTTCCCTCCCCACCAGCGGATTTGCAACAGACCCCGCCATGTGTACGGTCGGGAGCTGTCATATTTGGTCGGCAAAGGGGGTGCCGTCGCCGCCCTCCTCCACCGCCTGCACCAGCGCAAAGAGGTCGAGCTTGCGGATTTCGGGTTGCTCCGCGAAGCGCAGAAAGGAGTCCAGCGCGTTGCAGATGAGATCGGTTCGGTTCGCCGAATCGCTTCCCAGAGCTTCATGCAGGCGCGTGTACTGTGCGTCGGCGCAGCGGAAGGTGATGGATTTGAGTTTCATGACGCCTCCATGGTAGCGCAAGAGCTTTTTGTTAGAAAGAAAATTCTTGTATGACGCATAACAGGTGTAGATAACCGTATATTACTACGCTAGAATGCCGTCTGCATGAAATCGCTCAAGAATATTACTCGTTTTACCTATCAATTCACCTCGTTTCAGGGCTGGCGTGTCACTCTTTGCCGAAATCAGGTGCACTACACGCGCTATTTCTCGGATAAGCAGTATGGGGGCGAACAGGCGGCGCTCCGTGCAGCTATTGCCACGCGCAATCATGTGCTGGAGTGCCTGCGCAAGCACCCGCACAACCCGGAGTTGGCGTTTGAGTTGTGCCGGGCAGAGGAGCTCGAAACCTGCTTCCCCCGCGGGCTTCGTCCGCGCAAGAGTGCGTTGTCCTGAGCAGGGGCGATGTGCCGGGCGCGTGGCGCATGATACCCACGGTACAAAAAAACCGCATGCCGACAGGGGCATGCGGTTTTTGAGAGGTTCGTGCCGAGGGGGTCGGCTCAGCGCTTGCTGAACTGGAAGCGCTTGCGGGCACCCGGACGACCGGCCTTCTTGCGCTCCTTCATGCGGGAGTCGCGGGTGAGCAGACCCTGAGCGCGCAGCAGGGGGCGGTTCTCCTCGTCGAGCATGACGAGGGCGCGGGCAATCGCCAGGCTGATGGCGCCCGTCTGACCGTGGATGCCGCCGCCGCGGGTGACGACCAGTACATCATACTTCTTGATGGTGTTGGTGGCGTAGAAAGGCTGCAGCACCGCGTTTTGCAGGGTGTCCGTCGGCAGGTATTCCTCGAAGCTGCGGCGGTTGATGGTGATCTTGCCGGACTTGCCTTCCTCGACGGGGGTGAGCCAAGCGTGGGCGATAGCCTCCTTGCGGCGGCCGGTGGCGTTGTAGGGAGTAGTAGACATAGTCGGAAGGGGGCTTAGGCGATGGTGACGGCTTCGGGCTGCTGAGCGGTGTGGGGATGCTCGGCCCCGCAGTAGACCTTGAGGCGGACAGCCTGCGCGCGTCCCTGGCGGGTGTGCGGCACCATGCCGAGCACGGCGTGCTCCAGCAGCATCTCGGGGTGCTTGCGACGCAGCTTGGCGGGGGTGGTCACCACCTGATTGCCGACGTAACCGGTGTAGCGGGTGTAAATCTTGGCGTGCTCCTTGTTGCCCGTGAGCACCACCTTTTCGGCGTTGACGATCACCACATAGTCACCGCAGTCCACATGGGGGGTGAAGATCGTCTTGTTCTTGCCGCGCAGCAGATTGGCTGCTTCCACGGCCACCTGACCGAGTACCTTGTCGGCGGCATCGATCACATACCACTTGCGCTCGATATCCTGAGCTTTGGCAGAGAAGGTTTTCATATGATTGTCTGTTTTCCGGTTATGGCTTGCGCCGAGCGAACCTCTGGTGTTCGGGGCGGCTACTCTACTCTCAAATGCCTCTTTTGTCAATCGCATTTTTGCGAATGCAGGAAAATTTTTGCAGCTTTGGCGCCCCGAAGGTGAAAAATCTCTTGCCAAAGCGCGGCGGCGGCGCTAAACTCTGCGCGCGACGCGTCCGCAGTGCGGCGCGTGCTCCCGAACAATACCGAACAACACATGGCAAACTTCCCCAGTCGCGGCAGCAGGCCGCAGCGTCCCAACGGTTCTTCCGGCGCCCAGCGCCCGGCTCCCGCTCCCAAGGTCAAAAAAGCAAGCGACGACGATGATGAGAGTGCTGTGGAGATGGAGGGGGTCGTTTCGGCGGTGTTGGCCGGCACGATGTTCCGCGTGAAGGTGGCGGGCGGGCACGAGTTCCTCGCCCACATCTCCGGCAAGATGCGCAAGCGCTTCATCCGTCTGGTTGTGGGTGACCGCGTGCGCATTGAGGTCTCGCCCTACGACATGAGCAAGGCGCGCATCACCTTCCGCCTGGGTTAAGTCTTCCGCCACCTGTTGGTGCACGGGGTTGTCGACCGCCGGGGTCGGCGACCCTTTTTGTGTGCCGTGAGAGGCGATGTTGGCTTGCTTTGGGGGATGGCGGGTGCTACACTGGGGGGAGGTCATGTTGATTAACCGTGAGATTTCGTGGCTGGAGTTCAACCAGCGGGTGCTGAATCAGGCGCATCGGCAGGATTTGCCCCTGCTGGAGCGCGTGAAGTTCCTGTCGATTACGGCGAGCAACCTGGATGAGTTTTTTCAGGTGCGCGTGGGCGGGTTGATGCTGCTGCGCCGCAGCGGCAAGCCGCGCCGGGATTTGACGGGGTTGTCGCCCGCCGAGCAGCTGGAGCGCATCGGGCAGCGGGCGGGGCGCATGGTGGCCGAGCAGTATGCCTTGTTGGAGGAGCTGCGCCCCCTGCTGGAGGAGGCGGGGCTCTACCCCCGACCCATGAGTGCGCTGAATGAGGCGCAGCGGGGGGCTTTGGAAAGCTATTTTGCGGCGGATGTGGCGCCGCTGCTCACGCCCATTGCGATGGAGACGGAGCAGCCGCCCGTGCTGCCGAATCTCAGCCTGATTCTGGCGCTGGAGTTGCAGGCGGAGGGGGCGGAGAGCAGCCGGCTGGTGGCGGTGACGCTGCCGGAGCAGCTCCCGCGCTGTGTGCATGCGGCGGTGCTGGGGCGCGATGGCTATGTGCTGCTGGAGGATTTGGTGATGGCCTTCATCGACAAGCTGTTTCCGCAGGAGCGGCTGCTGCATGTGCTGCCCTTCCGCGTGACACGCAACGGCGATATCGCGGTGATGGAGGAGGAGGGCGGCGATTTTGCCCGCGAGATGGAGGAGGTGCTGGTGGCACGCAAGTTTTCCGAATGCGTGCGCCTGGAGCTGCCGCAGGGGGGCGATGAGGCGCTGGCGGAGCGCGTGGTGCGCATGGTGGGCGGGGAGGAGGCGGCGCTGTTCCGCGTGCCGGGCATGCTGCGGCTGGTGGATTTGCAGCGCCTGGCGTTCGAGCCCGGGCACGAGCAGCTCAAGGTGGAGCCTTGGGCGAGTGCGTGGCCGGCGGATGTGGACCCCGATTTGTCGATGTTTGAGAATATCGCGCAGGGGGATATCCTCATCCACAATCCCTTTGAGTCCTACGAGCCCGTGGTGCGGCTGGCGGAGGAGGCTGCCGCCGACCCCGACACGCTGGCCATCAAGCAGGTGCTGTACCGCACGGCGCCTAACTCGCGCTTTATCGCAGCGCTGTGCCGCGCGGCGGAGTCGGGCAAGCAGGTGACGGTGCTGGTGGAGCTCAAGGCTCGTTTTGATGAGCGGCTGAATCTGGCGCAGGCGGAGAAGTTGCAGCGCGCGGGGGTGCAGGTGATTTACGGGGTGCGCGGGTTCAAGACGCACGCCAAAATCATGCTGATTGTGCGGCGGGAGAACGGGACGCTGCGCCGCTACTGCCACTTCGGCACGGGCAATTACAACGAGAAAACGGCGCGGCTGTACAGCGACCTCTCGCTGCTGACCTGCGAGGAGGCTTTCGGGGCGGATGCCTCGCAGTTCTTCAATTCGGTGACGGGGCTGACTCGCCTGACGCGCTTCCGCCGCCTGTTCCCGAGCCCGGCGCTGATGAAGGCGCGGCTGCTGGAGCTGGTGGAGGCCGAGACGCGGCGCGCCCGCCAGGGGGAGCGCGCGCAGATCCGCGCCAAAATGAACTCGCTCAACGATGTGGAGATGATGGAGGCGCTGGAGCGCGCGGCGGAGGCGGGGGTGCAGATTCGCCTCAACATCCGCGGCATCTGCTGCTGGGCGCCCACGAGTGCGCGCGGGCGCGCCTGCACCAAGATTGTGTCCATCGTGGATCGCTACCTGGAGCATGCGCGCATTTTCAGCTTCTACAACGGGGGAAGCCCGCTGTGCTTTATCGCCAGCGCGGATTGGATGAGCCGCAATCTCGACCGCCGGGTGGAGCTGATGGTGCCCATCGAGGAGCCGCGTCTGGCGCTGCGGGTGCGGCAGATTCTCGATGCCTGTTTCAAGGATTCGCGGCAGGCTTCGGTGATGGAGGCGGACGGTAGCTCGCACCCCGTGCAGCGCGGGCGAGCCTTTGCCATGCAGGCTTATTTGCAGCATCAGGCTAGGCGCCGAGCCCGCACGCGCGAGCTGAGCCGCCGCCAAACGCTGGAGCCGCACCGCCCCAAGCGCCGCCGCCGCTCCCCCCTCCCGCCGGAGGAGGAGAGCTGAGAAGCAGAACGGCGCGCACAGCGGGACGGCGGGTGCGGACAGCGCGCGCGCTGCGGCGAGACAGCGCCGCGGGACGGCGGGGCTCAGTCTGCCGTTTCGCTGCTCAGCACGCGCAGGGCGGGGATGCCGCGGTGGCGCAATTGTTCGTCGCTGGCATCGGCCGTGCTGCGGTCGAGGTAGAGCTCGTAGGGGGCTTTGTTGATGCTGATGCGGATGATGTTGTCCTCCGTTTCTCGATCGAGCAGCTCGGCCAGTTCGCCAAGGTGGTGCACCGGGCTGCCGTTGACGGCGGTGACCAAAGCTGCTCCGGCCTGTTCATAGCCGGCGGTGGCGGGGGTGGGGATGACGAGGGTGAGGGCGATGGGCTCGCGGACCCCCTGATCGAGCAGCTCGGTTTCCTGCTGTTGCGCGCGGAGGTAGGGTAGGGCGGTGTTTTCCTTGCCCTGGCTTTCTCCCAACGCATCGATGTAGGTGGCGTTGAGGGGTTGAAAGACGAGACCGCCGCGGATCATGTAGCGCGGGCGGCTGCCGGGTTCCGTGCGGGCGCGGAGCCCGCTGCGGAGTACATCGCGGTTGAGGGGGACGCGCAGCTCCTGCTGCTCACCCCGGCGGAGGATGCTCAGCGTGAGCTCCTCCCCCAGGGGTTTGAGGATGCTCAGCAGCGAGCCTGCCGCACAGCGCCCGTAGAGGGGGTGCTCGCAGCGCCCGCTCGCATCGATGGGCATGCCCTCCACAGCGGTGATGACATCGCCCTCCTGCAGGCCGCTTGCAGCGGCTGCTCCTCCCGGGAAGACGCGGGAGATGTAGAGCCCGCCGGAGCCCTCCTTCAAACCCAGATAGCGGTGCAGCACCGGGTCTTGAACGGCGCGGAGCTGCACCCCCAGAAGCGGGGTGCCCGTTTGCTCCTCGCGCAGAAAGCGGGCGATGAGCTCGGCGTTGACGATGTTGAGCTGCTCGCCGTTCCCGGAGACCGCGAGCCCCGCCAGCTTGCCCTCGCGGATGACGGGGGTGCCGGGGCCGGTTCCCTCGGGGAGTCGGGCGACTTGCAGCATCAGCTGCGGCACTCTCCCCGAAACGCCGCAGACCTCGCCCCGGCGCGCAAAGGGGTGCAGCCCGTTGGCCTTGCCCACGACATCCGCGGTGTCGCCGAGTTTCAGCGGGTTGCCGATGGTGAGCTCGGGCATGTCGCGGAAGAGGGCGGCGGCGTCGGATTCCTGCGCCACGCTGAGCAACGCCAGGTTGAGGTCGCGGTCGCAGCGCAGCACGCGCGCGGGCACGCTGAGCGTGTCATCGGGCAGTGCCAGCTCAGCGTAGGTGGCGGCGCAGAGCGGTTCGGCGGTGCTGAGCACCAACCCACGCCCCAGGTAGATGCCCAGGGAGCTCTTGTAGCGCATCTCTTGCTTGAGCCAGGGAATCAGTTGGTTGTAGTCCTGCTGCGCCGTGCGCACGAGAACGAGACCGCGCGCTGCTTCGGCCGAGGGTGCGGCGACCGGCTCGGCGGGGGAATTCTCGGCCGGTACCGGTGCTGCGGGTGTGGGGCGGTGCGCATCGGGCGCCGTGCGCGGAGTAGGTTTGCAGGCCGCGAGCGCGAGGCAGCACAGCCCCGGCAGAATCAGAGAGCGAGACATGGCAGAGGAGGATGGGGGATCAGGGGTTGAGCCGCGCGGGAGCCGGCAGGTTGTAGTGGGCGCGGATACGCGCGTTGGCGGCGTCGATGACCGCATTGTCAAAGACCAACGGCAGCGGGGCATCGGCCAGCTCGATGACGGTGTAGGGCGGGCGTTCGCTGCCCTCGGTCGGGTAGAGCAGCTCAGCGAGCTGTGTCAGCCCCGAGACGGGAACGCCATTGACCTTGGTAACGACTCCCCGCCCGAGAGATTGGAAGCGGGCGTTGACCTCATCGCGCAGAATGTTCGTGAGCATCACGATGTCGTTCTGCTCGGCAGCCTGACCGCTGCGGATGTAGTCATCCGCTTCGAGGGCAACCCGCGATTCAGCGATGCCGTGCTTCCGCGCCACATCCATGCTCAGCGGTTGGAACACCAGCCCGCCGAAGACGATGTAGCGCGGCTGTTCATCGTAGATTCGGGCGGTGAGCCGCTGGCTTTTCAGCGGGGCGAGTTTGACATCGACGCTGAGTCGCTGTCCGGCGCGCAGCAGCTCGAAGCGGAGCACATCGCCGCTGAAGGCACGCTCGGCCAGCTCTTGCAGCGCGACGCGCACGCCGTCCAGATCGATCATGCCGGAGCTGTCCACGGGGTGTCCCCCGACCGCCAGCACGATGTCCCCGACCTGCAGGGCGCCGTCGCTGCTGCTGCCCTGGATGACATCGGCCACGCGGCAGCCCATGCCGTCGTCGGGCAACCCTGCGTGGCGGCGCAGAGCGGGGTTGGAGGCTTCCTCAAAGACGGCACCCAGCTCCGTGTAGCCGTCGTAGTGCCCGTCCTCGATGTCGCGCAGGAAGTGGCGGATGACGGGGATGGGAATCATGTAGCCCGTGGCATTGGCGCGTTGCAGCCCTTGGAAGGCGACGCCGATGACCTCATCGCCTTTCAGCACGGGACCGCCGCTGTTGCCGGGGTTGATGGCAGCATCGATTTGCACGGCCAGGTGCGATTGGTTTTGGGGGTGGGAGTAGGGGATGGTGTCGATGCGCGAGACAATGCCGCGCGTGACGGAGAGGCGGCTGCCGCCCACGGGATAGCCCACGGCGCGCACTGCGTCCTCCAACTGCGGCAAATCGTTGCCGAGTTTCAGGCAAGGGATATCGGCAAAGGGGGTTGTATCTTCCACCTCCAGCAGCGCCAGATCGGCATCGTGGGCGATGAATTTGACGCGTGCGGGGATTTTGCGCGCATCGCCGTAGGGGGAGATGAGGATACGCTCGGCGTTGGAGACAACGTGGGCGTTGGTCAGGAAGAGCCCCGGTGCCACCATGAAGCCCGTGCCGTTGCCTTGGGCGTACTCCCCGGTGTTCCACGGAATGTCAAAATTCGGTTGCTGCTGCGCAACCTCGACCTTGACAATGCTGCGGTAGGCCGCCTGTGCTCCGGCTGCGAGGGACGCGGAGGGCTCGGGCTCCTCGGCGGGTGTCGCGGGCGCTTCTGCGGGTGCCGCGGGCGTTTCTGCGGGTGCCGCGGGCGTTTCTGCGGGTGCCGCGGGCGTTTCTGCGGGTGCCGCGGGCTCCTCAGCGGGTGCCGCGGGCTCCTCAGCGGGTGCCGCGGTGTCGGGCGCCGGGACAGCAGTGTCAGGGGCTGCGGCGGGAGCTTGTTCCGCTGTCGGCGCTTCGGGGGTAGCCTCCTGCGCGCAGAGCGGAAGTGTGGTCAGCAGGGCGGGCAGGGCGAGAGTCGTCAGAGGAAAGAATTTCACACTGGCATTCTGCCCCGCCTTGCGGCGCCTGTCAAGCGCAAACCATCGGGCGAAAAGCTGCTGAGCTTGCTCACTCCCGGTCACTCCGCAACGCTGTCATCGCTGAGCGCACGTCGGGCGCAGAGCCGCTGCGCTTGCTTATTCCCAAAGGTAGGATTGCTCGGAGTCCACGAGCTTGCCGTCGCAGTAGAGGTCGATTTTCCACGAGAGGATATCCCCCTTGCGGGCGCGTTCGGGACCCGCAAAGAAAAAATGCTCGCGATGGCTGCCGCTGCTCTCTCGGGGCTCTCGGTACTCGATGCGGCGCTCGAGCACCTGCGGTCCCGTGCTCGCCTGAGTGTAGTGCATGACGAGAGCTACGGGTTTGGTCGGCTCGCCGTCGTACCAGCGCACGAAGTAGTAGTCGCCCAGCTTGTCGCGACGCTCGCGGAGCGAATTGCTCTCGAAGAGCACATAGCGCGCGTTGGCACGCAAGGGGGAACTTTTCCACTCAAAGCCCGGCGTATCGGTTGTCTTGAGGGGGAGATCCGCCACGGAGGTGATGCGCGTCGTTTGCTCCTGGCAGGAAAGCAGCGCAGCAGAGAGGAGGAACAGGGAGAGCAATCGGCGGAGCATGTTCCCATTTAATACCAAGGGAGGGCTGTTGTCAAACCCAAAGAATCGCAACGCCCCGCTGCGCAGCGTTCTCCGCATCGGGCAGCGCAGGGGGGAGGAATGTCGCGCGGCGGGGCATTCGGTGGTTGCGGGGGCGCGCGGCTTGTGCTAGGATGCGCGCATGGCAGGGGTGAATCTGAAAGCCAAGTGGCGCACGACGCCGCATTGCCCGGGGGTGTACCTGATGAAGGGCGCGGGCGGCGGGGTGATTTATGTGGGCAAGGCCAAGGATTTGCACCGCCGTCTGGCCAATTATTTTTCGCCGAGCCGCCAGACGCTGGAAAACGGCAAGACGCGTGCGCTGATAGCGGCTATCGAGGATTTCGACTGGTACGAGGTGCGCAACGAGAGCGAGTCGCTGCTGTTGGAGCAGAAGCTCATCAAGGAGTATCGCCCGCACTACAATATCCAGCTCAAGGATGACAAGCGCTACCTGCTGCTGCGGGCAACGCGGCAGGAGCCGCTGCCGCGCTTTTCTTTGGTGCGCCTGCGCCGCGAGGACGGCGCGCGCTACCTCGGCCCCTTCGTGCATGCAGCGGCGCTCAAGGACACGGTGGAGTGGCTCAACCGCCGATTTCGGCTCCGCACCTGCACCTGCCGCCACCCGGGGGAGGAGGAGTACCGCCACTGCCACGACGATGTGATTCGCCATTGCTCGGCTCCCTGCGTGGGGCGCATCAGTGAGGAGGCGTATCGCGAGCAGTTCGAGGCGGCGCTGGGGCTGCTGGAGGGGCGGGGGCGTCGCGAGCATCTGGAGGCGTTGACGGAGGAGATGACGGCGGCGGCCGAGGCGCTCGATTTTGAGCGGGCGGCGCGCCTGCGCGATATTCGGGAGAACATCCGCAAGACACTGGAGCCCGCGCGCGTGTTTTCAGGGAGGGTGCCGGATTTGCCGGGGACGGTGAATCCCGATGCGGATTTGGCGGAGCTGGCGCAGCTGCTGGGGATGGCGGCGCCGCCGGCGGTGATGGAGTGTTTCGATATTTCTAATCTGTCGGACAACCACATTGTGGCGTCAATGGTGCGCTTTACGCAGGGGCGCCCGGATCCCCGCGCGTACCGTCGCTACCGCATCCGCGGGGTGGAGGGGCAGAATGATTTTGCGAGCATGCTGGAGGTGGTGCGCCGCCGCTACAGCCGCATTGTGCATGAGAGCACGGCGGTGGCGGAGAAGCCCGAGGGCATGGATTTGTATGCATGGCTGCGCTGTCTGGGTGCGGAGGGGCGCGCGCCCATCACCGTGCCGGATGTGGTGGTGGTGGACGGCGGCAAGGGGCAGCTGGCGGTGGCCGGTCGCGTGCTGGCGGATATCGGCTTGGGGGGGATGCCGCTGTTGGGGTTGGCGAAGCGCAACGAGGAGCTCTATGTGCCGGGGCGGGAGGAGCCGCTGGCGGTGTCGCGCGAGTGCGGGGCGCTTCGGCTGCTGCAGCGCTTGCGCGATGAGGCGCACCGCTTCGCGAATAACTACAACGAGCTGCTGGTGCGCCGGCGGGTGCGCGAGAGCAAGCTGGATGCGTTCCCCGGGATGACACCCAAGCGCAAGGAGTTGCTGCTGGCGCGTTTTCGCACGGTGCCGGGGATTCGCAGCCGCCGCGCGGAGGAGATCGCGGCGCTGCCGGGCATTTCGCTCGCCTGGGCGGAGCGCTTTGTGGCGTGGCTGGCGGAGCACTGACCCGCGCGGGCGGGGAATGCTAAAAGGGCGCGCGGCGTTCCTGCCGCGCGCCCTTGCCGTTCGAGGCGGGCCGGTTCAGAGACTGAATCCCAGCAGGGCGGCCGCTGCCGCCAGTGCCCCCGTGACGGCTCCGACCAGAATCTGTGCCCAACTGTTGGTGATACCCTTGTCGGTCAACAGACTGATGAGGGTCGTGGTCAGTTTCTCGCGTTGTTCGGTGTTGTTGCCCATATTCGTTCAGCAGGGGGATGATGGCATGAATCCGCTCGTTTGACCAGCGGGGCGCGCGGAGCGCTGTTCCTGCCCGGGCGGGGGCGGGGTCGCGCCTGCGCAAAAACGCCCGGTGGTTGGCGGAGACGCCGGTGCACAAAAAAGCGCCCGGCGGTCGGCCGGGCGCTTTTTTGTGTGTGGAGTTTGTGTTCGCCGCGCTTACCAGTTCAGGAGCAGGGGCAGGGTGCCCATGGCGATGAGGGCGAGGGCGCAGAGGCTGAGCACGATGCCGGTGGTCGGGGGCACCTGCAGGGGGGAGTCCTCGGGGCGGGGCGCATCCCAGTACATGGCGCGGATGATTTTGAAGTAGTAGTAGAACCCGGCCGCGGCGCAGAGAATCATGATGGGCAGCAGGATGACCAAATGGCTCCACAGGGACATCGAGTTGACCAGCACGACGAAGCTGTTGAGCTTGGCGATGAAGCCGAGGGTCAGAGGCACACCGGCCAGCGAGGCCAGCGCAACGACGATGAGGAAAGCCGTGCGGGGGTTGGTTTTGCCCAGCCCGCGGAAGGCGGAGATTTCCTCGCTGCCGCGCTGGGTGCGCACCATGGCGATGGCGTAGAAGACGGCGATGGTGGCCAGCGCGTAGGCCAGCAGGTAGCTGCCGGTCATGACGGGGGTCGCCATGGAGGGGGTGATGAAGAAGACGAGGATGAAGCCGGCCTGACCGATGGAAGAGTAGCCGAGCAGGCGCTTGGCGTTGCTCTGCGTCAGGGCGCCGAGGTTGCCGATGAGCAGGGTGGCGGCGGCCACGATGGCAAAGACGGCAACGAAGAGGCGCGCGACCGTGATGCCCGGGATGATGAAGGGCATCCAGGGGGCGATGAGCACGAACAGCACGGCGAAGCCCGCCGTTTTGGAGGCGACGGCGAGGAAGGTCGACACCGGGGTGGGTGCGCCTTGGTACACATCGGGAATCCACAGGTGCATGGGCACGGCACCCACCTTGAAGAAGGCTCCGGCAAAGAGCAGGGCGTTGGCCATGAGGAAGCCGCCCACCACGGCGTTGGAGGCCGCGGTGCCGCCGCTGATGGCACCCTGCACCGTGTCAAAGCTCAGGAGGAAGGAGCCCGTGGTGCCGAAGTACCAGGCCGCGCCGAAGACGAGCAGCCCCGTGCTCATGGCGCCGAGGATGAGGTACTTGATGCCGGCTTCCACGGAGCCCTGGTTGCGGCGGAAGTAGCCCGCCAGCACATAGGAGCTGAGGGTGACGACCTCGAGGCTGACGAAGAGCAGGATGAGGTCGCGCACCTGCAGGAGGCAGAGGATGCCCGCGCAGGCGATGAGCGGCAGGGTGTAGAACTCGCCCGTTCCCTCCTCGCAGTCACCGCCCGCAACGGAATCGCAGGTGATTTTCTTGTAGTCGAAGGCCATCAGGATGCTGAGCGCGGTGGCACCGCAGGCGATGGCGCCGAACAGGGTGGCGTAGCCGGTGGGGTTGGCGAAGAGGTAGCCGATGGTGATGATGCAGCCGAGCGCGGCGACGATGGCCAGACTGCGCTTGGGCAGCTTGGGCAGGAAGGCGTCGGCCAGCAGCAGGAGGGCTGCCAGAATGACCAGCGCAAAGGCCGGGCAGAACTGGCACCAGGTGTAGTCGGCAGAGACTAGGTTGGAGATATGTTCTTCCATAGTGGGGGAATGGGGGATGAGGGGTTACAGGCAGGTGGGGGGCAGGATGCCGAAGAGGACGATGAAGAGCGCCAGGAAAGCCGCCGCAACCATGTCGGCGAGGCTGAGCTTGCCGGCTCGGGCGGAGGCGTGGGCGACATCGGCTTCAAAGATGCGGCGGAAGGCTCGCAGCATGTAGATGGCGCTGATGACGAGGCCCCACAGGGCAAAGACGAGCGTGAGCTGCACGGGGCCGAGCCCGCCCAGCATCTGCGAGAGGGCGCTGAAGGGGCGGCTGAGGATGCAGTCGCAGCTCGTCAGGCAGGTGCCGGGCACCCAGTCCGCAAAGGCGGAGACAAAGATGGTGAACTCACCGGCAAAGTTGGCCAGCAGCGGCAGGCCGACCGAGGCGAGACCCGCCAACCCGAACATGAAGCCGAGGTAGGGGAGTTTCTGCGCCAGCCCGCCCATGGAATCGAGCTCGAGGGTGCGCGTCTGGGCTTCGATCTGCCCGGTGAGCAGGAAGAGCAGGGCGATGCTCAGACCGTGCGCCAGCATGAGCAGCGCAGCGCCTTGCAGGGCGAGCTCGTTGTGCCCCTGCCCGGCGATGAAGGCGGCAAAGGCGAGGAAGAGGTAGCCCATGTGCATGACGGAGGAGTTACCGAGCATGTCGTCCAGTCGGGTCTGGCAGACGGTGACATAGCCGACCCAGAGCACGTTGCCCAGCAGCAGCAGGAGCAGTAGGTTGTTCCAGCAGCCGAAGAGCGCGCCGCACTTCTCACCGAAGATGCCGGCGATGGTGAAGAGGCCGTAGAGCCCGAACTTCTTGAGCACACCCGCATGCAGCATGGCGATGGGCGTGGGGGCGCTGGCGTAGGCCGGGGCAGCCCAGGTGTGGAAGGGGAAGAGCGAGACGAGCGTACCGAAGCCCAGCAGCAGCAGCCCGCCGATGAGACAGGGGGAGGCGGGCTCGATGCCGGCTTGCACGGCGGCGGCCAGCGTACTGAAGCTCCAGGCGTGCATCTCGCTGCAGAGGATGAGGAGCCCCGCGAGCAGCACCATGGAGGCCAGCCCGAGGTAGAGGGTGGCGGTCCAGGCGATGGTGCGGCGGTTGCCGCGCCCGTAGCAGCCGATCATCACGAAGGTGGGGATGAGGGCGAGCTCGTGGAAGCCGTAGAAGGCGATGATGTTGTCGCTGAGGAAAGCACCCGTGGCGCCGGCGGAGAGCAGCAGGGCAGAGATAGCCCAGCTGCGCGCGGCGTCCTTGTCGGGAGCCTTGAGCCCGAGGATGGCGGCAAAGGTGACCAGCACGGTGAGCAACAGCATGATGCGGCTGAGCGGCAACGCCAGCGAGAGCTGCAGGGGCATGCCGCAGAAGCTGCTCAGGCAGTCATGGCAGCCGTCGGCGGGGGAGAGCACGGCGCAGAGGCCGAGCACGAGGGTCAACCCGGCGCTGAGCAGAGCCGTGGCGCGCCCGGGGGTGCGCAGCAGGCCGATGCAGGCAGCAGCGATGACGGGGATGAGAATGAGCCAAATGAGCATGGTGGTGTGCGGGTTTTTAGAAGTTGAAGGCCAAGAGGATGATGAGGACGAGCAGCCCCAAGCCGGAGAGGAAGGTGTAGGCGCGCAGCGAGCCGCCCTGCAGCTTGCTGAGCAGGAGCCCGAAGCGCGAGGTGAGCCACGCAAAGCCCTGCACGCAGAGCCCGCGGATGATGGCGGCATCGATGAACTCGATGATGTGGGCGATGATGGCCTGCACACCGCCGATGAGCACCTTGTCGTAGAACTCGTCGATGTAGAGGCGCTCGCGCAGGGCGGCGGAGAGGGCGTTGCCCGCGAGCGGGTCGCTGCTGCGCTTGCCGCAGCCGTAGACGAGCAGGGCGGCAACGAGTCCGAGGACGAGCGAGCCGAGGCTCACGTAGAAGGGCAGCCCGACGGCGAAGTCGTGCGCCTCAAAGCCGGCATAGGGCACCAGCGCATCGGCGATGAAGCCGTAGCCCGAGATGATGGCCATGACGGCGAGGATGAGCAGCGGCAGCAGCATGCTGGCTCCGGCTTCGCGCGCCTGCTCGGCACCGTGGGCGCGGGCGCTGCCGCAGAAAGCCACGAGGCAGAGGCGGGTCATGTAGAAGGTGGTCAGCGCGGCCACGCCGGCACCCACCCAGAAGAAGACGGGGCTGTGCTCCAGCGCGGCATCAAGGATGGCTTCCTTGGAGAAGAAGCCGCTGAAGCCCGGGATGGCGATGAGCGCGCAGGTGCCCATGAGGAAGCAGAGGACGGTCAGCGGCATGCGCTTGGCCAGCCCGCCCATCTTCCAGATGTTCTGCTCGTGGTGGCAGCAGACGATGACGGCGCCGGCGCCGAGGAAGAGCAGCGCCTTGAACCAGGCGTGGGTGTAGAGGTGGAACATGGCGGCTTCGCCCGCGAGCAGACCCACGGCCATGACCATGTAGCCGAGCTGGGAGAGGGTGGAGTAGGCGAGCACGCGCTTGATGTCGTCCTGCTGGGTGGCGATGAGCGCGGCCAGCACGGCGGTGATGGCACCGACCGAGGCGATGACGGCGCAGGCGCTGTCGGTGAAGGCGGCACTGCCCATGGAGATTTGCAGGCGCACGAGCATGTAGACGCCCGCGGCTACCATGGTGGCGGCGTGGATGAGGGCGGACACGGGGGTGGGACCCTCCATGGCGTCCGGCAGCCACACATGCAGCGGGAACTGGGCGGATTTGCCGACCGCGCCGCAGAAGAGGCAGAGCACGGTGGCGGTGAGCAGGGCGGCGGGGATACCCGCAGCCTTACCGGCCATGTCGGCGAAGTTCATGCTGCCGAAGACCCCGAGCGTGAGTAGGATGCCGATGAGGAAGCCGAAGTCGCCCACGCGGTTGGTGATGAAGGCCTTTTTGGCGGCGTCGGCGGCGGAGGCTTTATGGTACCAGTGCCCGATGAGCAGGTAGGAGGAGAAGCCGACCATTTCCCAGCCGATGAAGGTCATGGCGAGGTTATCGGCCAGCACGATGCAGCTCATGCTGAACATGAAGATGCTCAGCCCCGCGAAGTAGCGGCTGAGGTTGCTCGCATCGCCTTTCATGTAGCCGATGGAGAAGATGTGCACCAGCAGCCCGATACCCGTGACGACGAGCATCATGCGCATGGCGAGCGGGTCGGTCAGCAGCCCGAGGTGCAGGCTGAGCCGCTCCTCGGCCACGGGCATCCAGGTGTAGATGTCGGGGGTGCCGGTGCTGAGCCCGGCGAGGTAGGCGACGCAGAGCGCGAAGGTGGCGGCTGCGGAGAGGATGGAGAGTGTGGCGGCTGTCTTGGAACACTTGCTGAAGAGGACCCAGTCGAGGGCCGCTGCCAGCAGGGGCAGCAGGAGGAAGAGCCAGGGGAGATTCTGCATCATGGTCGTGGGTTAGTCTTTGAGGGTGTTCAGCGCGGTGCTCTCCACGGTCTTGCGGGCGCGGAAGAGGGCGACAATCAGCGCGAGGCCGATGGCGACCTCCGCCGCGGCAATGCCGGTGACGAAGAGCGAGAGGATTTGAGCATCATACACAGGCAGCCCTGCCGTGCCTTGGGCACGGGAGAAGGCGACGAGGGAGATGTTGGCGGCGGTGAGCATCAGCTCCAGGCACATGAAGACCACGAGGATGTTCTTGCGGATGATGATACCGGCCAGCCCGATGGAGAAGAGGAGCCCCGAGAGAATCAGGTAATGTGCTAAGGGAATCATGGTGGCGAAACAGGGTTAGTTCTTGCGGATGCGGCGGGCGAGAGCCGTGGCACCAACGGTGCCGGCCAGCAGGGCGAAGCCGAGGATGACAAAGGCGATGTTGTAGCGCGTGTAGAGGCACTGAGCCAGCAGCTTAACGTCCGGGTAGGAGGTGGCGGCGGCCGCTTCCTCGGGGCTGATGCCGGGCTTGAGGGAGCGGGCAGCAGCGGCGGGGTCGAGCTTGGGCAGGGCACCGCCGAAGCGGGCGGCGGCGGGGGCTGCTTCCTCCGCCGGGGCGGCGGTCGGGCTCAGGGCGAGCTCGCCGATGCTGCTGCACAGGGCTTTGGCGGGGCAGCCGCCGTCCTGCCCGCCCGGCAGGGCGAGGGACAGGTTGCTGACGAGCCCGAAGAAGGCCGTGCCGATGAGCACGGCACCCAGCGCGGGCGCGGAGGGCAGCCAGCAGCAATTGCGCGAGGCGGGTTTCTCCTCGGCCTTGATGTCGAGCATCATGGTGACGAAGAGGAAGAGCACGAGGATGGCTCCTGCGTAGACGATGAGCTGCACGATGCCGAGGAACTGTGCCCCGAGACCGAAGAAGATGGCTGCGACGAAGCCGAAGCAGAGCGCCATGTTCATGGCGGAGGTGACGGGATTGCGCGAGATGACGACACCCAGCGCGCAGCCGGCGGCCAGCAGCGCAAAGATGTAGAAGACAATCTGGCAGAAAGCGGATTCAAACATACGCGTGTGCGGGGGTGGGGGTTATTTGTATTGGTTCCACTTGTTGACCAGACCCTTGCGCATGCCTCCCAGGCGGTAGAGGGTTTCCTTGTTGCGGACGGCGCGATCGCGGTCGGTCAGGGTGATGAGGTATTCCTTGGAGAGGAAGATGGCTTGCTCGGGGCAGGCCTCCTGGCACATGCCGCAGTAGATGCAGCGCAGCATGTCGATTTCAAACTCGGCGGGTGCTTTCTCCTGCTTCTGGCAAGAGGCGGAGGGCTCGACCGCGCCCGGAGTCACCTTGATGGCGCGGGCGGGGCAGATGAACTCGCAGAGCTGGCAGGAGACGCAGCGCTCGCGACCGTCCTCACCGCGGACGAGGACGGGGGCGCCGCGGTAGTACTCCGGCAGGCGGTCGTCCCAACGCTGCTCGGGGAACTGCATGCAGACACCGACACCGCTCGGGCTGTTGAAGTCTTTTTTGCCGCGGCTCTTGCCGAGGAGCGAGAGCACGAGGTGCTTGAGGGTGATGCCGAGTCCCTTGACCAGCTCGACCACGTAGAGGCGATCCAGCAGGCTGAACTTGGGACGTTTGAGGGGAAGGTAGGCCATGATGGGAAAAGGGTGTTTACTTGACGAAGTAGAGGACGGCGGCGGTCAGGAAGATGTTGGCGACGGTCAGCTCGAGGAAGACGAGCCAGCCGAGTTTCATCACCTGATCCCAGCGGAAGCGCGGCAGGGTCCAGCGCACCCACACGAAGAAGAAGATGAAGGCCAGCAGCTTGAGGATGAACATGGCGAATTGGCAGCAGACGGCGAGCCAGGGGCAGATGCCGGCCAGCGCGGCGTCGGCGCCGAAGCCGATGCTCCAGCCGCCGAGGAAGAGCGTGACGACAATGGCGGAGCCGATGACCATGGCGGCGTATTCGCCCATGAAGAAGGAGGCGAACTTCATGGAGGAGTATTCCGTGTGGTAGCCGCCCACGAGGTCGGTTTCGCACTCGGCCATGTCAAAGGGCGTGCGGTTCGCCTCGGCAAAGACGCAGGTGACAAAGACGAGGAAGCTGATGAGCAGCGGCAGCATGAGCGCCCAGCGCTGCGGGCTGAGCCCCTCGCCCCAGAGCGGCAGCAGGGTCCAGCCGTTGGCGGCCTGTTCCTGCACGATTTCCTGCAGGTTGAGGGTGCCGAACATCATGAAGAGCGGGATGACGGAGAGCCCCATGGCCACCTCGTAGGAGATGAGCTGGGCGGTGGCGCGCATGCCGCCGATGAAGGGGTACTTGGAGTTGGATGCCCAGCCGGCCAGCGTCAGACCGTAGACGGAGAGACCGGAGATGGCAAAAACCCACAGCGGCCCGATGCCGAGGTTGGCCACGCACATGGAGATGCTCCCGTAGGCGGTTTCCACGCTGCTGGCAAAGGGAATGACGGCGGCGGCGACCATGGGCGGCCCCAGCACCAGCATGGGGGCGACGATGAAGTAGGCCTTGCGCACGTAGGAGGGGGTGAGCTCCTGCTTGAGGAAGAGCTTGCCGCCGTCCAGGCAGGGCTGGATGAGCCCGAAGAAGGGAATCTCGCGGTCAAAGCGCAGCCACTTGCAGAGCTTGGCGATGCAGGAGTCCTCGGGGATGCCGAAGAAGTGCAGCAGCTCCTTGAGGGGTTGCTTTTCCTTGCTGCCGAAGCGCTGCAGCAGGAAGAGGGGCAGACCCGCGCGGTTGGGACCGGGGCGATCCTGAATCCAGCCCGCCACGCGGCGCTCGATCCAGACGGAGATGACCACAAAGGCCAAAATGACGGCGAACATGAGCACCAGCTTGAGCACCATGGTGATGAGGTAGAACCAGATCGGGTTGCTCAGGAGGGCGTCACACCAGTTGCAGATTGCGTCCATATCGTATTGTGTGCGTTAGGGGGTTACTTCTTGGCTTGTTCGCGTTCGATGAGCGGGATGCTGACGCCGGTGTTGATGATGGCCTTGCCTCCGTTGCCGATGCTGCCCCAGCTGAGCCCCTTCATGGGCTCGAATTCCTCGGCCATCTGCTCGAGCACCATCATGGGGCTGGGGCAGGCGATGACCGTCACGCAGTCGCAGCCGAGAGCTTCGGAGATGCTGCGGTAGATGCCCCAGTCGGCGCGGGCTTCGCCCAGCGGCTCGATGGCCTTGTTGAGGCGCTGGATGCGACCGGTCACGTTGATCATCGTGCCGTATTTCTCCGCGAAGGTGACGCCCGGCAGCACGACATCGGCCGCGCGGGTGGTGTCGTTGGCGCTGTGGGAGACGCAGAGCAGGTAGTCCAGGCCGGCGAGGTCGTCCTTGGTGAAGCCGGCCTCGGGCGCGGTCAGATCCTCGCCCAGCGCGATGAGGAAGCGGATGCTGCCGTTGCGCACACCGCGGCGGATGGTGGCCAGCCCGCTGCCCGATTTGCCGAGCACGAGCTTGGCGCCCACGCTGTTGGGGTTGGCATCGGCGCTCTTGAGCATGTTGTCGGGCTCGCAGCTGCGGGGCACGATGTCGAGCTTGGTGATGCCCAGCTGCTTGGCCAGCGCACGCACCATGTAGAGCTCCTCGTTGGTCATGCGAGCGCTGGCAATCATGGCGAGCTCGGAGGGAGCGCACTTGTGCAGCTGCTCCACGACCAGGGCGATGGCGGCGTCCCAGGTGGAGGGGCGCTGCGGGGCGCCGGCGTCGGTGCGCACCAGCGGGGTGAGCAGGCGCTCGGGGGCGTTGATGTACTTGTAGGCCAGGCGCGCGTCATCGGGCATCCAGCAGCTGTTCACCTCGTCGTTCTGCCGCGGGGTGATGCGGTAGACCTGCTGCTCGCGGGTCCAGATGTTGATGTTGGTGCCCGTGCCGTTGGTCACGTCGATGGTCGGGGTGCTCTTGAGGAACCACACGCGCATCTTGAAGCGGAAGTCCTTGCTGGTCATGGCACCCACGGGGCAGATGTCCACCACGTTCATGCTGTAGTTGCTGTCGAGCGCTTTGCCGGGGTAGCAGGCGATGGCGTTGTGCGTGCCGCGTCCGACGACGCCCAGCACCTCCTCGCCCACGATCTCCTTCATGAAGCGCACGCAGCGGCGGCAGAGCACGCAGCGCTCCTGGTCGAGGTTGACGCGCGGCCCGATGGAGATGTTTTTGCCCTTCTTGGTCTTGGCCTCGGTGAAGCGGTGGGTGCCGCTGCCGTAGTCAGCGGTGTATTCCTGCAGCTTGCACTCGCCGGCCTGGTCGCAGATGGGGCAGTCGAGCGGGTGGTTGGAGAGCAGGAACTCCAGCACGCCCCGGCGCGCCTCGGCGCAGAGCTTGCCGTCGGTGCGGATGCCCATGTTCTCCGCCACGGTGTTGGCGCAGGCGATGACGGCGCGGGGCATCCAGCTGATGCTCTGGTAGCCATCCTCGTTGTAGGTGGGGGTGGCGCCGGGCGCCAGGCGCGGGGGTATGCCCTGCTCCACGAGGCACATGCGGCAGGAGCCGGCCACGGAGAGTTTGGGGTGGTAGCAGAAGCAGGGGACGTGGACACCGACGGAGTTGCAGGCATCGGCAATGCGCATGCCCTTGGGGAAGCGGTACCACTTGCCGTTGATTTGGACGTTCACCTTGCCCTCGGCAGCGGCGGCATCCTTCGGCAGAATTGCGGGTTGTGTACTCATGAAAGAACGTGTATGTTAGGCTTCGTCGTCGCGGGTGAGGAACTTGCGCGCCTCGGCGGCTTCTGCCGAGTGCGGTTTGAGCGCGTTGATGGGTTTGGTGAGTGCCAGGAATTCCTCGCGGAACTTGGTGGTAAAAGCTTGGGTGGGCCAGGAGCAGGCTTCGCCGAAGGCGCAGACGGTGCGCCCGCAGATGTTGTCGGCCACGCTCTTGAGCAGGTCGACATCCTCGGGCGAGCCCTTGCCCTCGCAGATGCGGGTGGAGAGCTTGAGCATCCAGGGGTTGCCCTCGCGGCAGGGCGAGCACTGGCCGCAGGATTCCCAGGCGAAGAAGCGGTTGAGGTTGTTGAGCACCTTGGGCATGCTGCGCGAGTCGTCCATGACGATGACGCCGCCCGAGCCGCTCATGGAGCCGTGCTGGGCGATGGAGTCCAAATCCATGGGCACGTCGAAGATGCTCATCTTGCGCACGGAGCCGTCGGGGTTGCGCCCCTTGAGCACCTCGTCGCAGCGCATGACCTTGGCGGAGGCACCGCCGGGGATGATGGCCTTGAATGTGCGCCCGCGGCGCGGCCCGCCGCAGACTTCGTTGAGCATCTCGCCGTAGGTGAGCGAGCCGGAGATGATTTCGTAGACGCCGGGGCGCTTTACATCGCCCGAGACGCCGATGATGCGCGTGCCGGGGGAGCGCTGGGCGCCCTCGGCGGCGTAGGCTTCGCCGCCGCGCATGAGTACCTGGCGCACCTGGCAGAGGGATTCCACGTTGTTGACGATGGTCGGGCAGCCGTAGAGACCGATGGCGGCGGGGAAGAAGGGCGGTTTGATGCGCGGGTAGGGGCGCAGACCCTCGATGGAGTTGATGAGCCCCGTTTCCTCACCGCAGATGTAGGCGCCCGCACCGCGGTGCAGGATGATTTTCAGATCAAAGCCGCTGCCGAGGATGTCCTTGCCCAAAAAGCCTTTCTTTTCGGCCTCGGCCAGCGCCTTTTTCATGATTTTGGCGGCCTCGGGGAACTCCTCGCGCATGTAGATGACGGCGAAGTGTGCCTGCACGGCATAGCAGGCGATGATCATGCCCTCGATGAGCTGGTGCGGGTCTTGGTGGACGATGTAGCGATCCTTGAAGGTGCCGGGTTCGGACTCGTCGCAGTTGCAGACGAGGTAGACGGGCTTGGTGTTGCCGCGCGGGATGAAGGTCCACTTGACCCCGGTGGGGAATCCGGCGCCGCCGCGTCCGCGCAGGCCGCTTTTCTTCACCTCGGCAATGACCTCGGCGGGCTCCATGGCGAGCGCTTTCTTGAGGGTCTCGTAGCCGCCGTCTTTGATGAAGCACTTGATGGAGGTGTCGTACCCGACGCGGTAGATGTTGCGGAAGATGCGGCGCGTCTCCCGCGGGTGGGGTTCGTGGCCGGGCAGGTACTTGATGTCGTCACTCATGGTAGGGAAAGCGGGTTACTTCTGTTTCTTCAGGTCGGCAATCACCTTGTCGATGATCTTGGGGGTCACTTCGCTGTAGAGGGTGTCGTTGACGAGCATGTTGGGGCCGAAGCCGCAGTTGGCCAAGCATTCGACAGCTTCCACGCTGAAGAGCCCGTCGGGGCTGACGCCCATCGGTTCCTCATCGGTGAGGGCGGCGGGGTCAACGCCGATTTTGCCGCAGATGTAGGGCACGAGCGCCTCGCCGTCGCTCAGGGCGCAGGCGATGCCGCGGCAGACGCGGAAGTGGTACTTGCCGGGGCAGCTGCGGTGGATGCCGGGGTAGAAGGTGACAATGCCCGCCACGTGGATGGGCGTGCTCTTGCACATCTCGGCAATCCAGGGCATGGCCTCGGGGCAGACGTAGCCGAAGCGCTCCTGCACGAGGTGAATGATGGGCAGCACGGCCGACTGCTCCTTGCCCTCGGGGTATTGGTCGACGAGCTCCTGCGCTTCCTTGACCAGCTTGGGCGTGACCTCAAACTTGGGGAAGTGCTGCTCGCCGGGGGAGGGAATGGGAGCTGTGATGGCGTCGATGGCGTTGGTGGGTTCAGACATGGGAGAAAGTTCGTGGTAAGGGGTTCGGGATAATCAACGGTCGCACTCGCCCTGCACGAAGTCAAAGGAGCCGAGGATGGCGCCGATGTCGCTGACGAGGTGCCCGGGCAGCAGCTCCGGCAGGATGGAGAGGGTGCAGTAGGAGGGGCTGCGCATCTTGAGGCGGTTGGGCAGACCGCCGCCCTGCGAGTCGATGAAGAAGCCCAGCTCGCCCTTGGGGTTCTCGGCGGCGAAGTAGACCTGCCCCGCCGGGGCGTTGACGCACTGGGTGGTGACCATGAATTGGCGGATGAGCTCCTCCATGCCCATCATGGCGGCTTCCTTGGGCGGCAGGATGCCCTTGTCGTTCTGCACCCAGATAGGACCGCCGGGCAGGGTGGCCATCACCTGGCGGATGATGCGGACGGACTGGCGGATTTCCTCCATGCGGACTTGGAAGCGCGCGTAGCAGTCGCCCTCGTAGGCCACGGGGACATCGAACTCGTACTTGTCGTAGCCGAGGTAGGGATTGGTCTTGCGCAGGTCGCGGCAGACACCGCTGGCGCGCAGGTTGTTGCCCGTCATGCCGTTTTGCAGCGCCATCTCCTTGGTGATGACACCGACGCCGACGAGGCGGTCGATGAAGATTTTGTTGTGCAGCAGCAGCTTCTCCATCTCATCGACGGTCTTGAGGGCGCTGTCGCAGAACTCGAGAATCGGCTTTTCGATGCCCTTGGGCAGGTCGCGGGTCATGCCGCCGATTCGGGTGTAGCTGCTGGTGAAGCGGGCGCCGCAAATCTGTTCGTAGAGGTTGTGGACGCGCTCTTTCTCCTCGAACGCGTAGAGGAAGGCGGTCATGGCACCCGTGTCCATGGCGTAGACACCCGTGCCGAGGAAGCAGGAGGAGATGCGCGAGAGCTCGCAGCAAAGCACACGGATGGCCTGCCCGCGCTCGGGGAGCTCCCAGCCCAGCAGCTTCTCCACGGCGCAGGCGTAGGCGATGTTGTTGCTCATGGGCGCCAGGTAGTCCATGCGATCCGTGTAGGTGACAAACTGGTTGTAGTGGCAGTTTTCGGCGATTTTCTCCATGCCGCGGTGCAGGTAGCCGATGACGGGGTCACAGGAGACAATCTCTTCGCCGTCAATGACTATCTTCAGGCGGAGAACGCCGTGGGTCGCGGGGTGGGAGGGGCCGACATTCAGCGTTACCGGCTCGCCGTGGTCGTCGGCATCGTTGCTGAGGTATCCGGCGGCAGCCGTGGCCGCGTCAGGCACTTGTACAAATTGTGTCGTCTTCATATGCTGTGAATACAGGGCCACCTGCGGCCGCTATCGTGCGCAGACATTAAACCCCTTTTGCCCCCGTCTTTCAAGCCTAAAGTGCGGGCCGGGCAGAAAAGCGCAGGACGCGGGCGCGGCGGGCGGGGCGGGGTGCCGCCGGGGGGCTCGGTTCACCCTTTCCCTCTCCCAAAAAATGCGAAACACCCCGGTGAGCCGGGAGTGGGCTCGAGCCGGGGGCGTGTTCTCATTCGGTAGGGTAGCGGGCCTTCGGCGTGTCAGGATGAGGTCGGGCGGCTGTGCTGTTCCTCCGCCGTGCCGTTCTTGAAGCGCTCGAAGACGCCGCGCGGATCATCGGGTGTCTGCCGCAGGGCTTCAAAGATGCGATCCCGCATGTCCAGCGCCGCTTGGAACGCGGCTTCTTCGCTGCCGTACTGGCGGTCGGAGAAGTATTTGGTAAACTGGTTCCACTTGCGGCAGATACTCAACCTCCAGCCTTGAAAGGAGGTGGTTTCGTAGGTATATCGGGTGATATTACGCTGTGTCATGATATGTTGTGTGCTCTGGGTTTACCGCAGGTTTGCCGCTGCGGCAGTATCGCCACTATGTCATGTGCACAGGGTGGGCGCAAGCTAACAAAATAGTTGTTTTCCCGCACTCCCGAATGATAAGACGAGGTTGCACCGCTTTCGCCGTGCAACCTCGTGAAAAGGATGTTGGTTTTGGTCGTGCGGGGATCAGGCCTCGCAGCAGGGCTTGGCCAGCACCTTGCGCAGGCGCGCAAAGCGGGGCAGAGCCTGCACGGTCTTCATGCCCGTGTCGCCCTGAATGAGGGGCAGCGCGTAGTCGATGAAGGCCATCTCGATGCCGTTGCCGGCGGCGTTGATCCACTCGCGGGGAACCTTGCGCTCGAAGTTGGCCACGCTCTCCAGCGGCAGCAGCTTGGTGTTGCAGACGTACTGCCCGTAGAGGTTGTTGCGCTCAAAGGCCACCATCTTGTCGGTGTCGCCGTTGACGGCGGCGGTGACGGCGGTCTTGCCGGCGAGGTAGGCTTCCATCGCATCCGTGGTGGAGGCCAGGTGCGTGGCGCAGCGCTGCAGCAGGCTGGGCTCGATGGCGCGCACCTTGGCGCTGGTGATGCGCTCGCGCACCACCTCGGCCAGCTTGTTGGCCAAACCGCCGAGCTGGGCGTGGCCGAAGCCGTCGTTGCCGTTGGTCTTGGCCTGCGAGATGAAGTTGCCGTTCTTGTCGTGGATGCCTTCGGAGACGACGACCATGCACTTGTTGGTGGCGTTGTAGACGCGCTCCACATCGTTGAGGAAGTTGTCCATGTCGAAGTCAACCTCGGGCAGGTAGATGAGGTCGGGGCCGGCACCGGCGTAGGAGGCGAGCGCCGCCGCGGCGGTCAGCCAGCCGGCGTGGCGCCCCATCACCTCGATGATGGTCACCATGCCCGTGTCGTAGCAGCAGGCGTCGTGCTTGACCTCCATGCAGGAGGTGGCGATGTACTTGGCCGCCGAGGCGTAGCCGGGGCAGTGGTCGGTGCCGAAGAGGTCGTTGTCGATGGTCTTGGGAATGCCCATCACGCGGCACTCGTAGCCGCTCTTCTGCATGAACTTGGAAATCTTGTTGCAGGTGTCCATCGAGTCGTTGCCGCCGTTGTAGAAGAAGTAGCGCACATCGAACTTCTTGAAGCACTCCAGAATCTTCTCGTAATCAGTGGGATCCACCTCGGGATCCTTCATCTTGTAGCGGCAGGTGCCCAGAGCCGAGGAGGGCGTGAACTTGAGCAGCTCGAGCTCCACGGGGTCTTCCATCCCCATGTCGTAGAGCTGCTGGTTGAGCACGCCCGTGATGCCGTGAGCCGCACCCAGCACGCGGGTGATCTGCGGGCAGTTAAGAGCGGTTTGGATCGCTCCCAGGACGCTGGCGTTGATCACAGCGGTAGGACCGCCGGACTGACCGATGATACATGCACCTTTGAGTTCTTTCATAAGACGTGGAATTCAGAGATAGCCGCAACTGCGGGCACCCCATTCTACACTTCCGCTGACGGGTTGGCAAGCAAAATCCCCGAGTGGTCGCAATTTGTGCGATTGTGCTACGTTATCTGAACAGCTATCCGGTTCGCACCCCCGCTTACCCGGGAAGCTCTCCTTGGCGTTTCTTCCGGTCTTTCTTTCTTGCATCGGCGTTGCTTCTCTGCTAGAGTAGTCGCATGAAAGGCTTGACCTACTTGCTGTTGGGGGCTGCGCTGCTGGGCGCGGTGCCGCAGGTTTCGGCTGTGGCCGGGGGCGATGATTATTGGTCTCCGGAGCGCATGGCGGCGCGTGAGTGCCCGAGTGTGCACCTGAAATATCTCCCGAGCGTGGAGAGCGATGCCTGCTATCAGGAGATGACGGTGGAGGCGAGCGCGCCGGGCACTTACTTCGCCTGCAACAATTTTTCCTGCGGCTACATCGGGATTCAGCAGCTGCCCCTGTGGTACCCCGACGGGCGCCCCGTGCGCGTGGCCATCTTCTCGGTGTGGGATGCCGCCTCCAGCGGCGATGACCCCCACGCTGCGCCCGAGAGCGAGCGCGCCCTGCTGGTGCAGCGCGGCGAGGGCGTGGAGACCGAGCGTTTCGGCGGCGAGGGCACGGGCGGCAAGTCCATGCGCCTGTTCGATTGGAAGGAGGGGGAGGCCGTGCGGACGCTGGTGATTGAGAAGGCCGACGGACCGGATTTCCGCCGCTTGTCGGGCTACCTGTTCAACCCCGAGACGCAGCGCTGGGAGCTGATGAGCTGCTGGCGCATTCAGGCGCTGCGCCGCGGGCTGGGCGATTGCTGCGGCTTTGTGGAGGATTTCGCACGCAACGGCGAATCCCGCTTCCACGAGCGCCGCGCCACCTATGGCCCCGTGTGGCGGCACACGCCGCAGGGCTGGTCTCTGGCCACGGAGTTTGCCTCATCCAAGAATCAGAACCCCAACACGAACGTCAACTTCCGCTTTAATGCCAAGCTGGGCTGGTTCTCGATGGCGACCGGCGGCTCGATTGCCGAGGAGCCTGCCTTCCGCGTGGGCATGCGCCGCGAACTGCCCGTTGCGCCCAAGGTGTCGCCCCCCGGGGCGGAGGTGACGGAGCTCATCGAGGCACCGCTCATGCCCTTGTTGCAGCAGCCGCGCTTCCGTGACCCGCGCCGCGAGCAGATGCTGCCCAAGCCGCCCGCTGCTTCCTAAGCATGCGGGCGCATGCCCGGTGCAACTGAAAACGCCGTTCCCTTTGCGGAAACGGCGTTTTCAGTTGTTGAGAATTGTCGTATCGAAGCTTGGGGGAGCTTTCTCCGCCTCAGGCCTTCGGGGCATTCTTGCGGGGACGCCCGCCCTTGCTCTCGGGACGGGGGAAGAGCTCCTTGTCCTCCAAGAGAGCCTCCGGAGGAATGTTGAAACCATTATTCTCCTCCATTTGACGGCGGAGCAGACGGATAGCGGCCAGCAGCATGGTGCTGCGGCTCCGTTTCAGCGTTTGGGCTGTCTCGTCAACCAGTTGGAGCAGCTCAGGAGGGCAACGGAACGTGATAACCTTTGTTTCCATGGGTGTGATTCTACAGTGTTTGGG
>JBJEVK010000028.1:0-26224 GCA_051884295.1 Akkermansia sp.
TCGGATTCCGCCGAGCTGGAAAGCAAACGCATCAGCATCGACGAGCGCGGCAACACCACGACCACGGTGACGGATATCGCGGGGCGCACCACGAGCGTGACCGACGCCGCAGGCAACGTGACCACCACCGCCTACGATACCGCGCACGATTTGCCGGTTCTCATTACCGATGCTCAGGGTAACACCCGCTGCTACCGCTACGATGCGCGCGGACGCAAAGTCGCGGAATGGGGCACGGGTATTCAAAGCCCCCGAGGGCTCGGAGGGGGATTGGACAAAGCGCGAAGCGGGTTTGCCCCGCAGGGGCGAGCAGGCAATGGGGTGCCTGCGAGTCAACCCATCGCCACTCGTCCCCTTGCCATCCGCAAAGACGGCACTTGGTACGCCTATGGCTGGGATCTGACGAAGAATATTTGTGAGGTCTTCGGCCCTGTGGGCTACATCCGCACCACATATACTGACACCCCCTACGGTGAAGTAACAGCAACGGGCGATGTCACCCAGCCCATCCAATGGAGTAGCGAGTTCAATGATAGTGAATTAGTCTTGGTTTGCTACAACTACCGCCACGACAATCCGGTAGATGGTAGGTGGACAACAAAAGATCCGGTAAAATCAAATGCGCTATTAAATTACTATTGGGGTATTGTTAATGCTCCTATATACCATATGGATTATTTGGGGCTTGAACTAGCCGCAAGAATATGTAGGAGGGAATCAAGACAAAATACAAGATGTGGGAGAACTGGCAAAAAAAATGTGCATGTATTATTGCGAATGTCCACCAGGCTATGTTTGGAGCGATCTAGGAACCGGCTCACAATATATTACTCGACCTTGTTCGGATCCTGATATCGTAGAATCGGGAACTTGTACTCGAAGAAATCGTTGGGATACAATTCCAAATAGAAAAAGAATTCCTCAAATTGAGTCTGTGCATAGCAATATTACAAGTAAAGCTCTTTACATCGAATATAGGATTGGTACTCAAGACGCCTTAAATCTTGGCACGGGAGTTGCTGTAGGGGTTGTATTGATAGTTGGTATTGTTTTAATGAATGTCTTCACTCCGGTTAAAATAATGCCTGTTTAAACCAAATGAGACTAAATCTAAGCGGCAAAAATATGGTTCTCGTTGCTTAGGTAGGCTTCCACTTTTAGACACAAGTAAAGAATCAATAAAAATAGAATGAACGATTATTTTTCTATTGAATTTATTTTAAAAGAACAGCCAGCAGTTTCGCAGGCTTTAAATGAAATTACATTGATTTTGGAATCGTGTGACTGTATTCTGCCGACTTCATATCACGATCCACAATCTCATTCACTCATCCTTGTTTGGCGATACGAGAAAAACAAAAATGAACTGGCATGGGATGTTTGTCATCACCTGCCTCATGTGTTATTTAATGAAAAAAGACGGGATATGGTCAAATTTTATAATAAATATCATACAGAACCTATCTCTTTTTCATCCGAACATTGCTTTCAACTACTTAGATTTGGGAACCCTCATAATTTTACTTTTTTAGGTGATATACCATTAGTATTAGACAATTTATTAATTTTAGATGAGTATCAGCATGATAGAAGAAAATTCACAGAAAGCGTTAAAAATTTAATGATAAACACCATTCAAATGATTGATTCATTTTCAAACTATGAAATAAATAAATTAGATTTCGCTACTCTATATCTACTATATAAAAAAATTGAAGGGATGGCTATAACTACAACCATGCAGGAAAACGCAGAAAAATACATGTTTTATCTAAATAGAATAATGCAGTTGAAATAAAATATATTGGGGGGAGCAAGTTTTTTCTATAAAATCCCGGTCATTGAATCAAAATGCGTTCGCGAGCCTATCATAATGCCATGAATTCTTCACATGTAACGTGGGAAGAGGTCAATTTGGAAACAGCCAAAAAACACTATAATCAGGGAGAGGGTAGAGATGTGCTAATCGACTTCAATCAAGTGAATACATCGTCCGTGAACATTGCTATTGATTTTGAGGATGTTACGAATTGGTTGTACTCGCAACAGCTTGATTCTGGTGGATGCAAATCGACATCAAAATCATTCGAAAAAGCCAAATATTCATACAGTACAAAATACCCTGAATTTTTGGTGCTAGGCACTATAACGCTGAAGTTTGAGGGATAGGCTACCATAAACTGCGATTGTGTATACAAAATAACAGGAGATTTGAAAAGCTACGATGATACTTATAATTTCGAGATGCATAAGTCATGGAAACCAATTGAATGGGGAAGAAACATAGAAACATTTATAGGCAGACTTTATCACGGCGATGGTGAACCGTATGATATTTTAATTAGAGGCAGCAAAAGTATTGATGAAACAGGTAAATTGGAATAAAAGAAATAATTAAAATGCTATCGCTGTGTGATTTGCGCACAGCGATAGCCAATTTCCTAAATTTAAGATGAAAAAATTATTATTTAAATATATAGGTATTGCAGCAGCTGTTTTATTTTTTCTTTCATTGGGAGAAATAGTAAGTAGAGCAATAATCATGAATAAACGTGATATTTATGTTAATAAATTAATAGGACGATATCAACCAAGATATCCATCAATAACACAAAAGAACCTTATTAGCGCGGAATTAACCTCAAAATGGTGGAATACATATATTGACCTTACGTTTGAAGACGCCACAGCAGAAATCTATATCAGAGCACAACTTTATGTATTTGATGTAGGTGAAAGCTGGATTTTATACGAACCAAAGTCTTAATGTTACCACCATAACATACGATATACACCATCAGTGTGACGGATGCAACAAGGGTTATTTCGACTACCGTATGCGACAGTATACACTATCTCCCCGCATTCGTAGCAGATGCAATGGATAGTACCAGTAGGGTGAAAACCACACAAAAATCAACATATTCATCCCTAAATCACCTGGGGACTTCTAAAAAGTCCTCGTTAGGGAGCAGAAATGGAAAGTTTGGAAGTTCCATGCTCCCTTTTCGGTGGTATCATGCTGAAAAGTACATCATATACCCCCGAAATGAGAGTTACCCTCCCTGCCTATTGTTGACCTACTGGGCTTTCGTCGCATAACAGTTGTCCGTCACGGGCTTCAGGATTTAGAACAGCACATCAATTTTGAGGCTTTTCGCCCGAAACTGGATGAACTCTGCCACTACAGCGAAAAGGGGCGCCCACATGACGATGTTGTGAAAATGTTCCGCATCCTTATCCTACAAACGCTCTATGACCTGAGTGATGAGGACATGGAGTTCAAACTGTACGACATGCTGAGTTTTCAGAAGTTTGTCGGTATAGGGGTAATGGATGAGGTGCCCGATGCGCGTACGATATGGAAGTTTCGCCAACGTCTTTCAGGGCAATATTCATTGAAAAGTGCGTCCCATGTACGTTAAAGAAACAGATGCGATTACGCAGGCTGTGCGGGGGTGGGCACGAATGACGCACCTCCTTGTTTCCTCGCCTTTTCAAGGGTATTTTTCTAGGATAGCAGCGTTGCCCGCCACGGCAGGCAAGTCACACATGCCCAACACCCCATTGGCAAGCGCCACAGCGCGAATTCCTCGCGAGTGGCGCTTGCTTGGTCTACCGGGGACAAGGCCGATGGGTGACTCAAGGGTGGTATCATGACGAATGTTTTGATGATGTCAATGGAGTTCGCTCCCGTGGGGGTGCGTTCATGCCCTCGGCGGGGCATCATCGGCGGATGGGAAACTGCCCCGGGCTCGCTCCGATTATGCGCTTGACCGCAGCGGGGGCTTGGGGTAGAACAGAGCGTGTCCGACATGAAGAAATACCTTTTGCTCCTGCCGATGCTGCTGCTCAGCGCTTGTGACACCCTCAAGAGCGATTGCCGCGCCGTCGCCGAGCGCGAAGCCGCCATCGCCACCGAGCCCAAGGGCGACTACTACATCGGCCGCCGCTACCACATCCCCTACACCCGCTTTTGGGGCTACCTGCGTCGCCCCGGTGAGAGCTGGCGCACCGCCAAGCTCGTCATGATGGACGAAAGCAAGGTGCACACCCCTGACCGCGGGCCCGAGCCGCCGCTGCCCAACGCCGTCTACGGCAGTGACCAGAACGCCGAATACTACGTGTACGGCAGCTACACCGGCGAAAAGGGCTATGACTCCGGCACCGACCGCGCCTACCCCCTCTTCCGCCCCAGCTCCTTTGCCCTGCGCAGCCGCGAACCCGGCTTCCTCTTCCGCCCCTCGGAAAAGTACTCCGAGGAATACGTCACCCTCATGCCCGAGCTCGTCCCCACGCCCGAGACCTGCCAACGCGCGTTGCAGCAGAACTGAGCACTTATGACGCGCATTCCGCGCGCGCCGCGCGGCTGCATCTGGTATAATCCCCGATACTCCCACACGCTTCACGACCATGGCTCAATCCAAAATTCTCGTCGGCCTCGAAATCGGAACCTCCAAGACCTGCATGGTGGTCGGCGAGATTCGCCCCGATGCCACCGCCACCATCATCGGCATCGGCGAGGTCTCCAGCGCGGGAATCCGCAAGGGCGAAATCATCAACCCCAGCATGGCGCGCCAGTGCATCTGCGACGCTTGGCAACTCGCCCAGGACCACGCGGATGTCGACATCCTCAACGTCTACCTCTCCGTCACGGGCGAGCACATCGTCGGCGAAACCTGCACCGGCTCCTTCCGACTGCCCGACGATGAGCACATCATCGACGAAGAGCATGTGAACATCGCCAAGGAAAAAGCCGAGAAACTCGAACTGGGCTCCGACCGCTTCGTCTTCAACCGCGAGCTGGGCGGCTTCTCCATCGACGGCGGCGAGCCGACGCAGTACCCCATCGGGCTGACGGGGCGCACGCTGGACGTCAACTGCCACATCGTGCACGGCATTTCCACGCGGCTGCAAAACTCGCTGCTCTGCGTGCGCAAGGTGCCGCTGGAGGTGGAGGACATTGTCTTTGCCCCGCTGGCCACAGCGCAGATGGTGCTGACCCGCCAGCAGAAAGACGCCGGCGCGCTGCTCATCGACATCGGCGGCGGCACCACCGACTACATTTGCTACAAGGGCGGCGACGTCATCGCCTCCGGTTGCCTGCCCGTCGGCGGCAACACCATCAACGCCGACATCGTGAAACACACCGAGCAGCGCATCAGCAACCGCGCCGCCGAAGCCTTCAAATGCACCGAGGGCAACGCCTTCGGCGATGTCAAAGACCAGTCACTCGCCAAATACACGGGCGAGCTGGGCATGCACGAGGCCACCATCCCCCGCGGCCTGCTCAACAAAATCATCCGCGCACGTCTGGGCGAAACGCTGGTGATGGTGCGCGAGCGCATCGCTGCCGTCGACCCTGAGCTGCTTCGCACCCCCGGCATGAGTGTCTACTTCTCCGGCGGCACCAGTCTCATGCGCGGGCTGGACGGGCTGGCGCGCTACATCTTCAACCTGCCCGTGCACCAACCCGCGCCGCTGGAGCCCGGTCGCGGTTACTCCTACCTTGCCGACCCGCGCTACTGCACCGCCATCGGCCTCATCCGCTACGCCCAGCGCGATGACGACGACGCCCTGCGCGGCAACGATATCGGCATTTTCCGCCGCTTCCTCAACTTCTTCCGCAGCTCGCACTGAGCCCCCTCCCACCCGATTCTCCCTACGGCTTCCATGCTCCGCTATCCCGACACTCCCCACCGCGAAGACGGCATCGTCATCATCGGCCTCGGCGGCGCCGGGGCGCACATCCTGCAACAATTCAGCGGCTCCAGCGCCGAAAATGTCCGCATGTGCATCATCTCGCCCGATGAACGCCTCGGGCGCGAGCGCGGCAACGTTGAGTTCCTGCAACTCGGCGCCGCCTTCAACCACGGGCTCGGCTGCGGCGGCGACCCCGAAGTCGGTCGCATGGCGCTGGAGGAGAGCCGCGCCGCCATCAGCGAACTGCTGGCCGAGGCGCGCCTGCTCGTCATGGTTGTCGGGCTGGGCGGCGGCACCGGCTCGGGCGTCGCTCCCCTGCTGGCCGAAATGGCCGCCGAAGTGGGCGTGTTCCTCGTCTCCGTTGTCATCATGCCCTTTGCGGGCGAGGGTCGCCGTCGCCGTGCCCAGGCGGAGCAGGCGCTCGATGCCGTCTCCGCGCGCTCCGACATTGTTTGCTGCTTCGAGAACGATTACATGGAGGAGCTCTTTAACTCCAAAGACTCCCTGCAAAGCGTCTATGAAGCCTCCAACGCACTCATTGCGCAGCTTACCGCCGCCATCCCCATGATGGCCACGGCTCCCGGGCTGCTCAACATCGGGCTCGATGAGCTCATCGCCGCCTTGCGCAACAACGATGCCCGCTGCATCTTCGGCAGCGGCAGCGGCAGCGGTCCGCGTCGCGCCGAGGAAGCCGCCCGCGCCGCCCTCCAATCCCCCCTGCCGGCCTACCATCAATCTCTGCGCTTTGCCCACACCGTTATCGTCCACATCGCCGGCGGCAGCACCATGTCGCTCGCCGAGCTGCACACCATCATGGACGTCATCCGCGCCGGGCTCCCGCAGGGCGAGGACGCCGTGCAACTCTTCTTCGGCGCCGGCGTCAAGAAACGCCTGGGCGATGAAATCCGCGTCAGCCTGCTGGCCGGCATCGAC
This sequence comes from Akkermansia sp., assembly GCA_051884295.1. Lineage (GTDB taxonomy): Bacteria > Verrucomicrobiota > Verrucomicrobiia > Verrucomicrobiales > Akkermansiaceae > Akkermansia. The sequence goes on from JBJEVK010000028.1 coordinate 6,637, forward strand.
GCCGGCGAATTCCGCGCTGCCGTTGAGGCGGAGAAAGCCGCCGCTGCCTGCCCGCCCCCTGCGGTGGAAGAGGAGGATAGCCCCGAAGAGGACGCCGAGTCCGAGGAGGACGCAGACAGCAGCGAAGCCGCCGACGAGGACAGCGCGGAGGACGACATCTTCGGCAGCGAGCCCCCCGAGGAGCCCTTGCCCGTCGTCCCCGAGCCTGAGCCCCGCGCTCCCGAACCCCCGGCACCCGCTGTGGCGCCGCCCTCCCCCCGCCGCAGCGCCCCGCAGCAAGCCGTCTTTCGCCTGGATGAGGATAGGTTCGCCCCCGACGATGACCTCGCGCGCTTCGCTCCCGCCTCGCAGACCGGCACCCTCCCCGTTCCCCCGCGCCGACACGGCGCGCGCGACACCGTGGACTGGGACACTCCGCCTGCCTTGCGCAACAACGACCTGCGCGACATTTTCCCCGAGTGAGGCGCGGGGAGTCTTGAGCGGCGTTGCAAGGCACTTGCAGTCAATGCTTTGCAAGAAACTTATGCAATTTTGCAGCGATGTTGCAGAAATTTTGCAGTCACGCTGCAAAATTGCATATGGACATGCGGGGATGGCTGTCAACACGGCCAAAAGCTGGGTGAGCATTTTGGAAGCCTCCGGCATCATCACGCTGCTCGAGCCCTACCACTGCGCGACCTCGCAGCGCCTGACCAAGTCACCCAAGCTCTACTTCAACGACACGGGCTTGGCAGCATGGCTCTGCCGCCTGACGGATGCCGACGAGCTGGAGCGCAGCCCGCTGGCGGGGGCTTTTGTCGAAACCTGGGCATTCAATCAGCTGATGGCCGGCTACGAGAACCGGGGGTTGGTTCCCGACCTGTGCTACTTCCGCAACAGCAACGGTGCGGAACTGGATTTCGTGCTGCATGAGCACGGCCGATTGTACGCGATGGAGGTCAAGAGCAGCACACATGCTCAGAGCCGGGATCTGCGGCATGGGAGCTCGCTGCCTGTTCCGTCCCACCTTTCGCTCGGTCCCGCCACCGTCCTCTGCAACAGCGCGGAGGCAGGGCTGCTGCCCGGCGGCAACCGCTCCTACCCCCTTACGGCCTTGTAAGGCGCGGCCTCAGCGCTTCGTCGTTGTCTCCTTGTCCTCGCGCACCAAGCGGAAGCCGACATTGTCGTAGCCCCGCCGACTGCGCCGCCCGATGTCTCGCTCCTCGGTGCGGCACTCCATGCGCTCGGAGTCATAGGCGCCGCCTTTCACCGCGCATTGGCCGGAGTCGAGCGGCGTTGTCGTCCATTCCCAGCAGTTGCCCCACATGTCCACCGCGCCGCAAGCCGACAGGGTGTGCGCATAGGCCGTCACCGGGCTGAGCGCCGCGCTGCCGTTGTTGAAATCCGCATCCTTGGGCATATGCCCGGCTGCTTGCTCCCACTCCTCTGCCGTGGGTAGGCGGTATGTTTCGCCCCGGGTTTCGGAGAGCCAGCGGCAGTAGGCCTTGGCGTCGTCGATGCTCACGCCGACCACCGGGAGCTGCTCCTGCCCGGCGCGCCACCGGGGTGCCGGGCGACGCTTGGTGGCTTTGACGAACGCGTCGTACTCCGCATTCGTGACCGGAGTGTAGGCCATGGAAATGAGGCTCCGTGCCCCGATGACCGGCAAAAAACCATCCTTGTTCTCGCGCACACCGGGGCGCAGGCGCGGGTCGGTAAAGCGGCGCATGGATTGCTCGATGCGCTGATCGCGGTCCTTGACCACCTCGTCGACGATCGCCTCCATCTCGCGGACGAGGGAAGCGTGACGCGCCTCGCGGCGCAGCTCATCCAGCTTGGCCTGTTTGCGCGCGATGACCGCATCGTAGTTGGCGGCGACCTGGTGCTTGAGAGCTTTGTAGTTGGCCTGTGTCGGGTGGGCTCGGTAGGCGGCAATCAGTTGCTTGGTCGCCTCGTTCAGCTCCGGGCGTTCGCGTTCGACGAAGGAGGATTTGCGGTGCATGGCGCCGAGTTGCGGTGCGGCGGAGCTCAGGGGCATCAGTCCGGCCAGAAGGGGTAGCAGAAGAAGATAGATTTTCATGAACAGTTGTCTCCGTATGGAAGAACGAACAGGGGGGCAGTTTGCCTACAGCAGGAAGCTGCTTTTGTGCAGAGGACACCTCCTCTCGCGACACAAAAGTCGATTGACGACGGCAGAGCCTTGCGCTAGGATGGTAGCATGGGCGTCCGTGGGGGATACTCGGCACAGCTTTTTTCCGCAAATGATTGAATCTCTGGTCATTGGTCTGGCGCTGGCGTTGCTGTTGGGCATGCTCGCCCGCAAGCTGCATCTCTCGCCGCTGGTGGGCTATCTGCTGGCGGGGATGATTGCCGGCTCACCGCAGGTGAGCGAGGTGGATAACCACATTGTGCAGGAGTTTTCGCACATCGGCATTGTGCTGCTGCTCTTCGGGGTGGGGCTGCATTTCCACTTCCGCGATTTGCTGGCGGTGCAGCGGGTGGCGCTGCCCGGCTCGCTGGGCAACATGGTGTTGCATACCCTGCTGGCGGGCGCGATTTACTACGCGCTGGCGGATGCCTCGCTCGCTTCGGCGGCCATGTTCGGCGTCTGCTTCAGCGTGGCCAGCACGGTGGTGCTCACCCGCGTGTTGGAGGACAACTGCCTCTTGCAAACCCCGGCGGGGCACACGGCGCTGGGCTGGCTGGTGGTGGAGGATATTCTGACCATTGTGCTGCTGGTGCTGCTGCCGGCGCTGGTGAGCGGCGGCTCGGTGGGCGAGGCGCTGCTGGGCATGGTGCTCAAGCTCATGGCGCTGATTTTCTGCGTGGCCTACCTCGGGCGCATTGTCATCCACCGTCTGCTGACTTCGCTGGCGCGCTCGGCCTCCGGGGAGATGTTCACGCTGGCGGTGTTGGTCTTTGCGCTGGGCATCGCGGTGCTGTCGGCGCGGGTGTTCGGCGCCTCGATGGAGTTCGGTGCCTTTCTCTCCGGCATGGTGCTGGGGCAGAGCCGCTTTGCCGCCCGCGCCGCGGCAGAGGCGCTGCCCATGCGCGATGCCTTTGCCGTGCTCTTCTTCGTCTCCGTGGGCATGGGGCTGCACTGGCAGGAGCTGGCCGCAACCTGGCAGCTGGCGCTGGCCATGCTGCTCTTCACGATCGTGGTGAAGCCGCTGACGGTGTACTACAGCGTGCGCTGGCTGGGCAAGCCGGTGCGCATGGCGCTGCAGGTGGCGGGCTCCTTCAGTCAGGTGGGTGAGTTTTCTTTCATTCTGGCGGCCTTGGCGGCGCAGGAGTGGGGGCTGTTGGATGCGGCAGCGGTCAATGTGGTGACGGGGGTGGCGGTGGTGTCCATCACGCTCAACCCGCTGCTCTACCGCCTGATTCCGCGCCTGCTGCGCGTGATGGAGCGCGGGGAGCCGAGCGAGCCGCTGCCCGCGCTGCCCCCGCCCTCGCAGGAGAGTTTCCGCGTGATCATGGTGGGCTACGGTCCCGGCGGGGAGCTGCTGACGGGGATTCTGCGCCGCCACTCGGTGGATGTGGTGGTGGTGGAGATGAACATCGACACGGTGGAGTCGCTGGCGGCGCAGGGCTTGCAGGTGTTGCACGGCGATGCTCGTGCTCGGGCGATTTTGCAGGCAGCCGGCTGCGAGCAGGCGATGGCGATTGTCGTTTCGTCTGCGGCGGCTCCCGCGCGCGAGATTGCGCAGGCGGCGCGCTCGCTCAACCCGCGCATCGAGGTGCTGGCGCAGACGCAGTACATCCGCACGGCGCGCGAGCTGCGCCAAGAGGGCGCGGAGGTGGTCATCGCGGGCGAGGAGGAAGCGGCGCTGTCGATGGCGGGCGCGGTGCTGCGCGCGCTGGGGGCAACGGAGGAGCAGGTGAGCGCCGAGCGCCGCGAGGCGCGCCGCCTGTGGCATTGACAAGCGGGCGGCTTGCCTGTATAATGCCCGCCGTTATGGAGAATCAGACGACGACCCATGTTGATCTCTCGGCGCTCGACACGGCCGCCATGCGCAGCCGTCTTTCCGAGCTCGGGAGCTATCTTTGACCTCGATGGCATTGCAGAGAAAGTGGCCGCGATGGAGTCGCGGATGAGCGCGCCGGACTTTTGGGATGACCCGCAGGCAGCGCGCGAGCTGATGAACGAGGTGAACCCCCTCAAGCGCCGCATGGAGCAGTACCGCGCGCTCGAAAGCGGGCTGGAGGATGTGGAGGTGGCCGTGGAGATGGCCGCCGAGGAGCCCGAGATGGCGGCCGAGGCAGAGACCGAGTACAAGGCCTGGGTTAAGCGTATGGAGGAGTTTGAGCTGGTGACGCTGCTCAACGGTCCGCACGATGCTGCCGGCTGCTACATCACCATCCATGCAGGCGCGGGCGGCACGGAGGCCTGCGACTGGGCGAGCATGCTCATGCGCATGTACCTGCGCTACTGCGAGCGCCACGGTTTCACCGCCGAAGTCATGGAGAGCACGGACGGCGACGAGGCGGGCGTGCGCTCGGTGACCATCAAAATCGAGGGCGAGTATGCCTATGGCTACCTGAAGAACGAGCGCGGCATTCACCGCCTGGTGCGCATGAGCCCCTTCGACGCGGCGGGCAAGCGCCAGACCTCTTTCTGCTCGCTGGATGCCACGCCGGAGATTGCGGACGACATCGAGATCGAGGTGAAGGAAGCCGATGTGAAGATGGACACCTACCGCTCGGGCGGCAAGGGGGGCCAGAACGTGAACAAGGTGGAGACAGCCGTGCGCCTGACGCACCTGCCCACGGGCATCATCGTGGCCTGCCAGACACAGCGCTCGCAGCTCCGCAACCGCGAGGAAGCCATGCGCATGCTCAAGGCGCGCCTCATCCAAATCGAGGAGGATCGCAAGCGCGCGGAGGCCGACCGCCAGTATTCCGAGAAAGGCGACATCGCCTGGGGTAACCAGATTCGCTCCTACGTCTTTGCGCCCTACCAGATGGTGAAGGATTTGCGTACGGGCTATGAGTCCGGCAATATTCAGGACGTGATGGACGGCAACATTGACGGCTACATCGAAGCGATGCTGCGCCACAACGCCCAAGCCTGAGCCCCGCTGAGGGGGACAACCCGCCCGACCCGCCATGCTGGAGATTGATGTGCTGACCCTCTTCCCGGAGATGATCACCGAGCCGCTCTCGCACAGCATCATGGGGCGGGCGGCGGCGGGCGGGCTCATCCGCATCCGCGCCCACCAGCTGCGCGATTGGACGCACGACAAGTACCGCCGCACGGATGACTACCTCTGCGGCGGCGGGCAGGGCATGCTCATGAAGTGCGAGCCCATTTTTGAGGCGGTGGAGGAGCTGCGGCGCGAGCACACGCGCGTGCTGCTCATGACGCCGCAGGGGCGCGTCTTTTCGCAGGCGGTGGCGCGCGAGCTGGCCGCCCCCTGCGTCGCGGGGGAAGAGGCGCACTACATCATCCTCTGCGGGCACTACGAGGGGGTCGACCAGCGGGTCATCGACACGCTGGTGGACGAGGAGATTTCCATCGGCGACTACATCCTGACCAACGGGGCGATCGCCGCCGTGGTGGTGATTGATGCCGTGGCGCGCCTGCTGCCCGGGGCGCTGGGCGATGCGCGCAGCAGCGAGGAGGAGTCTTTCTCCGATGGGCTGCTGGAGGCGCCCGCCTACACCAAGCCCAATGTGTTCCGCGGCATGGAGGTGCCCGCCGTGTTCCTCTCCGGCAATCACCAGGCCATTGCGGAGTGGAAGCTGGAGCAGTCGCTGGAGCGCACGCGCCGCAACCGCCCCGATCTCTACGAGCGCTGGGCGGCGGCACACCCCGAGTATTTTGAGCCGCGCCGCCGCAAGCGCACGCGGCTCACGAGTTACAAACCGCGCAAGAGCGTCGAGCCGCCCGCTGCGCCCGAGGAGGGATGCACACCCGACTGCTGAGCGTGCTCCTGCTTGCCCTCGCGCTGTCGGCTTGGGCAGAGACGCCCGTGGTGGAGCGCGTGGAGCTGCCGCTGATCGGATGGGCAGAGGGCCCTCCCGCCCGCATGGCGGTGGTGAGTGATCTGCACGCCGCCGCTTGGCAGGAGGAGGAGATGCGCGCGCTGGCGCGGCAAATCATCGCCCTGCGCCCCGCCGTGGTCGCCCTGCTGGGGGATTATGCCTATGGTCTGGACCCCGCGCGGAGCATGGCTCCCGAGACGCTGGCGCGCTGCCTGGCGCCGCTGGCGCAGAGCGGGGCGCGCGTACTCTACATCCTCGGCAACCACGACTCGCCCGCCTGGGATGCGGCGCTGCGCGCGGTCGGCTTCACCCCGGCGGACGGTCGGGTGCTGCGCCACCGCTTCGGGAGCGGGCGCCAGGTGAGTTTTGCGGGCATTTCTTTCATCTTCAACGGCGGCCGCGCGGAGGTAGCGCGGCGCCTGCCGGCGCGTGCGACCAAGGGCGCGCCCCTGGTGGTGCTGGCGCACAGCCCCTACCTCTTCCTGAAATATGCTTTCCCGCAGGTCAGCGGGGTGCTGGCGGGGCACACGCACGGCGGGCAGGTCTGCTGGCCGGGCGGGCTGCCCCTGCGCCGCAGCGGCAAGTACAGCCCGGAGATGCAGCGCGGCGGGCGCCACGAGCTGCCGGGCGGCGGCTGGCTCTACATCACCCGCGGCATCGGCTACAGCCGCGTGGCAATGCGGGTGAACTGCCCGCCGGAGATCACCCTCATCGAGTTTGTGCCGCGCCGCTGAGGGGGCGCCGCCCGGCGTGCTCAGTCGAGCAGCTCGGGCGGGAAGGGCAGGGCGCGCGCGGCGGCATGGTCGGGGCAGGAGACGAGCGTGACGCGCACCCGCGCGAGCGGCAGCTCAAAGGCAGCGGCAATCAGCTGCCGGTAGGCGCGCATTTGTTCGCGATGGCGGCGGAAAAGCTCCGGCGCATCGGCACGATCCGTCTTGTAGTCGATGATGTCGGCGGCGCGGATGCGCGTGCAGGCGGCATCCGCACCGTGCAGCACCAGGCGGTCGATGGTGCCCGAGAGCCACGACCCGTCGGGCATCACCGCCTCCAGCGGCTGCTCGTTGAGCACCGTGCAGGGCGATGCCGGGCGGGTGAAGAGCGCGCGCACCGAGGGCTCGCCCAGGGCGGCGCGCACCAGCTCCCGCGCCGCCTCGGGCTGTCCCGCGAGCGCGGGCTCCTCGCCCTCGCGCAGCCACTCGACCTGCTCAAAGCAGGCGTGCACCGCCGTGCCGAACGCGGCGGCATCGCGCCCGGCAGCGCCGGGCACGGCGAGGGCGGGTGCTGCCGCCTCGTGCAGCGCCGAGGGCGTGAGCTTGCGGCGCTGGAGTTTGCCCGCCCGCAGGCCGCAGGGGGGGGAGGCCACCGCAGGGCTTGGCGCAGGCGTGCGCCCGCACCACCACTCGGGTTCCCCCTCCTCCATGAGCAATTCGCAGCAATCGGGTTGCTCGCGCTGCGGCTCCTTCATGAGGTTCAGCGCTCGCATCATCAGTGCGGAGGAGGTCATGGAAAGCTCCTTTTTGTATCTCTTGGTTTTGGAGTCGACCTTGTAGGGGCGCGCCTTGCCGTGGAGCAGGATGTAGAGCGCCTGTTTGGCGCGTGTGACGGCCACATAGAGGAGGTTGTACTCCTGCGCGCGCCGCTGCGCCCGCCAGCGCTCTACCGCAGCCCCGAGCCCCAGCTGTTCCCGCAGTTTGGTATCCCCGGGGTTCAGCAACACGCCCTGCCCGTCCTCCGTGCTCAGGTGGCTGAGCGTTCGGGTGTCGTCGATATTTTGCGAGCCGGTGAAGGGCAGAATGACGGCATCGAACTCCAGCCCCTTACTCTTGTGCATGGTCATGAGTCGAATGCTGTTCTCGGGCGGGTCGGCCGTGTAGCTGAGGCGGCAGATGGATTGAATCCACTCCTCCGTTGTGCCGCCCTCGGCATCGAATTGCTGCGCGGCCTGTAGCCATTCCTGTGCGGTTCGGCTGCGCTCCCCCGGGTCGAGCAGCGCGAGCAGTCGGTGCACGACCGCTGCGTAGCCCCGTGTCTCCGCAAGGTGCTGCCAGTCATCGGCGCCGTGCTCCTGCATGAGCTGCTGCAGCGGCGACATTTCCAGCAGCTTGCGGCGGAACTCATCGCTCGGGTGCAGCAGGTGGCGGAAAAACTCCAGCATCAGCTCGCCCATCACGGTGTTGAGCGCCACAAACTCATCGCTGACCATGCAGAGCGGCAGCGAGTCGCCGAACACCGAGCGCAGGTAGCTGTAAAGACCCAACAGCTCCTTGTTGCTGCGCAAGAGCACGCCGACACTGATGCCGGGGCGCAGGCGACCGCCCTCGCAGAGTTTGTTGCGCAGGATGGCCTCCACCTCGCGGTACATGGCTTCGCGCGTCTCCTCGGCATCGCCCTCCGGCAGTGCTCGTACCGACAGATAACCCGCAACATCTTGCCGTGCCGAGCCGTGGTGGTAAAAATCCGGCGTCAGGGCGGCCGCATCCCCGGGGCGACCCTCCTCCCGTGCCATGTCGTGCAGACGGCGGAAAAGCCGATTGACAAAGCCCGTGGGGCGCGCGGGGTCGTGCCCCAGCAACAGGGGAGCCGAGCGGTAGTTGAGCTGCAGCTCGGTGGGTGCCAAGTAGGAGCGCCAGCGGTTCGGGCGGCCGCCGGGCAGCATCTGCTGCAAGATGTCGGGGGTGCCGCCGCGGAAGGCATAAATGCTCTGCTTCACATCGCCCACCACAAAGACACTCGCCTCGTGCGCCGGGTAGCGCTGCCCCGCCCCCGTCTCATACTCGGCGGGCAGACTGCTCTGCAGCGCATCGTCCAGCAGGGGCTCCAGAATCGCCCACTGCTGCGGGTTGGTGTCCTGAAACTCATCCAACATCCAGTGGCGCAGGCGGGTGTTGAGGTCAAAGGCCGCCTCTGTCGGCAAATCGTCCCGCCGCAGCAGCTGCGCCGCCGCCCGAGCCACATCGTCAAAGGTACAGCGCCCTTCGCTCAGCACGCTGCGTTGGTAGGCCGCATCGTAGCGTTGCATCAGACGGTACATGCTTTGCGTGCGCCGGATGGCCTTCTGCGCCCGCTCATCGTCCGTCGGCAGGGCAAAGGCGGCGCCCGACCACTGCTCCGCGCGCGGAAAACGGTGGAAAAGGCTCAGGTATGTTGTAATCTGCCCCTCTAGGCGCTGCACCATGTTGTCGGAAGACTCGTCCGCGACATCGCGATACAACTCGCAGAAGGCCTCCTCATGAGCTTCGGCGGCCTGCAACAGCGCACGGATGGCCGCGCGGCGGGCTCGGTCGGCATCCTCGCCCGTGACGGGATGCAGCTCGCTGATGCCCAGCTCCGTGCAGTGCGCGGCGGCAATACGTTGGAAAAAGCTGTCGAAGGTGGCGAGCGTCAGCCGCGGCATGGCACGCACCAGCTTTTCGAGCAGCTGTTGGAAAAAGCCCTCATCCCAATCTGCGGGGAGCTGCGGGTACGCGCGGCAGAGCTGCTCGGGTGCCTTGGGCGGCTGCACCTCCTCGCGCTGTCGGCGGCAGAACTCCTCCATAAGCGCATCTGCGCCCGCGCCGAACTCTGTGCTCGGCAGCAGCGGCACGGGGTTGCTCGCGGGATGCAGCAGGCAGGCCTTCCCTTCGCCCACGGCCACCAGCCCCGAGAGCGTTTCCAGCAGCCGCGCGGTTAGCGGGTTGCGTTGCCCCGGCGCGGGAGCTGCCGCCGCACCAGCAGCCAGATCGCGAAAAATGCGCGTGCAGAACTCGCCCGCCGCCTTGCGGGTGAAGGTCAGCGCCACCAGCGAGGCGGGATCCGCCCCCAGAGCCATGAGCGCCAGGAAACGCGAGCTGAGGCTGTAGGTTTTTCCGGTGCCTGCTGAGGCAGCGATCACATTGCCGGAAACATAGGGGAGGGTGTCAGGCATCTTGGGACGTGGGTTGAGCGGTGGGCAGAGCGGGTAGCCCGCAGAGCAGGCGCGGATCGTGGCGGCTGAGGAGGTTCTCCTCCTTGACCGAGGGGGTATTCTCCCCTAGCGATTCGGCAGAGAGCAGGCACTCGCCCCGGCGGAGGAAGCGACAGAGGGCACGCGCCCAAGTCAGCGCCGATTCAAGCCCCTCGCCATCAAAGGACGCTCGGACATCCGCCGGGGCATGCAGTTCCGTCAGTGTGGCGGGGGCTCCGTTGCGGGGTAGGTTGATGTAGGCGAGCAGCGGCAGGCGGCGTAGAGCCTCCCGAGCCTCGGGATGCTCGCGCAGGCAGGGCAACAGCTCCGCCGGGGGAGCGTCCGCCAGCTGTTGCAGCGCGTAGGCATAGAGCGGGAGCTGGAGATTGCGCCAGCGGTGCAGCGAGCTCTTGCGGGCGCTGCGGACAAGGAGCAGCGGCAGCTCCGGCAGCAGTGCTTCCATGCGCTCCGGGTCGCTCGGCCGGCTGTGGTGTTCCGCATCGGGTGCGTTCTTGTGCGTTTTGTAGTCGAGTATGCGCCAGCACTGCTCCCCGGGGTGATAATCCACGCGGTCGAGGGTCATGCTTAGCCGGGCGGGCGGCATGTCCCCGCCCAAATCGAGCGGTACCAGCAGTTCCATCTCGCGCGCAACGACTTTCCAGCCCCGGTGCAGCTCCTGTTCGTGCAGAGCGGCGAAAGACCGCAGACTGTCGCCCATGAGTTCGCGCTGCATCCGCAGCGGCAGGGACAGGGACGTCCCGAAGTCCTGCTCGTAAGCCGTCTCCAGGAGTTGTTGCGCCACCAGCGCCACATCGGCGCTGCGCGACAGGGAGTCCGCCGTGGGGAACTGTTCCGTCAGGCGGCAAAGCAGCTTGTGCAGCAGGGTGCCGTATTCGGACGCATTGAGATCCACCTTGTCCTCGGGGTAGAGCTTATCGGGATTCAGCTTAAAGAGTGCCCGGAGCCAAAAACGCAGCGGGCAACGCAGGAAGCTATTGAGCGTCGAGGGCGAAATTGGCTTGTCCGGGGCAGCGTAGGGGTTGTCTGTATTGCTTTTGCCTAGCAGGGCGATGGGTTCGGGCCATGCGCTCGTTGCCTCACGCGCGGGGAGCAGGGTGGTCGCCGCTGCTTCGGGGCACGGCGGGGGCTCGGGCGCATCGGCAAACAGCCTGCTCGCGCGCTCGGCCAGCTCGCGCCCCCGAGCGCGCAGTAGCAGGGGGGAGGGCTGAAGGGGCGTGCCGTCCATCTGCTGCTGCGCCACCAGCAGGTGCAGCTCACCCGCCGGGCGGCTGTGCAGCAGCGCGGTGAGCAAAAAGGCATCGCGCGCCGCTCGGCTCTCGCCGGAACAGAGCCCCAGCGTGCAGCTCAGCGCCTCCGGCAGCATGGCATGCTCCGGCGGCGGCTCGGGCAGGCTGCCGTCGTGCATCCCGCAGAGCAACAGCCGGGGAGCCGCCGCGAAAGCCGCCTCGCGCCAGCCGAGCAAATCGGCGTGGGTTTCCCACTTGGGCAGCGGGGGCTCGGCCGTTGATTGCAGAGCCTGCCCCATGCCGTGCTCCGCAAGCAGCAGGGCGCGTTCCGGCGGGCAGGGCTGCCGCGCGCCGAGCTCGGCGATGTCCCCCGCCACCGCCGCCAGCGCCTCGACGGCGGGAACTGTCTGTCGGTTCAGCGCCGCCGCCAGTTCCCTCCAAGCATCGGCGTGTTGCGGAGCCGAGCCGAGCCGCTGCAGCCACGCCAGTGTCTGCAGCAGTGCTGCGGCCACATCGGGAGCCTCCCCCTCCAGCAGCTGCTCCAAACGCGCGGTTTTGGCGGGCAGGTGCTCCTGCTGCACCCGCTCCAGCGTGGCGGCCACCCCCGCCGGGGAGCTTGTGCAGCCCATGAGTCGCAGCCACAGTCCCGAGCGCAGCAGCGCCGTCACCGCCAACAGAGCCTCCTCCTCCGCCGCGCGCAGCGCCCCGTCGTTCTCGCGCCGCGCCGCTGCTTCGAGCGCCTGCGCCTCGACCGCCGCGCGCAGCATTTTGGGCAGTCGCGCCGCCTCGCAGCCCGTCAGGCGGCGCCCCGAGGGCACAAATAGCTGCCAGGGCTCGCCGTTGTTCGGGTGGGCAAAGTGATAGCACAGCGCCGCATCCAGCGAGCGGTCGCAGGACACCAGCGCCACCTGCTGCGGCGTGCAGCCGTCGGCCAGCCGCAACGCCGCCTGCGCCAGCGCGCGCGCGTCCTGCGCCGTGTGCAGCGTTTCGAGCGGCAGGGGAATATCGCGCTGCGCCCAGGTAGTAAGCGGCTGCCCCCAGTCGTCCAGGTTCCTCCCCTCGGACTCCGGCGCGTTGATCCAGAGCTCCAACCCCGCTCCGCCGCGGATAGCCTGCGCGAGATAGGCGCGCAGCTGCGGCGCGAGCTCCGGCACGCAGAGCAGCACCACGCGCCCGCGGAACGGGGCGGGGTTTTGCAGCAGCCGGGCGATGGCCTCCTCCTGCGGAACCCTGCCCGCCGCACGCAGGCGCGCGTCCACCCGCGCCCACAGACGCTGCAACAGTTCCCAGCGCTCGCCCATGCGCTCCATATAGGCTCGGAACTTCGGTTCAGTTGCGGCATGGTGCAGCTGTTGCCAACCCTCGGCGTAGCGCTGCGTGGCGCACTCCTGCTCCAGACGGCGGCGCAGCGCGCGCAGCATGTTGGCCGTATCCTCGACCCAGACGGCGGGTTTGCCCATCGGCGGCGCGGGGAAGAGCGCTGCCCAGGGGGAGTCGGATGGCTCGTGGAGCAGCGCGTCGGCAATGTCCTCCAGCTCCGCGAGCCAGGCGGCCTGCGTCTCCATCTCGCTCGCCGTGGTCTGCGGGTCGGGGCGCAGCAGCTGCTCCGCCAGGCACACGCGCGGCATGAGCAGCGGGCGCGGCGCGCTCACCGCCGCCATGTGCTCGCGCAGGCGGCGACCGCTCTCCGCCGAGGGTACCACCAGCGTAGCGCGGCAGAAGTCGAGCGGGGCGCGCCGCTGCCACGCCAGCAGGCGCTCAGTGACCAAATCAAGCGCCGGGTGGTTCCAGCCGAGAAAACAGCGCACAGGGAGAGCAGGGGAGTCGGCCATGGGGGGAAGAGGGAGGATGGGGTAGGGGAAGCTGCCCGCCGTCGGGCAGCTTGCGTGTTCCCCGTGTAGCAGAAAAAACAGTTCTTGTCAAGGAAAAGCGGCGCGCACCGCTGTCCGCGATGCGCGCCGGGGAAGGAGCATGCTGCCGCCGACTTTACCAGAAGATGATGTAGAGCGCCACGGTCAGCACAATGACCACCGCGCCGAACACCTTGGCCTTGGCCGAGGGCTTGATCTCGATGATGCCCTTGTCCGTGAGCACCACGGCCTCGCCGCCGCGCGCCGCATTGACCAGCGTCAGCACCAAGCCGCAGAGGCAGACAAAGAGGAAGGACACCGCCATGCGGTCGAGGAAAGCCCAGTCCGGCAGAATGAGCCACTTGCAGGAGGCGTAGGCGATGGCACCCAGCACAATGCCCAGCCAGCCGAACACGCGCGGGCACTTCGGCACAAAGAAACCGAAGAGGAACACCGCCAGCACCCCCGGGCTCAGGAAGCCTTGGAACTCCTGGATGAAGGTGAAGATGCCGCCGAAAGCGGGGTTGTCCAGGAAGGGAGCGATGAAGGTGGCGATGAGCGCGCAGACCAGCACGCCCGCCTTGCCCACGCGCACCAGCTGGGTGGGCGTGGCGGGGCTGCCCGCCACTTCCTTAGCCTTGCCGTAGATATCCATCGTGAAGAGCGTGGATGCCGAGTTGAGCATGGACGCCAGCGAGCTGACCACCGCGCCGAAGAGCGCCGCGAGCACAAACCAGGCCCAGCCCGTGCCGGGCAGCAGGCGCTTGAGCAGCGTGGCAAAGGCGGAATCGTAGTGATAGCCCACCAGAGCCGTGGTCACCAAGTAGGCATCGGCATCGGCGCGAGCCTCCTTGGTGGCAGCAGCATTGTTCTCCAACAGGGCGTTGGCCAGCTCGGCGCGCGCGGCGGTCTCCCCGGCGGGCAGCGCCAGCAGGGCGGCGGCCTTGTCCTTCAACACCAGCATGTGCTCCTCGGGCGCGCCGACCGTCTCCAGATTCTCAGCCAGCTTGTTGATGGTATCCTCGGCGCTGTCGGGACGCACCAGGCGGTTGGCGGCAATGTTGTAGATAATCTTCTTACCCTGGGCATTTTCCTGCGCGGCGGCGACAATCTTGTCGGCGTTGCTGTCGGCCAGCTTGGCGAGGTCATCGCGGAAGAGATTGTAGGCCAAAATGCCCGGGATAATCACCACAAAGGGGATGAGCAGCTTGAGGAACGCGGCGAACACCACGCCCAGCTGACCCTCCTCCAAGCTCTTGGAGGCCAGCGTGCGCTGCATGATGTACTGGTTGAGACCCCAGTAGAAGAAGTTGGGAATCCACAGCCCCAGCAGGTACACCGTCCAGGGCATGACGGGGTCGTCCGCCGGGCGCATCATGTGCAGCTTGCCGCCCAAGCCGTTGAAGGAGGCGCCCGTGTCGCCGCCGTTGAGCTCCATCAGGCGCTGCAAGCCCGCGCACAGGTGGCTACCCTGCGCAGCCATGCTCTCCGCCGTCGCACCGCCGCCGATGGTGGCGGTATCAACCACCGCCTTGCCCGCATCGCTCGCCATATCCATGGCGCCGAGCGAGGTGACGGCAAAGTACGCCACCACGCCGCCGCCCACGATGAGCGCTGCGCCCCAGATGAGGTCCGTCCAGGCGCAAGCCTTCAGACCGCCGATGTAGACGTAGACCGTGGCGCAGGTCGCGATGATGATGCAGCCTTGCCACACCTCCAAGTTGAAGTAGACCGACACCACATTGGCGCCTGCGTAAATCACCGTGGCGGTGGGCACACCCACGAGGATGATGAGGTTCACCAGCGCCATGGTCACGCGCGACACGCCGTTGTAGCGCTCCTCCAGGAACTGCGGGATGGTGAACACGCCGCGCTTGAGCAGCATGGGCAGGAAGGTGAACGCCACGATGACCAGAACGATGGCAGCGAGCCATTCATAGCCCGCGATGGCGAGCCCCAGCCAGTCGGCGGCCTGCCCGCTCATGCCCACGAACTGCTCCGTGGAGATGTTGGCTGCCAGCAGGGAGAAGCCCACGAGCCACCAGCTCAGCCCGCGCCCGGCGAGGAAGTAATCCGCCGCGCCCTTTTCCTTCTTCTCCTCCTCGCTTTCCGTGGGATCGCCGGATTTCCAGATGCCCAGCCCGATGACGCCGATGACCACCAGGCAGAACACGACCATTTCCCACAGCTCCAGCGCAGGGGTGGCAGCAGCGGGTGCGGCGGCATCCTGCGCACAGGCAGTGCCGGCGGTGAGGGCGAGAGCGCCCAAGCCGTAGATGAGTTGCTTCATAAGTAATCGTATGGTTGAGATGAGAGGGGGAGGATCAGGCCCGATACAGCACGCGGGCACCCTCGCCCGGGCGGGTGATGAGGTAGGCCGTCTCGATGCCCAGCGCGTTGCGGTAGCCGTCAATCATCTGCTCGGCCACGGTCTGCACATCGTCGCTCTTGACCAGCGCCACGATGCAGCCGCCGAAGCCGCCGCCCGTCATGCGCGCGCCGTAGACAGACGCTGCGGCGGGAATGGTGTCCGCCAGGCTCACGAGGGTGTCGACCTCGGCGCAGGAGACCTCGAAATCATCGCGCAGCGAGGCGTGCGAGCCGCGCATGGCCACGCCGGCGGCGTTCCAATCGCCCTTCTGCACCGCCTCGGCAAAGGCGGCCACGCGCAGGTTCTCGCCGATGACGTGGCGGGCGCGGCGGTAGCAGAGGTCGCCCAGCTCGGCCTTCTTGGCCTCCAGCTGCTCAAGGCTCGCCTCGCGCAGGGAGTGCACGCCGAGGATGGCGCAGGCATCTTCGCAGTTCTTGCGGCGGGCGGCATAGCCGCCGTCGGCCAGGCTGTGCTTGACGGCGCTGTCGATGACCAGCACACTCACGGCGGGATCGCTCATGGGGATGAGCTTGTAGGAAAGATCCTTGCAGTCGAGCATCAGCGCGTGGTCGCGGCGACCGTTGGCGGAGATGAACTGATCCATGATACCGCAGGGCACATTGACAAACTCGTGTTCCGTCGCCTGACCGATGAGGGCGCGGTCGGTCGGGGAAACATCCGCCCCGCAGAGAGCGGCCAAGGCCGTGCAGGCCGACACCTCAAACGCCGCCGAGGAGGACAGACCGCCGCCGCGCGGCACGTTGGAGTCGATGAACAGATCCACCGCCGGCACCTTGATGCCGCGGCGCTCCAGCATGGTGATGACACCGCGCACATAGTTGCTCCAGAAGGGCTCGCCGGGCTGTGCCGTCTCGGCCGGTTCCAGCTCAATCATCTCCTCGCCGGGACCGCCGATCCAGCGGTGCTTGCCCGTGGGCGAGGGGGCAGCGGCCACCACGTTGATGTTGTTGAGTGCCATCGGCAGCACAAAACCCTCGTTGTAGTCGGTGTGTTCACCGATGAGGTTGACACGTCCGGGGGCGGCGGCAACCACCGCAGGGCGATGCCCGAAAGCGGTCTCAAATAAGGGGGTGATGGTTTCTGCGCTGATTTCGCGTTTTTCTAAATCCATAACAGGAAGTTTTTAGCATATTCACCCCGCGATGTAAAGCTCAAGCTGCGGTCAAGCGCCCCGGGGGCGGGCGAAAAGCGTGCCGGGGCAGCAAAAAGCCGCCTGCGTCCGGTGAGGGAGCGGCGGCCTGAGGAAATCGGAACAGCGTACGAGTCGGGTCGACGTCTTCGCTTCAACGGAGACTTACTTCTTCTTGCAGCTGCGCTTGGCGCATGTCTTCTTGGCGGGCTTGATGACCGTCTTGAAGGTGGAAGAGGGCCGGAAAGCCAGCGTTGCCGAGGCCGCAATCTTCATGGCTTCTCCCGTTTGCGGGTTGCGGCCCGTGCGGGCGGCGCGGGTCTTCATCTCGAAGGTACCGAAACCGACAAGCTGGACTTTGTCCGTCTTGACGGCCTCACGAATGCTCTCAAGCACGGCGTTGAGGGCATCTTCGGCGAGCTTCTTGGTAGCCGTATCAGGGAGTTTGGTCTGAACGATGTCGACGAGCTGGGTCTTGTTCATAGGTCTCTATGTTAGCACGCAGAGCACATGATTCAAGGGAAAAACACGATGAGCACCCGAAAAAAGTGCGTTTCACGCGCCGGATGCTACCAAGTCAGGCGCGCGATGGCCTCCCTCATCTCCCGCACCGCCGCCGCGAGACCGATGAACACGGCGCGCGCGATGAGGGTGTGGCCGATGTTCAGCTCGCTCAGGTGGGGTACGGCGCTGAGCTCGCGCAGGTTGCTCAGCTGAATGCCGTGACCGGCGTGCACCTCGAGCCCCAGAGCGTGTCCGCGCTCGGCGGCGGCGGCCAGGCGGCGGGTCTCAGCGGCGCGTTCGGCACCCTCGCTGTTGGCAAAGCGCCCCGTGTGGAGCTCAATCATGGGGGCACCGAGGGCGCGGGCTGCCTCCACCTGTGCCTCCTCGGGGTCGATGAAGAGACTCACGCGGCTGCCGTTGGCCTGCAAGGCAGCAATCATGGGGCGCAGCTCGGCGGCGCGCCCGGCGGCGTCCAGGCCGCCCTCGGTGGTGATTTCCTGCCGCCGCTCGGGCACCAGGCAAATGTAGTCCGGACGCAGGGAAAGCGCAAAATCCAGCATGGCGGGGGTGGCACCCATCTCCAGATTGAGCGGCAGGGGAATTTCGCGGCGCACGGCGCGCGCATCCGCATCCTGCATGTGGCGGCGATCCTCGCGCACATGCAGCGTGATGGAATCGGCCCCGCCCTCCAGCGCAGCGCGAGCCGCCGCCAGAGGGCTCGGCTCTGCCTGCGGCGCGTCGGGCATGGCGGCGTAGCGCGCCTGGCGCAGGGTCGCCACATGATCGATATTAACTCCGAGTAGCATAGTAGGATTTTTGTCAAACCGAAAGGGGAATCCCCCGGCGGGGGTTCCCCCTCGGTCGCGGTTCAGTGCAGGAAATGGCGCGCACCCGTGAACACCATGGCGATGCCGGCGGCATCGGCCGCAGCAATCACCTCCTCATCGCGGATGGAGCCGCCGGGCTGGATGCAGGCGGTCGCGCCCGCGTCGATAGCGGTTTGCAGCCCGTCGGCAAAGGGGAAGAGACCGTCCGAGGCGATGACGCTGCCCTTGAGGCTCAGCCCCGCCTGCCCCGCCTTCCACACGGCAATCTTGGCCGAGTCCACGCGGCTCATCTGGCCCGCGCCGATGCCCAGCGTGCCGTTCTTGTCCGTAAAGACAATGGCGTTGGAGTGCACCTGCTTGCAGACGCGCCAGGCAAAGCGCATGGCCTCCAGCTCCTCGTCGGTGGGGACGCGCTTGGTAACGACCTTGCTCTTGAGATTCTCCAGCCCCATGACTTCGTCATCGCGCTTCATGGTCATGATACCGCCGGGGGCGGTGCGAATCATCGGCTGCTTGCAGAACTTTTTCCAAGCCTCCATGTCGAGGCGCATGATGCGGCAGTTCTTCTTCTTCTGCAGGATGGCGCGCGCCTCGGGCTCGTAGTCGGGGGCGATGATGACATCGGTGAAGATGGCGCCCACGATGCGCGCCAGCGCCTCCGTCATCGGGCGATTCATGACGATGACACCGCCGAAGGGCGCCTGCGTGTCCGTCTGGAAGGCGCGCTTCCACGCCTCGACCAAATCCTCGTCATCCTGCCCCACGCCGCAGGGGTTCGTGTGCTTCAGGATGCCCACGGTCGGGCGGCGGAAGTTCATGATGAGCGAGGCCGCCGCATCGAGATCGAGCACGTTGGTGTAGGAAAGCTCCTTGCCCTGCAGCTGCGTGAAGATGGCATCGAAGTTGCCGTAGAGCATGCTGGGCTGGTGGGGGTTGTCGCCGTAGCGCAGCGCCTGTGCAAAGGGCAGGGAAAGCGTAAAGTTGTTCTTGGTGCTGCCCTCGGCGCGGTGCCCCAGGTAGTTGGAGATAGCCGTGTCGTAGGACGAGGTGCGCATAAACACCTTCACCGCCAGCTTCTCGCGGGTCTTGAGCGTGGTGTTGCCGTTGTGGCTGCCCATCTCCTCCAGCACGGTGTCATAGTCCGCAGGGTCGGACACCACGGTGACGGAGGCATAGTTCTTGGCGGCGGAGCGCAGCATGCTCGGCCCGCCGATGTCGATTTTCTCGATAGCCTCGGCCAGGGTGACGCCCTCCTTGGCTACCGTCTCCTCAAAGGGGTAGAGATTGACGCAGACCAAATCGATGGTGGGGATGTTGTTGGCGGCGGCCTGTTGGCGGTGTTCCTCGCAGTCGCGGCGCTGGAGCAGCCCCCCGTGCACCTTGGGGTGCAGCGTCTTCACACGCCCGTCGAAGAGCTCGGGCGCGCCCGTGTAGTCGGAAATCTCGGTGACGGGAAGACCCAGCTCGCGGAGGTAATGGCAAGTGCCCCCCGTGGAGATGAGCTGAACATTCATAGCCACAAGCCCCTTGGCAAACTTATCCAAGCCCGTCTTGTCCGAGACGGAGATCAGGGCGCGTTCAATGCGTGCGGTTTCCATGAGTATGCGTGTTAACGGTTGTGCGAACCGCCGAGGGCGGTAACGCAGGGTACACCAAAGCTCTGCGGATTGCAAGCCTAATGTGGCATCGCGCCCGCGCGTGGGGTCTGTTTCAAATCCGCTGGTGGGAGGAATGGGGCTCAGAGAGCCAAATC
>JBJEVK010000029.1:0-25790 GCA_051884295.1 Akkermansia sp.
ACGGAGCTCGGGCAAGCCTTTGCCCGATCGGATGAACGGCTCACTACGGGATACGTAGTATATTGAAGACTAAATCATTGTCAAGCACGAGTTTCTTCTTAAAGCATTCGTACAGTTGCAACATCAACGGCGACAGGTGAAAATCCGCATTACGCATCGCCAGATAATCCCATGACAATCTCTGCCGTGAGACCCGTCAGCAGCAAATGCTTAAGACACGTCGTGGGCATGCCGGTTTACGGTTATCCATGCTCGATCTGTTTTGTCCTCACCTGACTCTTGCGTACCTTGTTGGGTTATGCTCGCGCTCTCTCACACCACATGGACAAGCGAAGAGCCGCACAAAGCCGCTGCTCGTAACCGAGCAGCGGCTTTGTTTCCAAATCGATGTAAAAATCAAATTACTTGCGGCGACGACGTGCGGCCAAACCTGCAAGTGCAAGCAGAGAAAGTGTGGCCGTCGCAGGCTCCGGAGTTTTCTTAGTAATACCATTTGCGGTAAAGCTTGCCGTCTGAATATTGAACCCGAATGACGCTCCTGCGTCATTGGTATAGATATTCGGAATACTGTATGCGGATGCTTCCAGAGGGGTACCTCCCGTAATGGTGAAGTTTGCGATAGTCGTCTCTCCCTGTGAGATCGCAACAGTATCTACTCCCGAGGCACGGGACACGGTTATCACGGTGCCGGCTTGACGGTCAGCAGCGCCATATGTATAAAACCATCCTTCCGTTCCCTGAGCCAGACTACCCGTAGCTTCAGAGGTATTGGAGGATACGTACGAACCCGTACTCGTCGTTAGACTCCCGCGATTATTCGTTGCGATGTCATCAAAGGCAAGATACTCCCCGGCTTGCGTGAACAAGCCCCAATTGTCGGTCATTTGCAGAATGAAACCCGAGCGATAACCTACAGAGCCCCCGGCTGAGGGCCATGAGCCCAACGTCACGGGGAACGTATAGTCATCACCGGCTGTGTAGCCCGTGGCACTGATAGCAGATGCGAACCATTTGTTGAATTCGACATTCGTGTATTCTGTTGTAGCTTTCGCGGTCGTGACTACTCCTGCGAGAGCCATAAGCGTCATGAGTGTTCTTTTCATAGATAATGAGTGTACGTTATGAATCTGTGTGTGCGGAGAATTTCCACAAGCTCGGGAACTCCCTCCGCTGCATGCGTTCAGTGTACAACTTTGTGAATGCTGTAGCGTAATCCGGCGTTCGCTTGGTTGCAATAGTGGCGATGCAGCGCCCGCTTTTGTGCGTGTCGCTTCCGCCGAACGACCGAAATTTCAATCTTTAACAAAAAAATCTTGCTACAGCATTCACAATGCTGTGGCGCAACCGGGCTGTGTCTACAAAGCTAACGGTTTCACCACTGCAGCGGGATGAAGAGAGACAGGCAGTGAGTCGATGAGCAATCAACGGCGGGTCTCGCCTGCCCCCAATCGTCAGGACACCGGTAGAGGAGCCGCCGACCACCCCATCGGATGAGTTGATCATCGGCAGCTCAACGGCGGTCTCGAATGAATATCATTCCCTCCCGTCGGGCTGCCCGGGCAGGCCGAGGATAGAGCCGACGGGGATTTTGTGCCCGGCGAAGAAGCTCTCGGCGTTCATTTTGCGCGCGCCCGTGGGCTGCATGGTCATGATGCGCACCGCGCCGCCGTGCGGTCCGCCGCAGGAGACGAGCATGCCGTCCGGACCGGCATCGAGCACCATGCCGGGCACGGCATCGGCCGGTTTTTTGATGCCGGAGAAGAGGTCGATGGGCGGGAAGATTTTCAGCATTTTGTCGGTGCCGCTCTTGACGCTGGGGTAGATGGTGTAGGTGCCGGGCCAGCTGTGGTAGGCGCGGATTTTGCGCGCCACTTGGAAGGCGGGTTGGTGCCAGTCGATTTGCCCGTCGGCGCGCTGCAGCTTGGGAGCGTAGGTGGAGAGGCTCTCGTCCTGCTCGCGGCGCACTTGGGCATCGCGCCCGCTGCGCAGAATCTCCAGCGCCTCCAGCAGGGCGGCGGGAGCGAGGGCGGCGAGGTCGTCGTGCAGCGATTCGCCGGTTTCGCGCCCGTGCAGGGGGAGCTTGCGGCAGCAGATGATGTCGCCGGCATCAAGTTGGCGAACGACGTGCATGATGGTAACGCCCGTTTCGTCGTCGCCCGCTTCGATGGCGGCCTGGATGCAGGCGGCTCCACGGTGGCGCGGCAGCAGCGAGGCATGGGCGTTGATGATGGCCAAGCGGGGAATGTCGATGACGCTCTGGGGGAGAATTTGCCCGTAGGCCATGACGATGATGAGGTCGGGCTCGCAGCGGCGCAGTTCCTCCACGGCAGCGGGGTCGCGCATTTTCTCGGGCTGGAGCACGGGGATGCCTGCCTCCTGCGCGCAGGTCTTGATGCGCGGCGGGGTCAGGGTTTGGTGCCGCCCGACGGGGCGGTCGGGCTGGGTGACGAGCGCCACCAGCTGCCCCGTGCGTTCCAAGGCGTGGAAGGAGGGGATGGCGATATCCCCCGTAGCCATCATGACAATACGCATGGGGAGGTTTTAGCGGTAAGTGCGGCTCCTGTCAAGCACAATCCCCCGGCGCGGAGCACCACGCCGGGGGAAAGGAAATCGTGTATCGCGCGAGGCGGCTTACTTGCTCATCGCCTCTTCCACGGCCACGGCCACGGAGACGGTCGCGCCGACCATGGGGTTGTTGCCCATGCCGATGAGACCCATCATCTCCACGTGCGCGGGCACGGAGGAAGAGCCGGCAAACTGCGCATCACTGTGCATGCGGCCCAGCGTGTCGGTGAAGCCGTAGGAGGCGGGACCGGCCGCCATGTTGTCGGGGTGCAGGGTGCGCCCCGTGCCGCCGCCGGAGGCAACAGAGAAATACTTCTTGCCCTTGAGCTGGCACTCCTTCTTGTAGGTGCCGGCCACGGGATGCTGGAAGCGGGTGGGGTTGGTGGAGTTGCCGGTGATGGACACGTCCACACCCTCCAGCCACATGATGGCCACACCCTCGCGCACGTCGTCGGCGCCGTAGCAGTTGACCTTGGCGCGCTCGCCGTCGGAGAAGGCGGTCTTCTTCACCACCTCGACCTTGCCCGTGCTGTAGTCGAACTTGGTCTGGCAGTAGGTGAAGCCGTTGATGCGGGAGATGATGTAGGCGGCGTCCTTACCCAGGCCGTTGAGGATGACGCGCAGCGGCTTCTGGCGCACCTTGTTGGCGGAGCGGGCGATGCCGATGGCGCCCTCAGCGGCGGCAAAGGACTCGTGACCCGCAAGGAAGCAGAAGCACTCGGTCTCCTCGCGCAGCAGCATGGCGGCGAGGTTGCCGTGGCCCAGCCCCACCTTGCGGTCGTCGGCCACGGAGCCGGGGATGCAGAAGCTCTGCAGACCCTCGCCGATGGCCTCGGCGGCGTCGGCAGCCTTGGTGCAGCCCTTCTTAATGGCGATGGCGGCGCCCACGGTGTAGGCCCAGCCGGCGTTCTCGAAGGCGATGTTCTGGATGCCGCGCACGATGGCACGCACGTCCACCCCCTTGGCGAGGCAGACCTGCTCGGCCTCCTCGCAGGAGGAGATGCCGTAGGGCTTCAGCGCCGCGAGAATTTGGTCGATGCGGCGGGAGTAGGATTCAAAAAGAGGCATAGTCTTGTGATGATGTTAGGGGTTCTTTACTCGTGGCGGGGGTCGATGTACTTGGCAGCGCCGTCGAAACGGCCGTAGCTGCCCGTGTACTTCTTGACGGCTTCGTTGGCGTCCACGCCCTTCTTGATGTCCTCCATCATCGGGCCCATCTTGACGTACTGATAACCGATGATTTCGTTGTTCTCATCGAGAGCCAGCTTGGTGATGTAGCCCTCGGCGAGCTCGAGGTAGCGGGAGCCCTTGGCCAGCGTGCCGTAGAGCGTGCCCGTCTGCGAGCGCAGCCCCTTGCCCAGGTCTTCCAGACCGGCGCCGATGGGCAGACCGCCCTCGGAGTAGGCGCTCTGCGTGCGACCGTAGACAATCTGCAGGAAGAGCTCGCGCATGGCGGTGTTGATGGCATCGCACACGAGGTCGGTGTTGAGCGCCTCGAGGATGGTCTTGCCGGGGAGAATCTCGGAAGCCATGGCGGCGGAGTGGGTCATGCCCGAGCAGCCGATGGTCTCGACGAGAGCTTCCTGAATGACACCCTGCTTGACATTGAGCGTCAGCTTGCAGGCGCCCTGCTGGGGAGCGCACCAGCCCACGCCGTGGGTCAGACCGGAGATGTCCTCAATCTTGGTTGCCTGCGTCCAAGCGCCCTCTTGAGGGATGGGGGCGGGGCCGTGGTTGCAGCCCTTGGCGACGCAGCACATGTGTTCAACTTCTGTCGTATACTGCATAAGAATCGTGGAGATGTTGGCGTTCGAGGCCGCCGGGCGGCACCCTGACAGCGGGCGGGCCGTGTCCTCGCATGCTGAGTGTAGCAGCAGCAGCATAGTTAGTCCACACTAATATACCCCGAAGTCACAAAAAATCCGAACGGGTGGAGGCGCTGCTTTGTGGCGGTTTCGCCACAAAGGCGGGACTCTGTGGCAATGCGGTCACATTTGGCTTGTCTTGCCGCCCGCTTTTTGGTAGACAGGGGGCAAACATGGATGCGATCTATTATGTTATCATCGCGATGCTGGCGCTTCTGTCGGTCTCGGGGCTGGTCGTGGGCGTGAGCAACGATGCCTGCAACTTTCTCAACGCAGCGATCGGCTGCAAGGCGGCCAAGCGCCATGTGCTGCTGTGCTTTGCGGCCGTGGGTGTGGTGCTGGGCGCCTCCTTCTCCAGCGGCATGATGGAGGTGGCGCGCAGCCAGATGTTCAACCCCGCGCTCTTCACCTTCAAGGAGATGCTCATCCTCTACCTGGCGGTCATGGTGTCCAACATTGTGCTGATGGATACCTTTTATATGCTGCGGCTGCCGACCTCGACCACGGTGGTGCTCGTCTTTGCCCTCTTGGGCTCCAGCCTGGGCATGGCGGTGTACGACAGCGGCTTTTCGCAGCTGCCCGTGGGGGACTACATGCGCACCTCCAAGGCCTTTGCGACCATCTGCGCCATCTTCGCCTCGGTGGCGGCGGCCTTTGTGCTGGGCACGACAGTCATGTGGCTGGCGCGCCTGCTCTTCAGCTTCCGCTACCAGCGCATGTACCGCCTCATCGGCCCGCTGTGGTGCGGACTGGCCTTCACCGCCATCACCTACTTCGTGCTCTTCAAGGGGCTGGCGGGCAGCCCCATGGTGCAGCACAGCAACCTCTTCGCGGCGCTCAAGGCGCAGCTGCCGCTGTTCATGGCGGGGGCATTCGTCTGCTGGGTCATCGTGGCGGCGCTGCTGCAATATGGCCTGCGGCTCAACACCCTGCGCATGACGGTCATCGGCGGCTCCTTCGCGCTGGCGCTCTCCTTTGCCGGCAATGACCTCGTGAACTTCATCGGTCCCTTCATGTCGGCGCTCAGCTGCATGCAGGAGGTGCAGGGTCTCAGCCCCGAGGCGCTGGAGACCGCGCGCATGGGCTTCCTCAACGAGCCGGGCGACGCCGCCGACCTCGTGTACCTCGTCGGCGCGGGGCTCATCATGGTGGGCGTGCTCTTCCTCTCCAAGCGCTCGCAGAAAATTTCGCAGACCGAGCTCAAGCTCTCCAGCAACAACAGCACCAGCAAAGAGCGCTTCGGCAGCAGCCCGCCCGCCCGCGTGCTGGTGCGCGGCTTCCTCAACACCATCAACTTCATCGAAAAAGTCACCCCGAGCCGCCTGCGCCATTTCGTGGGCAGCCGCTTCGCCCCGCTGAGCCCGGAGGAGGAGAGCGATGCCGCCTACGACCAAATCCGCGGTTCGGTGAACCTGACCATCGCCGCCACGCTCATCTCCATCGGCTCCTCCTTCCACTTCCCCCTCTCCACCACCTATGTGGCGTTCATGGTAGCCATGGGCTCCTCGCTGGCGGATCGCGCTTGGGGGCGCGACAGCGCGGTGTACCGCATCACGGGCGTGCTCACAGTGGTGGGCGGTTGGTTTGTGACCGCCATCGCCGCCACGATTGTCTCCTTCCTCGTCGCCTGCTCCATGGCCTACGGCGGCGACTACGCCATCATGGGCATGATGCTGGTGGCGGCGGCGCTGCTGATCAAGTCCTTCGTGGCGGGCGGCAGCGACAAGCAGGAGGTGCGCATTCTCGATGTGACTCGGGAGAGCTCCGTGCGCGAGTTCGGGCGCCAGGCAAGCGGGCGGCTCGGGCGCATGATCGGCATCTACAAGGCGATGGTCAAGGCGCTGCTCGATGAGGATCTCGATGCGCTCAAGCGCCTGCGAAAAAAGACGCGCAACCTCAAGAAGGACCTCGAGGGCATCCGCGAGGACGAGGTGCTGCCCACCCTGCGCGGCATCCCGCGCGAGCTGGCCGACCGCGGGCAGCTCATCTTCCGCATCACGGAGATCTCCATCGTCACCAATGAGTGCCTGCTGACGCTGGTCAAGGCCGCCTACAACCACATCGACAACAACCACGCCGGGCTCTCCGCCGACCAAGCGGCCGACCTGCTGGCGCTCAACGCCAAGATCGGGCGATTCTACCCCGACCTGACGGACATGCTCAAGGCGGGTGATTTTGCGGGCATCGACGCCCGCATGGAGGACACCACCCGCCTGTCAGACGACTTTGCGGAGGCCATCACGCGCCACCTCATGCACTACGCCGAGGACGAGAGCGGCATGCGCACGGGGATTCTCTACCTGACGCTGCTCAACGAGACCCGCGCCATGGTCAGCCACGCCTTTGCGCTCATCCGCCGCATCAAAGAGCTCTACGAGGGCTGATTCCCCCTGCCCTCACACCCTCCGTCACGCGCGCAGCGATCCGCCCGGGTCGCTGCGCGCGTGCGTCTTGCCCCTGCCCCGGGAGCGGGGTGGGCGGGCTGCTGAGCGTGGGCATCGACCTACCGGTGACGGACAGCTGGAGCAGCTTCGGCGGCGTGAGCTACAGCTTCTGAGTCCCTTTGCCCCACCCCCGAACCGGGGACTTCATTTTTCCGACTCGGGTTACATCTTTACCAAAGCTGTAGCAAGACTTTTTTCGCAAAAAACTGATTATACAGATGCTTCGTTTTCCTCGATTCTCGGGAGCTCGGAGGCAGCAATACGTATCGTGTTGGCGCTCAACGACTTTGCTGCTACAGCTTTGGTAATGCTGTATACTGTGGGTCGCTGATGGGGGGGGATCCCCTTCGCGCGGGCATCGTACCGGGTGCTCTGAGGGGTCAGAGCGCCGGGCAGATGTACTCCCTTAGTTAGTCACAATCACGACACGAACAAAATATGAAAAAAACAATCACGCTCATTTGCGCCTTGGCGTTGTCAACGGTGGCATCTGCAGCCACATCTGTAACCTTGGGTTACCAAAGCAATGTCAATTCCAACACCCCCGATCAGGCTATCACCAACGGGGCAGATCTGTTTACGTACAGCCAGTGGGGCTATGCCCTTTATCTGTATCCGAACGGCAATTCTCGATTGCATTTGGCCGAAAAAAGCGATAATGACGCGCCAACAGCAGAGAAAATAGCGCTGACCACTCCGGGAAATGCCGATTACGATTTGAAGCTGAATTCGGCATTCGGTGATTACAATTTTTCCGTGAACGAGGCTGTTTATGCAAACTCATTTACTCTTGTGAATGTAGAAGACAAAACGCTTCATAACCTGACGATTAATTTTGGTGATAGCGGCTCCATAACAACCACGAAGCAATTTAACATCGGCCAGGGGATTCACACTTACAAAGAAGGTGAGAGCCAATTTCTGATCTCCGTTACAGGTACGACAACCGCTTCTATCAATCGCACGCTGATTACATGCGAGGCCTTTTGGAATGTCGCGGATGTTCATAATGCCGGGAAGCTTACTCTCTCAGCGGAAGGCATGGATGGGTTTAGGAATGTGGGGGTGGTGACCTCTGCCGAAGATATTGGTGAATACGAGTATGGTTTGGTGTTGAATACCACAAGCCTGACGTTTGTTTCCAAAGTTCCCGAGCCTGCTACGGCCACGCTGAGCCTGCTGGCCTTGGTCGGCATGGCGGCACGCCGCCGTCGCGCCTAAGGCGCTTTCCCTTTCCCCGGGTTTGTTGTTTTTCGTGTTTTTTCCGCACAAATCCTTGGGAATCCCCCTCCCCGCGCAACTTTTGGGGAGGGGGTTTTTGTTCTCTTTGTTCTGCCGGCCTGCGGCTCCTTGCGGCAGCAATGCCGCCTACCCCGCCCCCAAAACGCTTTGCCCCGGGCAAGAAGGATGGGCAGCAAAAAACGTGCGCCGGGAGCAGAGCGCGAAGATCAACCTGCGCTGTGCCGGAATAAAGCACCAGAGGACCAAAGCCCCGCGCCGACGGGGCGCGCGGCTCACTCGCCCGGCGCCTCCGTGCGGAGGCATTTCTTGGGGCTCACTCCCATGTGCCGCAGGCTCTCCACCCGCTTCAAAAAATTGCCAGAGCCGGTGTAGAGCTGCCCCTTGGCCTTTTGGTAGGCGGCGAGGGCATCCGTCAGGTTCTTCTCCACGCCGTCGAACGTGTCCTGAAAACCCGCAAATTTCTCGTACAGCCCCGTGGCGACGTTGATGATGTTCTCCACATTGCGGTGCTGCTGCTCGCTCTGCCACAGGCGGTAGACCAGCTGCAGCACCATGATCAGATTCGTGGGGCTGATGAGCAGAATTTTTTGGCGAAAAGCCCGGTGCAGCAGCGAGGGCTCCCGCTGCAGCGCCAGCATGTAGCTCGCCTCGTTCGGCACAAACATCAGCACAACATCCAGCGCCCCGCCCACCAGGCGCGCATAGGGCTTCTGCGCCAGCTCGTCGATGTGCCTGCGCACCGAGGCGACATGCGCCTTGAGCGCGCCCTCGCGCGTCGGCTCATCCTCCGCCGCCACATAGTCGGCGTAGGCCGTCAGCGACACCTTGGAATCGATAATCACGCTGCGCCCTTGGGGCATGAGCACGCGCACATCCAAGCGGTACAGGCGGCGACCGTCCGCAGCGTCGTTGACGCACTCCTGCGTCACATAATGCTCGCCCTTCACCAGCCCGCTCTTCTCCAGCACGGATTCGAGAATCATCTCGCCCCAATCGCCCTGTTGCTTGGAATCGCCCTTGAGCGCGCGCGTCAGGTTCACCGCGTCCTGCCCGATCTGCTGCGTCTGCGTCATCATCTCGCGGATGACGGTCTCGAGCTGCGCCTTGCGCGCGGCATTGTCCGCGCGGGTGTCGGCCACCGCCCTGCCCAGCCCCGCCAGCTGCTCGCGCAGCGGTTGCAGGACGCCGCGCAGCTGCTCCCCGCTGTCGCAGCGGAGTTGCCGGCTACTCTCCGCCAGCATGTCTGCCGCCAGCGCGCGGAACTGCCGCTCCAGCAGCTCGCGATCCTCGGCGCGGCGGCGCTCGCGCTCCGCGCTGAGCTGCTGCTGCACCGCCAGCTCGCGGCTCAAGCGCTCCGCGCGACCGCGCGCACACCACCACGCCGCCAGCAAGCCCGCGCACAGCAGCGCCAACCCCGCGATGAGCATCTCCTGCATCACAAAACTCAGCCTCGGTTACTCTCGCGAATCAGGCGCTCCAGCAGCGCGCTCTGCGGCAGCTCGGCGGCCTCTGCGGCGGTGAAGGGCATGCGCGCGCGCCAGTTGGCGCCGCCGCAGGTGCCCGGGGTGTTCAGGCGCACGGGCACATCGAAGAGCTCCGTCCACATGAGCGCAGCGTTGTCCGCGCGCGAGGCGCAAAGGGCACGCAGCAGAGCTTCTTTGATGACGCTGCTCCAGGGCACGAGGCTCTGCTCGCGCGTCAGCCCCGCAAAGTCGCCCAGCCATGCCAGCACGCGCCCGCAGTCGCGCCCCGCCAGCAGGGCGTCGCGAATCTCATCGGGCGAGAGTGTCTCGTCATACGCCACATCGCGCGCGTGCGCCACCGCCATGTACCAGTCGTTCCAATCGTTGCAGAGCGGCGGGAAATCGTGCGTGGCGTAGGTGGCAAAGGAGCAGGGGTTGTAGCGGCTGCCCGGCACGATGCGCTGCCGCTCGTCAATCTCCCAGTGAGGAATCTTGTAGCCCGCGATGCGCAGCGCCGACAGGTCGGGGCGCACATAGTCGGGCACGCAGCCCAGGTCCTCGCCGATGAGCTGCAACTGCGGCGCCGCCGCTTGCAACTGCCGCAGCAGGTGATCGCCCTGTTGCAGGTTGGCGCGGCGATCCTCGGCCTCCCAGTCGCCCCGGGGGCGGAAGCCCGGGCGGCGCCCCCCGCAGCGCGCGGCGGCCTCGTCGGGGCTGAGGGGGAGGAACTCGGCGTTGCGCTCGGGCATCCACGGGAAGGCGTAGATGCGGTAGAAGCCCAGGATGTGGTCGATGCGGCACAGGCGAAAAATCTCGCTGAGCTTGCGCACGCGCCGCCCCCACCAGGCGTAGCCGTCCTGCGCCATAACATCCCAGCGGTAGAGGGGAATCCCCCAGTTTTGCCCCCACTTGGCGGTGAAGGGGTCCTCCGCAAAATGCCCCTCGGCGGGGGCACCGCCGCTCCACGACAGATCGAACAGGTGGCGCTCGAAAAACACATCCGCCGAGGCGACGGACACCCCGATGGGCACATCGCCCATCAGCTGCACGCCCACCGCATCCGCATGCGCGCGCACCAGAGCCCACTCGCGCGCGCAGAGCCACTGCTGCCAGCAGGTGTAGCGGAAAGCGGCATCCGCCACGGCAGAGGAGCGGGCGTAGTGGCGAATCACATCCGGGTTCTGCTCGGGCCAGTGCCACCAGGCGATGGTGCCGGAGGCCGTGCTCGCCACCACGAAGGCGGCGAAATCCTCCAGCCAGCTCCCCTGCTCCGCGCACCACGCCGCGCACTCCGCGCGCAGGGGCGCCAAAGACTCGTCGCTCTCGAAGCGCTCCCAGGCACGGCGCAGCCAGAACTCCTTGTACTGCCGCACGCGCGCATAGTCCGTCCAATCGCGCCCGCCGGGGCGCTGCAGGGGCGGCGCCTCCTCCGGGTAGGGGTCGCGATCCGCGGGCATGCCGGGCACGCGCTCCGGGCTCAGGTACAGGGGCTCCAGCGCCACCGAGCTGATGGCCGAGTAAGGCGAGGGGACATCGTCTCTCCCCAGCGCGTTGACAGGCAGAATCTGCAAAAAGCCCACGCGATGCGCCGCCGCCCAGTCCACCCACTGCTCCAGAGCCATCAGGTCGCCGATTCCGGCATCGCCCGCGCGCCGCATCGAAAACAGCGGCATCAACACTCCCATCGTACGCTTGTGCATCATCTTCCTCCATCGTAGCAAAAAGTGCCGAATCGGGCAATCGGAAAAGCATGCGGAGCCGCCCGGCATGACGCATGCGCCCCGCTCGGCGTCGCGCATGGCACATTATCTGTCATTTTCCGCTTGCTTTTACTCTGCCGCTGTGCTATTAGCGAACAAATCACCAAGGCAGCGCAAGCGGCATAAACTCTGACCCCCTCTGCAACGACCATGGCCACCCCCAAGAAAAAAGCCCCCACGACAGGCACCGCCAAGACCAAGTCGGCTCCCCAGACACGTTCCTCCAAGACCAAGGCGGCAGCAAAACCCGGCACCAAGCCTGCTGCAACAACAGAGCCCCTGCCGACTGAACAAGCTGCGCCCAAAGCCGCCGCGAAACCAGCCGCCAAAGCTGCCGCGAAGCCCGCCGCCAAGGCGCCCGCCAAAGCCGCTGCGAAGCCCGCCGCCCAGGCGCCCGCCAAAGCTGCCGCGAAGCCCGCCGCCAAGTCGCCCGCCAAAGCCGCTGCGAAGCCCGCCGCCCAGGCGCCCGCCAAAGCTGCCGCGAAGCCCGCCGCTGAGGCGCCTGCCCAAGCCGACGCAAAACCCGCCGCTGAGGCGCCTGCCAAGACTGCTGCGCAGCCCGCCGCACAGGAAAGCCCGAACCCCGCACGCAAATCGACAGCCAAGGCGGTGTCCAAGCCGAAGAAATCGTCCAAGGACACGCTGACCCCCGAGGAGAAGGCCCGAGTCGTCAAACTGCGCGCCACCCTTGCCCTGCTCAAGACGGATCCCGAGTGGCCCGCCTTTTTGGAGCAGCAGCGCCAAGCCCTGCTCAAGCTGCGCGATGAATTGCTTCCCAACATGCAGAATGTCACGCGCGACCACCTGCGCAGCGGCGCCTCGAATGTCTCCTCCTCCTCCGGGCAGCACATCGGCGATGCCGGCAGCGAGGCCGAGGTGCGCGACCTCACCATCCGCCTGCTCGACAAGGATCGCGAGCAGCTCTTTGAAATCGATGCCGCGCTGGAGCGCATTCGTCGCGGCTACTACGGCATCTGCGAAATTTCCCTCGACCCCATCCCCAAGAAGCGCCTGCAGGTGCGCCCCTTCTGCCGACTCACCGTCAAGTGCCAGGAGGAATATGAGAAAAAATATGGTTCCTACGCCAACTACAAAGCCCGCAACAACGACCATGTTGGCTATGCCGGACTGCAAAATGACATAGAAAACGCGATTTCGCTTGACGACGACGAAAATTAAGGTACAATCTGCCCCCGCAAGTCAACATCACGCCAATATGCCTAGAGATATCATCATTTTGGAATGCACGGAGGCCAAGGCGGAGGGCAAGACGCCTTCCCGCTACGTCACCACCCGCAACAAGAAGAGCCAGCGCACCCCCGGGCGTCTGGAGAAGATTAAGTTCAACCCCTTCCTGAAGCGTCGCACCCTGCATCGCGAAATGCGCTAACTCTTTACCGACTGATTACCGATATGATGGGAGAATTCCACAGCGTCCAAAGCCGCATCCGCTTCCGCACCTGCAACCGTTGCATGCCCCGCCGCCGCCTCGACATCCCCGCCGGCGCCGTCGACATGACCAACCCCGAATTCCTTTCCAAGTTCACCTCGGAGACGGGCAAGATTCTGCCCCGCCGCGTCACCGGCGTCTCCGCCAAGATGCACCGCAAGATCACGCGCGAAATCCGCCGTGCTCGTGCTGTCAACCTGCTTCCCTAACCCCCTATTCCCCTCTTCCCCAAGAGGAGTTTCGACGGCCTGATGTCGTTGACAGAGGGAGCTTGTAAGCCGCAAGGGGCTTGCAAGCTCCTCTCGTTTCCGCCTTAGCCGACGCTGCCGATACCATGAAAGAGCTCAAGGACACGCAGATGGAGCGGGATACCCGCCAAATCGCCATCGATCGCGTCGGTGTGCGCGGCATCCGCTTCCCCATCATCGTCAGCGACAAGGAGCGGCGCACCCAATCCACCGTGGCGACCGTCGCTCTCATGGTCGACCTGCCCGAGCAGTACAAGGGCACCCACATGAGCCGCTTTGTGGAGGCGCTGCACGAGCACAAGCGCTATCTGGATGTCCACACCGCCGTGCGACTGCCCAATCGGCTGCTGACCAAGCTCAACGCCCGCCGCGCGCATGTCGAAATCGAGTTCCCCTTCTTCCGCCTCAAGAAAGCCCCGATCAGCGGCAAGGAGGGCATGATGGACTACGACGTGCGCTACGAGATTGATGCCGAGCGCGACCGCCCCGGCCGCTTCACCCTCACGCTGCGGGTGCCGGTCACCACGCTCTGCCCCTGCTCCAAGGCCATGAGCGAGCACAGCGCGCACAACCAGCGGGGGCTCGTCACCTACTCCGTGCGCTTTGCGGGAGCCGCCGTGTGGATTGAGGATCTGATCGATCTGGTGGAGGGCTGCGCCAGCTGCCAGCTCTACAGCCTGCTCAAGCGCCCCGATGAGAAGTTTGTGACGGATTTTGCCTATGAGCACCCGGTCTTTGTGGAGGATCTCGTGCGCAACATCGCCGTTGCCACCGAGCGCTACCAAGCGTTCAGCTGGTACCGCGCGGAGGCCGAGAACTTTGAATCGATCCACAACCACAGCGCCTACGCCATGGTCGAGCGCGACCTGAGCACCGCGCAGTCGAACTGAACTGCCCGATGCCCGAAAGCACGGATAACGTGTATTTTGGGCTTGCGCCGTACCCGCCTGCTTTGGTAGTATGGGCAGCATCATGAGCACGGATGTCAGCATCGCTGAGCTGGAACAACGCGCTGCCGCTCTGGAGCAGGAGCTCGAGGCGTTGAGATCCGTCATCGCCGCCCGCCGCGCCGCCGAATGGGAGACACCGGGAGTTGCATCCCCCGCCTCCCCGCCTCCCGCCGCAGAGGAGGAGCCCCCCGCCGCAGAGGCGACTGCCCCCGAGCTCCCGCACGATTGTCTGCGCCTGAGCGCTACGCTGAGCGACGGCTCTCTGTGGGACATCGCCGTTCCTTTCGGTGAGCTCGCCCGCCCCGGCGGTGTCAGCATCGGGCGCTCGCCTGAGCTGGCCGACCTTCCTCTGGATGATCCCGGCATCTCGCGCCGTCATGTGCTGCTGGAGCTCGGCGATCAGGGTGTCACTGCCCGTGATCTCGGCTCGACCAACGGCAGCGCCGTCAACGGCATGCCGCTCGCTCCCGATGCCGCGATGACCCTGCTGGACGGCGATGTGTTGAGCCTCGCCGCCGTAAACATCACCATCAGCTTTCTTCTCTGAAACATGAAACCCGCACACATGCTTCTTCCTGCGGCCGCCATGCTGCTCCCTGCTCCGGCGTCCGAGATGCCCTCCGGCAAGCTCTGGTATCGGAATCCCGCCTACATCCACCCCGCGGCTCTACCCTGGGGCACCGTCGACGGCGAGGCAAATGTCGGCACCTCCGCAGCCAAGACCTCGCCCCACCGCATCTGGGAATCGAAAACCCTGCCCGTGGGCAACGGGCGGCTGGGCGCCACGATTTTCGGCGGCGATCACCTGGAGCGCCTCAACCTCAACGAGAGCAGCCTGTGGTCCGGCGGTCGCAACCTGCCGAACAACGGCGCCGGGTACACCTACGGACCCAAGGCGGGCAAGGATGAGTTCGGCTCCTACCAGCCCTTCGCCAACCTCTACATCCAGAGCGAGCTCTCCGGCAAGAGCACGGACTACAGCCGCTCGCTCAACCTCAGCACCGGCATCGCCACGGTCGAATTCACCAACGGCGGGGTGAAGCACCACCGCGAGTGCTTTGCCAGCCACCCCGACAATGTGCTGGTGTACACCATGAGCGCTGACACGCCCGGCAGCATCAACGCCAAGGTGGCGCTCGCCCCCTACCACGATGTCACCTACAGCAGCGGCGAGAACAGCATCACCATGCGCGGCACGCTGGCGAACGGCGAGAAGTTCGAGGGGCGTGTCTTTGTGCGCGTGAGGGGCAAAAAAGCCTCCGCTAAACTGACAGGCAGCGGCAGAAGTGTCGCCGTCACCTACGAGGGCAAGCAGCCGCGCGAACAGGTGCCTGTGTTCGACCTCAAGGGCGCGCCCGCCATCGTCATCTCCAAAGCCGACAGCGCGGAAATCTACATCAGCCTCGCCACGGATTACAAGATGGATGATGCCGCCGACTGGAAAGGCAGCGACCCCGCCCCGCTCAACAAGAAGGTGCTCGCCGCCGTCGCCAAGAAATCGCTCAAGGACATCCGCAAAAGCCACATCGCCGATTTCGGCAAGCTGTTCAAGCGCCTGAGTATTCATCTGGGCAACACCGAGGAATCCGCAGCCAAGCTGCCGACCGATGAGCGCCTGGAGCGCTACCGCAAGGGCGGCAGCGACCCCGAGCTGGAGGCGCTGGTCTACCAGTACGGGCGCTACGTGCTCATCAGCGGCTCGCGCCCGGGCAATCTGCCGCTGACCTTGCAGGGCATCTGGAACGATGCCGTGCACGCCGCCTGGGCTTGCGATTACCACAACAACATCAACCTGCAGATGTGCTACTGGGGCGCCGAGGTGGGCAACCTCTCCGAGTGTCACCGCACGCTCATCGACTACCTCAAAGCCATGGAGGCTCCCCTGCACCGCATGACGGAAAAGCAATTCGGCAAGGGAACGCCCGGCTGGACGACCCGCATCTCGCAAAACCCCTGGGGCGGCGGCGGCTGGAGCAAGTGGAACCCGCCGGTCAATGCCTGGTATGCCCTCCACCTCTGGGATCACTATACGTTCACGGGCGACAAGGAGTACCTGAAGAACACGGCCTACCCGGTCATGAAGAACATCTGCGCTTTCTGGGAGTCGCAGCTCAAGGAGCTGGGCCCCGACGGACAGGGGCTCCTCTCCGGCGGCAAGCCGCTCAGCGCCGCGCAGCACCCCGAGTTGAAGAAGCTGCCCAAGGGCACCCTCGTCGCGCCTAACGGCTGGTCGCACGAGTGGGGTCCCGTGGAGGACGGCATCTCGCACGACCACCAGCTCATCCGCGAGCTGTTCCGCAACACCGCCAAAGCCGCTGCCGATCTGGGGGTGGACAGCGGCTGGGCGGACAAGCTGCAGGACAAGGCCAAGCGGCTCGCACCCGAGCGCGTGGCGCCCGGCGGCTACCTGCAGGAGTGGATTGTCGACCGCCCCGACATGGTGTCCGGCCACCGCCACACCTCGCACCTCATCGGCGTGTTCCCCGGCACCATCATCTCGCCCGCCCGCACGCCCGAGCTGGCGGCAGCGGCGGAGAAGAGTCTGGAACTGCGCGGCATGGGCGGCGACAACCGCCGCAGCTGGACCTGGCCCTGGCGCACGGCTCTGTGGGCTCGCTTCCTCAAACCGGAAAAAGCCTACGAGATGGTGCGCGGCTACCTGACGCACAATGTCCTCGACAACCTCTTCGGCAACCACCCGCCCATGCAGATGGACGGCACCTACGGCATCACGGGCGGCATGAGCGAGATCCTGCTGCAGAGCCATGCGGACGAGATTGTGCTGCTGCCGGCTCTGCCCGAGGCTTGGAGCGAGGGGCGTGTCCACGGCATCCGCGCGCGCGGCAACATCACCGTGGACATGGAGTGGAAGAACGGCAAAGTGACCCACTACAAACTCACCACGAGAACCAAAAATCACCCGGAGGTGACGCTGGTGGTCAACGGGGAGAAGAAAAAAATCGTACCCGAATACAAAGCATCGGAGAAAAAGGCATCCAAAAAATCCAAGGAGAAAAGCGCCTCCTGAGTTTCCATGCTCTTTGAATCTGCCAGCCTGAGCCCGCAGGGGCGCTTGGAGGCCATCGAG
This sequence comes from Akkermansia sp., assembly GCA_051884295.1. Classification (GTDB taxonomy): domain Bacteria; phylum Verrucomicrobiota; class Verrucomicrobiia; order Verrucomicrobiales; family Akkermansiaceae; genus Akkermansia. The sequence continues at coordinate 17,076 of JBJEVK010000029.1, forward strand.
CGACTCTTCGAGGAGCTGGCGCGACGCAAGGGGGGCGTGCCGCCCGAGCCGGGGCATGTGCCCGTCGCGGTGCTGGAGGCCTACGGGGCGTGGGAGACGCCGCTGCGCCACCGGCTGGAGGCAGCTTTTACCTCGGCGACGGATCGCCGCCTGCGCTGCCGCCTGCGCGCGCTGGAGCGCTCGCTCAATGCTCTGCCCTCTGAGCTGATGGCCGCCCTCGCCGCCGAGCCCGCCGACAACTGGCCGGCCTTCTACCGCGCGCTCATGCGGCTGCATGCGCAGGTGAGCAACACCCTGCCGGATATCGACCCGGAGGAGTACGCCGCGGAGCTGCGGCGCACGGTCGAGCTCGCGGCGGCCGTGTCCGAGCACTCGCTCGTCTGCATCAACGCCGCCGGGCTCTTCACCCTCCTGCTCATGCAGGTGGAGCTGGAGCGCCAGCACCCGAGCCGCCCGCCCAAGCGCAGGCGCCGCCGACGCCGCCGCTGAGCGACTACAGCATTGCGCATGCTGTAGCTGGCTGATGGATTGACTGTCAGACGACAAGCGTGCGGAAACCCTGTGCCGACGGGTAATAGCACGCCCATTTGCCGCTCGAATCGGGACAATTTCGTTGACACAGCATGCGCAAGGCTGTATTCTCTCGGACGGAGGTTGCGGGATTCTGCTATCAAAATACCGCACCACCTGTTCTGATGCTCCACAGAACAGGTTGCCGATCGACAGGCAACCCGCCCCCGGGGGGCTCCCCCCCGGGGGCACCTGTCCGGTCTTTACAGCATCTCGCATGCTGTGGCAAGATTCATTATTGAAAACCAACAAGTTAGGACCTCTAAACAATAGAGTCTACATCATGCTCTCATATTAAATGCGCTCTTGCGCTAACATTTTACTTGCCACAGCATGCGAGATGCTGTATAACCCCCCCCGGATGGGCATATCCCCCTTCCTCCAACACCATGAAAAAGACCCTATTCATCAGTTCTCTGTTAGCGGTGCTCTTCCCCGCCCTTCTCGCCGAGGAAGCTAAGACACCGGCAATCACCATTACCTACACCAACTACGACGAGGCCACCGGGCGCTGCGATACCGAGGTCACCTACAGCAATCTCACCAAGAGTGATATTGACAACGCCGGTGCAGTCGGTTTGATCAACAGCACCGAAAGCGCCAACGTCAACACCCCCGAAAGCCTGATTACCGCCACGGACACCACGGGCAAGTTGGATCTCGAGAAAAACGGGCGCCCGCTGTTCGTGAACAACTCGGTGGTCAATGTCGTTAACTGCAACAGCAACTACTACTTCACGGCCGATGCCAACTACAACGGCGGCGTGTACGGCTCGCGCACGATCAATGTCTACGGCGCAGACACCAAGATTCCCCTCCTCATCGGCGGCATCGAATTGGCGGGCTTCTATTTCAATAATCTGCCCTGTTTTGAAGCCTCCAACGGCATTCCCGTACGCAGCGAGGAGAAATTGACCCTGAACCTGTACGAGGGAACCATCAGCGATGTCCGCGCAGGCTTCAACGCCGACTTCGTGCCGAACATCGCCACCATGGAGAAATGGGGCTGGCTCGAGGGGCTCGCTGTTCGCGGTGATATTGAAATCAACCTCATCGGCTCCACCATCACCAGCGAGTTCCATGGTTGCGGCGGTCGCAACGGCTCGGCGGACGGCACCATCACCATCAACGTCACCGGCGGGCATCTGAACTGCAGCAGCGATCTGTTTGCCGGAGCTCACAAGGGCTACGCCTATCGGGATGCAGACGGGAACGTCGTCACCCTCAGCGCATACTCGGGCTCCACCTACTTCAACATCAGCGGCGGTGAGCACGGGCAGACCAACACCATCAAAATACACGCAGGAGCCTCCGGCGGCAGCGTGAATGTGGTGGAACAGGATGGCACGATGCCGACAACCGTTACCGTCTGCGGTACGGTCAAAGGCGACACCCACCTGAACATCAGCGGCGGCAGCATCAACGGCTCCGTCTACGGCGGCGGTGAGAAGGGCATTGTCACCGGCAACACCTATGTGACCATCAGCGACGGCGGCATCACCGGCTCCGTCTACGGCGGCGGCGAGAGCGACACCATCGACGGCAGCACCTATGTGACCATCAGCGGCGGCAGCATCGGTCGCAATGTCTACGCCTGCGGCGATAGCGGCAGCACCGTCAAGAAGGATGCCGTCGTGACGTGGACGGGCAGCAGCGCGAGCGTGACGGGCTCCGTCATCGGCAAAGCCGACGGTGCTACAGTCAACGGCGAGACCATCCTGAACCTCGGCACAGCGGAGAGCGCCTTCACGGGAACGATTACCTCGGGCAAGATTCAGGGCTTTGACAGCATCAACGCCGTCAATGTCACCCTGAGCGGCGCCAACTACCTGGACGGTGCCGCGCTGAACGGCACGGTCAACGTGTCGCTCAACACGAAGCTGGAGGACGGCTCTTCCTTCATGACGCTGACATCGACAACAGCGGCAACGCTGACCTACACCGTTGACCTGAGCCGGCTCAGCTCCCTGCTCGGGGTCGGCGGCTCGCTGCTCACCATTGGGGAGGAGGAGCAGGCCGTGTCGCTCGATCAGATTCAGTGGCTCAACGGCGGCGACAACATCACCGTTGACTGGAAAAACAGCTGCCTGACGCTGACGGAGGGCGACACCGCCACCACGCTGAGCTTCGAGACAACGGGCTCGGGCGAGGGCATCAACTCCATCGTGTTCGGCGACAAGCTGGTCACCACCACGGCAAGCGGTCAGGAGCAGAACACCACCACCGCCACCATCGATGCCGGCGCCATTACGGACGGTGACAACACGGTGAGTCTCGGAACCGGCACCTCGCTCGGCAGCTCCGGCACCGATAGCGCCACCCTCACCACCACCACAGGAGTGGGCGACAATCAGACAACAGTCACAGCGGCCGAGCTGACCCTGACGGGCAAGGAGGAAAACTCGATTATCATCAACAAAGAGACCTCTGACAACGCGCCGCAGCTCAACACCAACCTGAGCGAAAGTGAAGTCGGAACGGTGGAGATCATCGCAGACAGCACCAGCCTGAGCGGCAACACCATCACGGCAGCTACCCTCACCGCCACCAACACCAGCCTGAGCGGCAACACCATCACGACGGCCACCCTCAGCGGCGGCTCGACTGACGACAGCGACAGCAAGCTGGTGCTCAGCGCCAACAGCATCGGTCAGACCGAGGCGACCACCAGCACCATTACGAACTACAAGGAGGTGGAACTCACGGGCGACAACACCCTGACGAACACCGAGGTCGAGACAAGCACACTGACCGTCACAGGCGAGAACACCCTGACGAACACCGAAGTCGCGACAAGCTCGCTGAAGGTTTCGGACGGCAAGCAGACCCTCACCGACGGCAGCACCCTCACCGCCGGCTCCGGCACGGTGAGCGGCGAGATCGAGCTCGTGGGCTCCACGCTGCAAACAAGTCCTGATACGCAGGAGAAGATCACCTTCACCGAGGGCGCCACGCTCAGCGGCACGGGCACCGTCTCCGGCATCAGCATGACGGGCGGCACCCTGCGCATCGGCAACTCCCCCGGCGTGCTGAGCATCAACCATTCCGACTTCCAAGGCGGCGAGTGGAAGTTCTGCCTCGTCACCAGTGCGGATTGGAACGGCACCGTCTCCGCCGCCACGCATCACTCGCAGCTGGATTTGACCGGTACAACCACAGTGAACAACGTGCGCGTGAGCTTCTATTACGAGGCGGCAAACCCGAATGGTCCCGGCTATGTCACCAGCGATGCCTCAGCTCTCGACGGCGTCTTCGCTGAGGGAGACTCCCTCACGCTCATCACCGGCACGCAGCACCTCACGGGCAGCTACACGGTGGACTACGCCTCCCTGCCCGCGCTGGCGAGCGGCTACATCTGGGAAACAGACAGGCTGTTCTCCACGGGCTGCATCACGGTGGTTGAGGAGTGGCAGGAGGATGTCGCGATGGTAGCTGACAGCGCCGTGAGCGCCGCGGACATCGCCTCCGGCTTCAGCCGGACGGCGCTGGCGCAAGCCGCCATGCCCCGCAGCGGCGCCACCCGCACCTGGGCCTCCGCGCTCGGCAACTTCCGCAACATCAACAGCCACTCCGGCGTCAGCGGCTACGAGGGCAAGAACTTCGGTGCCGCCGTCGGCTTCGACCGCAGCATCGGCAAAAACTCGCTGTTGGGTCTCGCGCTGGGCTACAGCACGGGCGATTCCAGCATGGATGCGGGCAACGGCTTCTACTCCGCCGCCAAGGTGGATCAGGATGCGACCCTCATCGGTCTCTACGGGCTCACCGAGTGCCCCGCCGGCGGGCTGCGCCTGAGCGGCTTTGTCACCTACGGCGCCTTCGAGCAGGAGTCCGACCGCTACTCGACCACCACGGGACGCCGCGCGCACACCGAGTGGGATGCGGACGCCTGGAACATCGGCGCCACGCTCTCCAAGGATTTTGAGCTGTCCGGCGGCAGCAAGCTGACGCCCTTCGTCGGCGTGGAGTACAGCTATGTGAGCCTCGACGATGCGACCGAGAGCGGCGCCTACGCCGCGCGCTATCGCGAGGAGAGCGCCTACCAAAATCTGGCGCTCAAGCTGGGCGCCACGCTCAGCCGCGACATCAAGCTGTCGCAGGGGACGCTGACGCCCTATGCCTCCGTGAGCTACACGGGCGATGCGCTGCGCCGCAACGCCAAGCTCAGCGCGACCGGGCTGCACGGTGAGGAAGCGGGGCACTCCGTCAAGACCTCGCGCAACGCCGTCGAGTTCTGCGTGGGCGGCAACTGGGCGATCACGGAGAGCTGGAGCGCCGGCGCCTCCTACAGCGCCGAGCTGCGCGATGAGGCCACGCGCCAGAACATCAACGTGAACGTGGGCTACAGCTTCTGAGGCTCTGCCGACACAGTTTCCCGATAGCTCCGGGGGCGTTTCCCGCAAGGGAAGCGCCCCCTTTCTGCCGCCGCTCACATCAGCTCCACGGCGATGGCATCCGCCACCCCACCACGGGATGGCGGACATCAAGGCGTCCTGTAGCGCCATGCCTCACATCAGCTCCACGGCGATGGCATCTGCGACCCTACCACGGGATGGCGGACATCGAGGCGTCCTGTAGCGCCATGCCTCACATCAGCTCCACAGCGATGGCATCTGCGACCAAAAAACCCGCAGGCGTGAGCACCAGCCCGCCGTCCGCGCGGCGGCGCGCCAAGCCCTGCTCCTCCAGCAGGCGGACGGTGGGAGCATCCTGCGCGCGCAGCCACCGGGGCTCGAGCCCCTCATCCGTGCGCAGCTGAAGCCCGAGCAGCTCCGTGCGGCGCTGTGCCGGCGTCAGCTGCTCGCACACGGCGGGCGGCAACTGCCCCGCCTGCAGCGCTGCGATGTAGGTCGGCGTGTCCTCCGCATTGCGATAGCGTAGCCCGCGCAGGCTCCCCACGGCGCCGGGCCCCAGCGCGGCATAATCCTCGCCGCGCCAGCAGGCCAGATTGTGCAGGCAGCGACAGCCCGGGCGGGCAAAGTTGGAAATCTCGTAGTGCCGATAGCCCGCCGCGCGCAGCAACTCATCCGCGCGGCGGAAGAAGAGGACATCCGTCTCCTCATCCCCCGCCGATGCGCCGTAGCGCTCGAAAAAGGCCGTGTCCTCCTCGTAGGAAAGATTGTAGGTCGAAAGGTGCTCGGGCTGCAGCTCCAGCGCCGACTCCAACGTGTGCTCCCACTGCGCCAAGCTCTGCCCCGGCAGGGAGAACATGAGATCCAGATTCAACTGTTCAATGCCCTCCGCCCGCAGCAGCGCCACATCCGCCGCCACCTGCTCGGGGGTATGCGTGCGCCCGAGCAGCCGCAGCAGCTCGGGCTCCAGGCTCTGCACGCCGAGCGACACGCGGGTAATCCCCAGCTCGCGCCAGCGACGCACCTTGGCGGGGGTCAGCGTGGCGGGGTTGGCCTCGAAACTCCACTCGCGCAGCTGCGAGAAATCCATCCACTGCCGCAGCCCCGCCACCAGCGCATCCAAATGCGTGGGCGAGAGCATGCTCGGCGTGCCACCGCCGCAATAAATCGTGCTCGGCGCAAAGCCCTCCGGCAGGCGCAGCTGCGCCTCGCGCGCCACCGCCGCCACAAAACCGCGCATGTCCGTGCGCCCCGGCGTGTGCTTGAAAAAAGCGCAGTAGGGGCAAATGCGGTGGCAAAAGGGGATGTGGATGTAGAGGTGCGACACGCGCAGCGGAGAGAGTGAGGAAGCGGCAGGGGGCTCAGGGCTCCGGTTCCCATGCGGGGGCGCTCATCAGGCGCTCGTAGAGACGCTGCGCCTCGCCCTTCATGTCCACGGCGGCGATGTCGATCCAGTGCTTAGCCATGCGCTCATCCGCCGGAAGATTTGCGCCCCCCTTGGCCGTCACATAGGCGAGGTAGACATAGGCCTCGGGGTAGCCCATCGTGGCCGCCTCCTGCAAAATCTCCGCCGCCTTGGCCGCATCCGCCGGCACCCCGCTGCCCGTGAACAGTGCATAGGCCAGCGCCACCACGGCCTGCGCGTGCCCGCGATTGGCGGCGGCGTTCAGGCAGACCAGCGCGCGGCGCTCGTCCTTGGCGGTGCCGATGCCCCGCAGCAGCATGACCCCCTGCGAGCAGAGGCAGGCGCGGTCGCCCTGCTGCGCACCGGCCTCGAAGTGGCGGTAGGCGCGGGCGTCGTCCTGCGGCAGGCCGTAGACCCCGTCGTGGTACACGCGCCCCAGCCAGAAGTGCGCCGCCGCATTGCCGAGCATGGAGGCCGTCTTAATCAGGTGACGCCCGGCGCGGTCATCGTGCTGCAACCCGACGGTGCGCATCACCTCCGACTGCGGATTGCCCTCCGCCAGCACCGTGCCCAGGGTGAACATGGCCTCGTCGTTGTGGCGGCTGATGGCCTCCTTGAGCAGCTCGTAGCTCAGTTTGGCATCCTGCCCCGAGGCGATGACCGACAGCATGTAGATGGCATCTGCGTTGCCGAGGCGCGCCGCTTTCTGTAGCCACTCCACCTTGTCGGCGTGATTGGGCGCCATCATGGCGATGAAGTAAATCACATGGTGGTTCTTGCGCTCGATTTCCCCCTTGACGGCGGGCTTGTCGCGATCCTCGAACTTCTGCAGCCGCCCGCTGATTTGCAGCCACTTGAAGCGCGGGATGATGCCGCCGCTGCGGCAGGCCTCCAGCATGTACTTTTCGGCGGCCTTTTCATCTTTTGCCACGCCCACGCCGTTGCGCAGGCACATGTAGACATTGACCTTGGCGGGGTCGTAGCCCGCATCGGCCGCGGCGCGCGCCAGGCGGTAGGCGCGCTGCACCTCGGGGCTCTGCAGGGCATCCCGCCGCACGTTGATGAGCAGGCGATCCGCGCAGAACTGCTGCGCGGCGGGCTGACCCTCGCGCGCGGCCTGCTCCATCCACGCCAGCACGGCGAACTCATCGCCCGTGGCGGAGAAAGCCGTCTCGGCCGCCGGGCAGAAATCGTAGAGATTCTTCTCCGTCTGCGAAGCGAGCAGCTCCTTGAACTTGGCGTAGGCCTCGGGGTGCGCTGCCGGGCTCGCATCCGCCGCCGGGGCGGGCTCGGGCGTAAACACCAGGTCGCGGCGGGCATCAAACGCCGTCGGCTGCGGCGCCGTCGGCTCCGCCTCGGGCGCAGGCTCAGTCGCGGGCTCCTCGGCGGGAGCCGCAGGCGCAGCGGGCTCCAGCGGCGGCGGCAGAATGGCGCGCACTCCCTCGGCAAAATCAGCAGCAGCAAGGGGCAGCGACAAGAGGGGCAGCAGGGAAAGACATCTCATGCGCGTAGTTTACCCTGTCCGTCCCCCTGCGTGCAAGCGCGAAACATGTCACACTGCTACAGCATTCGGAATGCTGTAGCAAGCAAAATTTTCACATTCCAATGCTTAGGTATCATTTTTCATCCTCTATCCCAACGGCGCGTGCTCCGTATGAATCGCAAACACAGACTCTTCCACGCTACAGCATTCCGAATGCTATATCCTTGCCCCGTAAGAAGTATTTCCTTCTTCGTCATCCAACACGTTTTCGACATGAAAAAACACATCTTTCTTACAGCTCTTGCTGCCCTTCTTCCCGCAGCGAGCGCTTTTGATAACACCATCTGGACCTTCGAGGACTCCCTGGCCTCCGAAACAGGCAACGGCTTGCACACTGCGGGCACCATGACATACGGGAAAAATGTCACCACGACCACGGATAACGAGGATGGCACCACGAGCTCCAGTACAGCTTGGCAAGACGGCTCGGTAACGTATGCCGACAGCGGCATGACGACCGGCACAGCGGTCGGGAATCGCCAACTGACGCAGGACTTGGGCAGGGCTGTCACGTTGTCCGACAAAAACTGGATCAAAGTCGGCGATGCCTACTGGTCCAACGGTCTCGGTGCCCTGCACAACTCCAGCTATACGCTGATGGCTTGGATCAAACTGGACAACACCAACGGCACGAAATCCATCTTCGGCACCGGCGACGGCTCAGATAAGGGCATTAAGTTTGACATCAAAGGCAACAAAATCAGTCTCACTTACAAGAATGTCGCAGAGTATACCGACTCCGGCAGCATCACGCTGTCGGCGGGGACATGGTACAACGTGGCCGTTGCCGTAGACGCTGAATTGCAAGACTAAATGCGACAAAGCGAAAACAACTTCATTTTAGGCAC
>JBJEVK010000030.1:0-6017 GCA_051884295.1 Akkermansia sp.
TTCTTTGTCTTATTCCGGGCTTCCCTCCCCACCAGCGGATTTGCAACAGACCCTGCGCGTTTCATCCGTGCGCGCCGTCTTTTGCGCTCATGACGCGATTAAAGGCTTGCAGGGGAGGCGTTCGCGCGCTACAATAGCCAACCCGCAGGTGCGGGAATCACCCCCCTTTGCTCCCATGAACGTTGAACTCATCGAAAAAGCTGCGGCGATCGTCGGCGATCATCAGCTTCTTGTCAATATCGTGTCCAAGCGCGTCCACCAGCTCAACCACGGTTCGGATCCCTATGTGGTGACGACCCCGGAGATGCAGTGCGGTGATATTGCCCTGACGGAGATTATCCAAGGCAAAATCGTGTGGCACGAGATGAGCCCCGAGGAGCTCGCGGCGGCGAATGCGCCCGAGGAGGCGGATCCCTTTGCCCAGGTGGCGGAGGCCGCAGCGCCCGAGGGTATCGAGCCCGTGACGCTGACCATCGCGCCCGACCTGTAATCCCCGTTGCAAGGCTTTTCCCCGGCGACCCGCCCGCCTTTCGGCGGGGACGGGTCGCTTTTTTCCCTTTCCTTTTTCTGCCATGGCCAAGAAACCCCAAGCCGCTTCCTCCCTGATTGCCAGCAACAAGAAAGCCGGTCGTGACTACGAGATTCTCGGGCGTCACGAGTGCGGCATCGAGTTGCGCGGAACCGAGGTGAAGTCCATTCGCGAGGGCCGTGTGAACGTGGCCGATGCTTTTGCGCGCGTGGAAAAGGGGCAGCTCTTCCTCTACGGTTGCGATGTGCAGCCTTGGGAGACGGCGGGCAAGTGGTTCCAGCACGAGGCGAAGCGTCCGCGCCGCCTGCTGATGCACAAGCGCGAGATTCTCAAGCTGGAGATTCAGCAGGCGCAGAAGGGTTTTGCGCTGCCGTTGCTGCGCCTGTACTGGAAGAACGGCAAGGTGAAGGCCGAGCTGGGCATCGGTCGCGGCAAGACGCACCGCGACCAGCGCTACGACCTCAAGGCACGCGTGGAGATGCGCGAGGCGGCGCGCGAGGTGAGCCGCTTCAACAAGGGGCGGTGGTGAAGGTGCCCGCTGCGGCGGGTGATTCGTTGAGACGGCGATGAAGCGCGATCCCAAATTGCTGGAGCTGGAGCAGAAGCCGATGGGGCGGCTGCTGTGGCAGTATTCGCTGCCTGCCATTGTGGGGATGGCGGCCATGTCGATTTACAACATCGTCGACGCCATCTACATCGGTCGCTTTTGCGGCGCGTATGCGATGGCGGGCATGGCCATCGTGTTCCCGCTGGTGAATCTGACGGTGGCGTTCGGCACGCTGATCGGGCTGGGCAGCGCGGCGAATGCCTCCATTGCGCTGGGTCAGCACGATTTCGACCGCGCCTACCGCGTGCTGGGGCATTGTGTGGTGCTGGGGCTGCTCGGCGGGGTGTTGCTGGCGGCGATCTGCATCCCCGTTCTCCGCCCGCTGCTGCTCTTCTTCGGCGCGACGGCGGATACGCTGCAGCCTGCCTACGATTTCATGCTGGTGACGATGCTGGGTTTCCCGCTCAGCAGCTGTTTCATGAATCTCAACCACCTGATGCGCGCCAGCGGTTATCCTGTCAAGGCGATGGTGAGTCTGCTGATTTCTATGCTGGTCAACATCGCGGCGGCACACCTGTTCATCTACGAGCTGGAGTGGGGCATGACGGGGGCGGGACTGGCGACCGTGGCAGCGCAGGGGGTGGGCATGCTGTGGGTGGGGGCGCACTACCTGCGGCGGCGAAGTGTGCTGCACCTGCGGCGCGGGATCTACAAACTTTCCAAACCCATCATGCTGCGCATCATGGCGGTGGGGCTGCCGCCCTGCCTGCTCAATGCCGTCGGCTGCGTGATTGTGGTGCTCTTCAACGGGCTGCTGCTGCGCTACGAGGGAGACATGGGCGTGGGCGCTTTCGGCGTGGTCAACCGCATTGTCTTTTTCTTCGTGATGGTGGTGCTGGGCATCACGCAGGGCATGCAGCCCATCGCGGGCTACAACCTGGGCATGGGCAACTACCGCCGCGTGCGCAGCGTGTTTTTCCGCGCGCTGATTTCGGCCACGCTGGTGATGCTGGTGGGCTGGCTGCTCATTCAGGGCATGCCGCGCGTGCTGGTCGGTGCCTTTGTCAATGTGCAGGATGCGGATTCGGCGCGCTTGGCTGATTTGGCTGTGCGCGGCATGCGCTTGCTGACGATTTTCTTCCCGCTGGTGGCCACGCAGGTGGTGGTGGGTAACTTTTTCCAAGCCATCGGTCGCCCGGCGATGAGTATTTTCCTGAACCTGACGCGCCAGTTGATTGTGCTGGTGCCCGCGCTGCTGCTGCTGCCGCCCCGCCTGGGCGATGCGGGCATTTGGCTCTCCCAGAGCGTGGCGGATCTCGTCTCCTCGCTCTTGGCGGCCGTGGTGGTGTACCTCTTCTTCACCCGCGTATTCCGCCGCAACTCCCGACCTTCATGAACACACGCATCCCCCTCGTCATCGCGACCCGCAATGCCCACAAGGCGCTGGAAATCGCCCGCATCCTCCCTCCCTGCTACGAAGTGCACACCCTTGCGGAGTATCCCGAAGCTCCCGAGGCTGTCGAAACGGGGCGCACCTTCGCGGAGAACGCCCGCCAAAAGGCCGAGTGCATCTCGGCTTACCTGCCGCAGGCCTTGGTGGTGGCCGATGATTCGGGTCTGTGCGTGGACGCGCTCAACGGGCAGCCGGGTGTGATTTCTGCCCGCTATGCCGGAGAACACGGTGACGACATGGCCAACAACCGCAAGTTGTTGCGCGAGCTGGCGGGCATGCCGGGTGCTGCTCCGTATACCGCCCGCTTTGTGTGTGCGATCAGTTTGGCGCAGGGCGGGCGCGAGCTGGCGGCCTTTGAGGGCAGGGTGGAGGGGCAAATTACCCTTTGCCCGCGCGGCACCAACGGCTTCGGCTATGACCCGCTCTTCCTGCCCGACGGCTACGACTGCACGACGGCGGAGATGCCGGCTGCGGCCAAGGATGCCATCTCGCACCGCGCGCGGGCGCTGGCGGGCTTGGCGACCTACCTGCAGGAGCGCGCCTGAGCCGCACGCTACAGACTGCGCAGCTGCTCGATGTACGCCCGTCGCGCCTCCGAGGGGCTGAGCGCAGGCAGCGGCTCGGGGGCTGGCTCGGGCTCCGGCGGTTCCGGCGTCGGCTCGGGGGGCGCCGGAGGCTCCGGTTCGCGGTAGCTGACCTCCGGGTAGTGCAGGCGCGGCGCGGGTGCCGGCTCGCGCTTGTTGAGGGCGGTGAGCCACAGGCGCCTGCCGATGCGGATGATTTTGATGCGACGGTTGCGGTAGAGCAGGGCGGCGTTATCGTCCTGCGCGACGTCCTCGGAGAAGGGGTCGTCGCAGCCGAGTTTGCGGGCGAGCACGCCGGCCGCAAACCCACCGACCCTCAGGCCGACCGCGCGCAGCTCCAGCGCGCGGAGTTTGTCGCCGTCGGCCAGCGGCAGGTAGAAATCCACGCTCTTTTTTTTCCCGGTGGCCCAGAGCAGGCGCCCGTAGTCGTCCAGACTCACGGGGCTGTAGTCATCGTGGTGTATCAGGTAGGCCAGTATTTCCGGAATGCTCTTGCCGGGCAGGAGTGCATCCGGCACATCCTCCTGATGGGCCAGCAAGATGCAGCAGGAGGTGCCGCTGGTGAGGGAAGCCTGCTCCAGCCCCCAATCCTCGGCGGGGCGTACGAGGGGGGTGTCATCGGCGATGAGCGCCTGCACGGTGCCCTGTTCATCGGCCAGCACGAGATGCCGCACCCCCTCCAGCGTAAACGCCGCTGCGCTGCCGCGTCGTTCGGCGCCGGGGCAGCGCTCGCTGAGTTCATCGAGCGTCATCGCGGACAAGGGCAGCGCCGCTGCCGCGAGGCTGAGCAGCACGGCAGAGCTGAGCAGGCGACTCTTCACTTGCGGTACGCCTTGAGCAAGCGCTGCACGTAGCGTTGCATCGCGGGCATTTTGCTGCGGATACTTTGCGCCAGTCGGAGCTGATTTCGTGCGCGGATGAGGTTGTGTTCCGGCTTCTCAGTCTTGAAGTAGCGGTCGCCTTCCAGATAATCCGTCAGGAAGCGGATGCCGATTTCGGTCGTGATAAGCCAGCCGGAGAACGCGAGATTGTCGGTTTCGTTCGGGGTGAGAAAGCCGCTGGCTGCATCGAGGTAGCCCTCGACCAATGACTCAAAGAAAGGCATTTGGATGCTGACGAGTGAGAGATCCTCCTCGTCCTCGCGAGCCAAACAGGTAGCGGTGCGCACCATGTCGCCGAAGTCATAGAGCGAGAGCCCCGGCATGACCGTGTCCAGGTCGATGACGCAGACGGCGTTGTCGGTCTCCTCATCGAGCATGACATTGTTGATTTTCGTGTCGTTGTGGGTGATGCGGGTCGGCAGTTCGCCGCGAATCTGCATTTCGATGAGCTTGCCGAACTCGGGAGCCCACTGCGCCAGCAGCTCCAACTCGGCGGTGCACTTGGCGGCGCGCTGCTGGGGGTCTCGGCGTGCGGCCTCGAGCAGCTGCTCGTAGCGCCGAGGCGTGTTGTGGAAATCGGGGATGGACTCTTTGATGTCCACGGGATTCATATCGCTGACCAGATCCTGGAAGGAGCCGAAGGCAAAGCCCGCTTGGTAGGCTTGGCGGGTGTTTTCCACGACATCGTAGGTGTGGGTACCCTCGATGTTGTTGTAGCAGCGCCACATACCGCCGCACTCCGGCAGGTAGATGTAGTTGCGCCCGCCGCGCGCGGGGTAGAGGGTCAGCGTCTGCCCCGCTGCATCGCGGCGGCGGCGCATGAGTTTCCAGATGATGTGGCGGGTTACCTTCTCCACATTGCGCATGACCAGCGCAGGATCCTTGAACACATAGTCATTGATGCGCTGGAGAATGTAGCGATCCAGATGTCCGTCCTCGGTCTTGTAGCAGGCGCGGTAAGTGGTGTTGATGTGCCCGTTGCGCAGCTCCTCACCGTATTGGAATTCTCCGCTGATGGCAAATTGGTCGCCGATGTGCGCGATGCGCTCGGCAACGGCATCATTCCGGTGTAGTTCCGGTGACATGGGGGTGGAGGGGGAAATTAGTTGGCATCCTTGCCCAAGTCGATGGAGAGCATCTTGGGAGCTTCGCGTTTCGGATCGCGCACGATGAGGGTGATTTGGGATTTGTCCGGAGAAATCGAGAAACGCGAGGCTTTGAAGTTCTTGAACTCCTTGGCATCCTTGCCGCGGTAGGAGAGGATAAAGCTGACAACGGCGCCCTCCTCCCCGTTGAAAGACCAGCTGTTCTCGCTCGTGACGGGGGTGTCGCGGCGGAAAACGCCGATCGTGTGCTCTTTTTTGTCGGAGAAATCAGGCTTGGTGGAGGTCGTAATCTTCAGCGGATAGGGGGAAAGGTTGATGATGTGCTGCCCTTTCTTGGGGAAGTTTTTCTCCTCGATGAACAGCACATTGGCTTTGCCGCCGCCCGTGGGAATGATGATGCCCAGCGTTTTGCCGGGGGTGTTGACATTGATGGTGAGAACGGGTTTGGGCAAGTCGGCGGCCTCTTTGGCTCCCGGCACGATGGAGGGCTCTGTTTCGTAGAAGTTGATGACCCCGTTCTCCGGGCGAATGCGCGGTGAGGGAATGCGCCCGCCGAGCCGCACGCTGCGGAAGGTCGTTTTGCCCGCCTTGTAGTAGAGGGGCGAGGGCAGGGTGCTGCCGTCCACCGAGCAGAGGACGAAGCGCGGACCGGTTTTGGGGGCTTCGAGTTCCTCGCCGCCGGCCTGTGCAGCGGCGGCAGCGGCGGGTTTCGGTTTGGCGGCGTGCACAGGCAGGGCGAGCGCCAGCGCGGCGGCAAAGCAAAGCAAAGCGGAGAATTTCATGGAAAAAGAGACTGACGGAACGCCTGTTATGCTAGCAAGCGTGGGGGATGATGGCAAGCAGAAAATGCAAGGCTCGTCATCAATGTAAGTTGCAAAATCAAATGCGACACCGAAAAGCCGTTGCAGAACACCTTG
>JBJEVK010000031.1:0-5899 GCA_051884295.1 Akkermansia sp.
GTTAGGTTGTACTCGCGGCTTCACTCCACAAAAATAGACGAAGAGCCCTTTTTTCGATAAAATCGATAAAATATCTTGACTAATGCTATTCTTGGAGATATTTTACCCATGTACGCGTGGTGCGTACAAATAATATCACTATCCAAGATGAAAAAGATTGCAATATCGATGTTGGTAGCGGCTTTTGCCGTGACCGGTTTCATGAGCATCAGCACAGCTGCAGCCGCTTCCTCCCATGAGAAGGAAATGAACTGCGACAATTACAACTGTTTTCACTGCAAAGGAACCGGACGAACCGGGATGGGACAAATGCGCTGCCCCTTCTGCGGTGGCAGCGGTTTCCAAGGTTCCTACTAAAGCTCTTCTGTTCAGAAGCTCCGGCGCGGTGTCTTGCTTCCCCAACTCGGCAAGGCACCGCGTTTTTTCCCGTCGACCATGTGGCACAACAATCTCCTTCTTGCCCTGCTGCTGATGCTCGGCGCCGCGTGGGCACAGACACCGCACGACTACGCCGAGGCGACCGACATCTGCATACTGAGCGCGGATGAAGCCTTGCAGCGCGTGCTGCTGCGCTGCGGGCGCACGCGTCTACTCGTGCACGAGGCTAACGGGCGCGAGTGGTCGCCACCCGCATTTCCGCTCAGCCTCCTGTGCGGCGCGGAGCCGCTGACGGGGAATCGACTGCTGGTCTGGGGGCAGGATGCAGCAGGACGCACCCGCTGGTGGCTGCTGACGGGGGAGCAGGAGCGCAGGGAGCTGCGCCCGCCGGGGCTGGGCACCTGGAGCGATCCCGTACAGCGGCTGGACGGCGACCGGCTGCTGCTGCAAAGTGGCGAAGTCCCCACAGCCACGGCACCGCTCCTGCTGCTGGAGGAGGTCGCGGGAGAATTTCGCCTGCGTCCCTTCTACGAAAACCCGCGCGGAGCGCTGGCCTGGGCATTTGCGCCGGATGGCCGTCTGCTGGGCGAGCTGTGCTGGCGGCCCGACGGCAGCAAGCAACTGCTGAATGCGGCGGGTGAGGAACTCCTGCGAGCGGGCAGCGAAGATCAACTGCAACTAATCGGTGCTCTCGGCGACCGGGAGCTGCTGCTGCGCCACGATGTCGGCCACCGCGCCGCCGTCCTCACCCGCCTCAATCCACGCAACGGGCAGAGCGTCGACCTCGCCTCCCACGGCAACTTCGATGTGACGGGGCCGGTCTTCGCCGGACGCGAGCCGGTCGGCTTCTGCGCGCTGACCGAGAGTCACTGTTTCCACCCGCTGCGCGCGCTGCCGCTGCGCCGCGCCCTGCGCTCGGACATGCTGCCGCTGCGCTTTTCGCCGGATGGGCGCCGCGCGCTCGTGTGCCTCAGCGGGCGCGGGCTTCCCGAGCGCTATGCCCTGCTGAGCGAGCAGGGGCTTGAGCACATCGCAGCAGAGACTCACAAGAGCCTGCCGCCCATGCGCCCCATGCACTACGCCGCCTACCCCGCGCGCGACGGCACGCGCATTCCCCTTTACTACACCACGCCGGAGGGAGGCGGTCCCTGGCCCACCGTGCTCTTTGTCCACGGCGGACCGCGCATGCGCACGAGCGATGCCTATGACTGGCGGGTGCAATACCTGGTCAGCCGCGGCTTCGCCGTCGCGCAGCCGCAGTTCCGCGGCTCCGACGGCTGGGGGCGGCGCTTCCGCACGGCGGGCTATCGGCAGTGGGGGCTAGGGCTCTGCCAGAGCGATGTGAACGATGCCGTCCCCTGGCTCGTGCGGCAGGGCATTGCCCGCGAGGGAGCCGTCGCCATTTTCGGCGGCTCCTACGGGGGCTATGCGGCCACGGCAGGGCTCTGCTTTACCCCCGAGCTCTATGCCTGCGGCATCAGCCTCTTCGGCATTCAGGACGTACTGCAACACCTGACGGAACACTACAACCCCGCCAACAGCGAATTTGCAGGCGAGGAGCGCGCGCTGGTGGGCGACCCCGTGACAGAGGCCGAGCGACTGCGCGCGATTTCCCCGGCGCTGCATGCCGAGCGCATCACGCGCCCGCTGTTGCTGGTCTGGGGGGAGAGAGACACCCTCATCCCGCCCTCCCATTCGCGCCGACTGGCCGAGGCCATGCGTGCGGCAGGCAACCCGCCGGAATGTATCGTCTACCCGGACGAGGCGCACGGCTTTGCCGACCCGGAGCACGAGTACGCGCTCTACGAGCGCATGGTCGATTTCCTGCAGCGACACCTGAGCCCGGGGCTCGAGGATCAGCGACGAGAGCGGCGCTGACGCTTGTTGCTGCCTTTCTTGCTCTCACTCGACTGCTCAGCCTTTTTCTCCGCCGCCGCGCGGTCGCGCTCCGCCGCCGAGGCCGCGCGCTGCATGGCCTGCTCTTCCTCGGGCGAGGGGCGGCGAATCACCACCTCGTCCGCCTTGGCCTGGTTGGCGCGGTCGCGCGCCTGTTGCTCAAAATACTCGGGATCCGCCATCCAGCGGAAGCGGTTGTGCGCCTCCTCCTCCTCCTGCTGAGCGCGGCGCAGCTGCTCCTCCACCTCGGCCTTCTCCTGCCGCAGATTCGCGGTCTCCAGCAGCGGCGTCAGCACCAGCAGGGACGCGATGAAGGCGACAAAGACCAGCACAATCACCCCCGCCACCGAAATCACGCGCCGCACACCATCGGCGCGGCTGGCGCGGATGGCCTCCAATTCATCCAAGGAGGGGCGGGGACGGCGGAACCAGGAACTCATCGCGGCATCAGGTCAGGAACATCAGCTCAACGCTCCGCAAAGGGCACGAAACGCCCGCGACGCGCCAGCACCAGCGTATGCATGCGCAACTGCTTGCCCTTGTCGGAGGCAGGCACGGGCGAGCTGCTCACGTCGAAGCCCGCCTTGCGCAGCGTGCTCTCCAGCCGCTTGTCCGGCTTGGCCAGGGTGATGGCCAGAAGGCTGCCGCCCTTGAGCGCGTTGAAGTACGCCTGCGCATCGCCCAAGGAAAGCTCGCAGCGGGCGTGCACATGGCGCAGCAAGATGGCGTGCAGCGAGCCCGTGCGCTTGCGGCACAGCTGCGCGGCCTCGGCGGGCTCGATGATCACGCGGGGGTCATCCAGCAGAGCGCCGTTGGGTGAAAACTCGCGGTTCCAGGCCACGATGGCCGCCAAGGGCTCCGCCACGATAAAGCGTGCTTTCTCGCGGCTGATGCACTCCATCGCCTTGGCCAGCCCGAAGCCCAGCCCGAGCCCGGCCAGCATCACCTGCGGTTGCCCCGCCCGCGTGATGGGCGAGAGCGCCGTCTCGGCCATGCTCTGCTCACTGCCGTAGGTGAAGGACGAAGCGCAGGGCAGACCATCGTGCTGGATGGTCAGCACGCCGTCGCGCTCCCACAACTCCCACAGGCTGCCGTCTGCGGCCTGATACTCGCCGAGCTTGGTCAAAGGCTTCATGCGCGCATTATAGCAGCGCGCGCCGCCGCGCGCAAGCGCGTAGTGACGCAGCGCACACGCTTAGTCCGCCGAGCCCTCGGGCTTGTATTGACTCTTCGCCGCATCCAAGCGGGTATCGGCATCCTCGCGCAGCTTCTGCGCCTTCTTGAGGTTGCCCGCTTTTTCCCAACAGTCGGCCAGCTGCTTTTGAATTTGCAACTCCTTGTTCAGCTTGAAATAATCCCCGCCGCCGGAGCGCACTTTCTTCTCGTAGAGTTTTTCAACATCCTTGGCCATACTTGCCCACGTGCGTTCATCGGCCTCGGCCTCCGTCAGGCAGCCCATGTACTGCCCCAACAGCTCGCTGAAAATATCACCGCGCCCGGTGTATTCCTTGAGCTGCTTCTTGTAGAGGGAGGCCAAGCCGCGGAAATTCTTAGCCTCCGTCAGCAGCTTGGCCTCGCGGGCGATGGTGGACACCACCAAATCCGTGCGCGCCTCGCCCACATTGCGCTTCATGCTGCGCATGCGGCGCTCCATCTCGCTCTTGCGAGCCCCCAGGGATTTGCCGTCCGAAAGATACTTGTCCTCAATCATGCCCGCCAAATCCAGCAGCTCGGCATTTTTGGAAGCCGCGCGCTGCAGCTCGTTGTCCATCTTGCGCCAGGTCTTGACCGAGACCGGGTGCTTGTCCGCATCCGTCTCCAGCACCACCAGACGCGTGACCCACGAAGCCGTCAGCGTGGGGAACGCGCCCGTCAGGTAGCGAGCCACCCCGCGCGAGGACGCCACGGCATCCGCCCGCGCCAGCACGTAGGAGAAAATCATGGCATCGCCCGCCGGCGCCAGCTTGTCGGCGCGCTCGGCGCGCGTTTGGTTCAGGTACACGCTCTCGTGCATGGAACGCCCCGAGCACACCCCGGGGAAGCGACCCGTCGTGTAGCCGTAGTTGTTGATGGGAACCCAGGTCTGGTCGTCCACCAGCAGCACCGTCCACGCATGGCCGCCGCGGTCGCCGTCGCCCACGGCATAAATCGAGGGAATGCCCATGCACTTGGAGGTCATGCCGCAGAAATAGGCCTGATCGCGACACACACCGCCCTCCTTGCGCAGCTCGGCAAAGGTGTAGGTCTTGTAGGGGCTCACGTTGTTGGCGGCGCGGTCCATGCGGTAGCGGATGGAGCCGTAGGCCTCTCCCCAATTCTTGCGCTTGTATTTCAGATTGTCATGCACCCACTGGAACTCGCTGCGGGTCAGGCGCAGATCCACCACGTTGAGCAGGCGTTCCACGCTCATCTTCTGAATGTTGGTGAGCAGCTTGCGCCGCGTGTCCTGCTCGCGGAAGTAGGTAAACACCTCGGGCATGCTCAGCAGCGGCTCCTTGGGTTCGATCAGCATGCCCGGCGAGTTGGCCAGCTCGGGGCGCACCAGCGCGCAGGCAATGGCCAGATTCAGGTAGCGCGAACGCTCGCGCGGAGGGCACACCTTCCACACCTCGTAGAACATCCTGAGCGAGTATCCCATATTTTCGGGGCGCCCCTCCTGCAACATGAACCAGCGCAGCAATTCATGCAGCGGGCGGCTCTTGTCGCGCCGCAGCCACTCGCAAAAAGCGCGGCCGCTCTGCGCGTCCTCCGGACTCCCCGAGGCCAATTCGGCCAAGATCGCCTCATCCACCGTGTCCGCGACGAGGCACCAATCCACCGCACTCACCAAGCTGGTGCTGCTGCGGAAGCCCTGGTAGTTGAACTGGTCGCCGTTGACCAGCTCGCGCGCCGCCGCGGCGATATGCCCCTTGAACGCTGCGGCAAAATCCTTGAAATCGTGTTCCTTGAGCATGCGATCCAACATCGCCTCGTAGGCATCCGTGGCAGCCTTGTCCAGCGATGCCGTGCCCACCAGGATCAGCGGTCCGGCATAAGCTCCCTTGGTCACTTCGGGAGTCGGCTCCGGCTCGGGCTCCTCCTCCTCCGCAGTCTCCTCCTCCGGGGTAGACTCCTGCTCTGCCGCTTCGCGCTTGGCGCGTTCCTCCGCCTCGCGGCGTGCGCGCTCCTCGGCCTCCAGGCGCTCGCGCTCGGCCTGCTCTGCCGCCTCGCGCCGAGCGCGTTCCTCGGCCTCCGCCCGCTCGCGCGCAGCCTGTTCGGCAGCCGCGCGCTCCGCCTCCTCACGCGCCCGCTGCTCAGCGGCACGGCGCTTGGCCTCCGCCCGCAGGCGCGCCTGCTCGGCTGCGGCCTGCTGCTGCATATCATGGTAATAGTAGCCCCCCCCGGCCAGCAAGCCCAGCGACACTAGGGCCACTATCCATACCGCGCTCGAGGGTGAACGACGGGCGACTTGTTTTACGTTCTTGCCGGAGGGTGCTTTACGTGCTGCAGACATATTGACATTCTACACAGATTCACCCGTGATGTAAAGCTCGCGTTTTCGCGTCCGGCGCTCAAAAAGCCGGCCGAGGGTGTGCTGAATTGCAAGACTAAATGCGACAAAGCGAAAACAACTTCATTTTAGGCA
>JBJEVK010000032.1:0-24591 GCA_051884295.1 Akkermansia sp.
CCGCCATCGATGCTATCAGCGGCACCTTCCAATGGTTCCTCGTGTGGGATCCCACTCAAAGCCCCCGAGGGCTCGGAGGGGGATTGGACAAAGCGCGAAGCGGGTTTGCCCCGGAGGGGCGAGCAGGCAATGGGGTGCCTGCGAGTCAACCTATCGCTACTCGCCCGCTGGCCATCCGCAAAGACGGCACTTGGTACGCCTACGGTTGTGACCTCACCAAGAATATCTGCGAAGTTTTCGGCCCCGCCGGCTACCTCCGCACCGCCTACACCTATACGCCATACGGAGAAAATAATGCAAGTGGGGATGTCGAACAATTTATACAGTGGAGTAGCGAGTTCAATGATGCAGAGTTTGGTTTAGTTTATTATAATTACATACATTATAATCCAATTCATGGAAGATGGATAAGTCGAGATATAATAAAAGGAAAGGATAATGCAAATCCGTATGTTATGGTTTATAATTCACCTAGTATCCTCATCGATAAATTAGGAAAGAATCCAGGTGTTGTAGTAGTTGTTGGTGGGGTGGCTATTTCAACCGCTGAAGCAGTTGCTGCAGCATTTGGATTAACACTTTCTGCATGTCTTCTCAACAAAGAGTGCAGAGAAGCTGTAAAACAAGCTTTGTCTGATTTAGTTTCTGCGATAGATGAAGCAACCAGAAATACTCTTTTCGTAAAGTGTAAATATATATCAAATGTACAATTCTTTAAAGTGCAATAAATGTGATAAATCTATTCGAATGAAAGATTGTATATCAAGAAAAATTGCCTGTGTTGAAGGTGTTGTGAAATTGAGTTGTTTCCAATTAAAGCCCGATTATCGCGCAGCATACATCGCCAATGGTGAAGCAAAGTGCAATACGCAAATAGAAAAAGATTGTGTATTATGAAACTAGACATAATAGATAAAGCGTGCTCAGTTAAGGATATTGAGTTTTTATTATCAAACTCCGATTGGTATATATGGGAAAAGGTTTCGTCTAAAGATATAGAAAGAATAGCAAAACTGCTCATGGAATATATTAAAGGGGGAGAAGATAATGATTTTTCATACATAACGGAAGACGGGGCTTTTAAAGAAAATTCTCTTTCTAATTATCTTAGTGAAAATGAATTAAATATAAGATGTATAGCTATGAGCGATTGTACAAAAATAGGGGCAAGATTCGCTGCCTCGCTAATGTATTTTCGCTATTGTTATGATCATAGTACCTACATGGAATTAACCCAATTGGAACGTGTGCTTTTGCGAACTGACGAAAAAGATTCAGACGCATTTCTCAAGGCTATAATAAATATCATGATGGACTTGGAACGAGAATACAATAAGAGACAAGGATACGTCGAGTGCTGAACACATAAACCATAAGCCTAACGAGCGGGGACGCTATTTGTGTTCCTGCTCGTATGATAATCCCCACCTGCGGCGACAAGCTCGCCAGAATGCAACACGTCTATTCCAAAATCGACTCCATGTGAGTGCGAATGTGTAATGTTAGCGTATTTTGTAAAACTCTGAAATCAAGCACTTTCTGAAACTTTTTACAACCCATTATGAGCCGAGCCGAATTTCGGGGTAATTTTCAGAAAATGGGGTCAATTTTCACAAGTTGTTTATATACGGTATTTTAGAGTTGCTAAAAATCACAGTCACAAAAAGGCTATTGTGGGAGCGGTCGAAACCAAGACAACATGATTGCGCCCGCTCCTTTTTTGTGCCTTGCTTTCAGCGGCTTACATCAACGCGACTCATCACTACGAAAAACGGACTTCGTAAGCTCCATTCAGGCACATGCGGTCCATCGTTTTGCCGTTCAGCGGTCTCGCTCAGTCTGGTGCCCTCCACGCACATTTCAGGGCAATATTCATTGTAAAGTGCGTCCCATGTAAGTTAAAGGAACAGATGCGATTACGTAGGCTGTTCGGGGGTGGGCACGAATGACGCACCCCTTTGTTTTCTCGCCTTTTCAAGGGTATTATTCTAGGATAGCACCGTTGCCCGCCACGGCAGGCAAGTCACACATGCCCAACACCCCATTGGCAAGCGCCACAGCGCGATCTTCTCGCGCGTGGCGCTTGCTCTGTCTACCGGGGGCAACGCCGATGCGAGACCTTCCGACTCGGTGCGTGGGCGTCGTTATTCCTGCTTCGGGTGCGTCATCGAGCGCCTCCACACATGAAAGTAAAATGCTGTCGCTTAGCGAACGAGCCTTGACCTCCATGCAGTGGAGTGTGTATGATACAGACACGAAGCGCATGCGCCACAGCTCCGAGCTCACATCGACGATCACGGCTGAAACGGTGGTCGTGGATGGCTGTGCGCGCTCGCCAAAGGACACGGCAGGCTTCCTGCACGGCAACAGCGAAAAACAGTTTGCCTACGGCTATCTGAGCGGCAGCAACTTGTTGCAAACGCTCAGCATGCCGAACAACATGACGCTGACGCAGAGCTATGAATCGCAGCGCGACCTGCTCACGGGGATGAGCTACAAACGCGGCAATACCCCTGTCGCCGAGCGCCGCTACAGCTACGCCTACGACACCATGGGACGGCGCGCCACCAAGAAGGTTACAACCAACGGCAGCGCCACGCGCCCCCTTGCCATCCGCAAAGATAGCACTCGGTATGCACCGAGTGCTATCAACGAATTTTTATGAAAAGAGCATTCATTATAACGATTCTTTCGATCATCATCTCATTGGCTTTAACGTCATGCTTGTTTTTTCAAAAACAGACAGATGCACATTCCCGATGGGTTTACATCATGAACATTCGACATCCCTCAAAAGATATAGCATTATCATGTATGGGGGTGTATGATCATCGTTTCTCTTCATCGCCCCCAAGTTACATAGAGAAAGCAAATGAGTTTAAGAATTTTTCCGTTTTTGCCTCAAAAGGCACTGTGGATATTGATGAGAGTTTCATCCCTCAAACTGATACTTCACTTCGTTACGTAACTAATGAAGTGTCCTTGTCAGTCGGAGAATCAATAATAGATTTTAACGGATTTGAGATAAACGTATTACAAGATGGATTTGTTGTATCTAACGGTAAAAAGAGCATATTCGTACCGGAAAAACATGATTGGTCTGAAATAACATCAAAGGGATCCTTCCTTTATGGTGGTCATATGGGTCCAAGGAATGTTGGAGGCTTGCGCAAATTTCTATGGAATATAGGCTTAGTGGATAGCGGAATAGAATACACGAAACCGGAAAATGTGAAAAAGTATCGCTATCTGAAATGGTGTATATCACCGATAGAAACAAGCTCGAACGAATTCGAGGTTTACACGATATACATTCCGGCCCGCGATGTGGTTTGGCGAAAGCGTAAAGTTTGGTTTCAATCTAATGCAGATGGGGGCTTCTAAAAAGTCCTCCTTTGGGAGCACACGTGTCCCAAAGATTTCCGGGCGAGGTAGAAGTGACCATGAGTATGATGCGTGCACGGCTGCCGGTGCCGAAGCTTTTTGGCACAGGCCGGCGCGGCGCTCCAAGAGGAGGCGTGTGGCTCACAGGCGATTGAGCAGCGTGACCGTGGCGCGGGGGGCGCCGCGAGCCGCCTGCGGCAGCGCCCAGCTCAGTTCGTGGCAGCCGGCCTCCAGGCGGTAGAGCGTCAGGCTCTGTAGCCGCTGTCCCGGCTTGCCCTGCGCGTGGACAATGGATGTGCCCGTGACCCCGCCCGTGATGATGCGGCGCCCGTCGTAGGCCTCCACCGTCAGCAGGATGGCGTAGATGCCGCGCTTGGGCGCGCGCAGCACGAGCCGCGCCACGAGAAAATCGTCTTGCGCGCGCGGGTGCCAGCGCAGGGGGTAGTCCGTCGGCGTGTCGACAGCGTGCTTCTGACCGGCGCGGGCAGGGCGGTAGAGACGGCGGCGGCGGTTGTCGCGCCGCGCGCGGAGAATGACCCCCGCCTGCACAAAGAGCAGCACGCCGATGCCCAGCGAGAGCCAGGAATAGATGGCGACGGTTGCTGCCGCCGCGCTGCCCGCCACCAGAACCCCGCCGAGCAGGGCGCAGAAGAGCAGGGTGATGACCATGCCCGCGCGGAAGCCGAACACCATGCCCGGGAAGAGCAGAAAGAGCAGCAGGTAACGCAGAAAACGCCGCAGGTTGAGCGGTGTGCTCAGCAGAAGCTCGCGGCGTAGAACCGACTCGCTGAGCCGCAGCAGCTCCTCCTGCGAAGTATGGGAATCAAGGCGCATCGCTTGCAGAGCGTATCATGCCCCGGCGCGCGCGTCAAGCGGGAAGCGTGCGCCCGAAGACAGCAGACGCGCGCCCGCTGCGCTCCAACTGCTCGCGGCGGGCGGCGGGCAGGCTCTCGCGCGGCAGCTCGGCGTAGTGCAGGCGGTCGCGGAAGTAGGACACAGCGCTCTGCGAAAGGGCAAACACCCGCTCAAAGCCCGCCGCGCGCGCCTGCTGCTCAACAAAGCGGCACATGGCGCGCCCGTAGCCGTGCCCCTCGTAGTTCTTCTTGATGAAGAGGCAGCCGAGCTCGGCGCAGCGCTCCTCGGGGTAGGGGTAGAGCGCCACGCAGCCCACGATGGTGTCATCGAGCGTGTAGACGTAGTAGCACTCGCGGTGGTCGCGGATACCCTCGTAGTCGCGCGGCACCAGCTTCTCGCTCACCACGCTGCTGGCAATCATGGAGAGCAGCTCGGGGATGTCGTCCTCGTGCAGCGGGCGAATCTCGCGGTAGGAGTCGGTGTGCACCATGGTGCCCACACCCTCCTCAGAAAAAATCTCGTCGAGCAGCACACCGCGGTGGCAGCCGTCCAGCAGGTGCACGCGCGGCACCCCCCGGCGGCAGAGCTCCGCCGCCGCCGCCAGCACCTCGGGGTGCGAGCAGTCGGCAAGCACGGAGGCCACCTCGCTCTCGCGGATGGCAAAGATGGGCTGCTCGTGCTGCTGCGGCACCTCGCCGCTCTGCAGGCAGATGTACTTGGAGGCTCCCAGCTGCACCGCCAGCGCCGCGCTGCCGGCATCGAAGCGCCCGTCGACCCCTGCGGCAGCGATGGCCACCTGGCGCCGCGCCACGATTTCGCTCACGCGCTCGATGGCGCTGCTGCCGGCGCTCAGCGGCTGCTCGGCGGGGGCCGCATGCAGCTCGCACTCCGCTGCTCGGTGCAGCAGCAGGGAGGCATCGCTGCCCTCGGCCACCAGCACCAGCCGCACGCCGATTTCGTGCAGCGCATCGACATCCAGCAGCGCGTCCACCAGCTCATCGGCCGCCAGCAGCGCCGCATCCACATGCACCACGAAGAGCCGCCCCCGGAAATAGGGCACATACTCCAGCACCGAGCGCACGTTCATGGCGGCAAAAGGGGAGGGGGATTACGCTTGCAGGCTGCCGGAGTCGGCGCTCCCCAGCGTCTCGCCCTCGAGCTCCATGCTCGGCACGGGCGATACGGGGCTCTCCATCACCAAATCCCCGCCCCCGGGGCGCTTGATGCTGGTGACGGAAATCTTTTTCTTGGGCAGCACCAGCTTCTTGCCGCCGCGCACCATCTGCGTGGGGCTGAGCGCACCGCTGACGGACGCACCCACGGCGGGCTCGGGCTCCTGCGCGGGCGGCGCCTCCGTCAGCGCCGGGGTCTCCTCGGCGCCCGGCACAATGCCCGCCGACGCCTGGCGCTCGTGAATCATGGCCAGCTGCTCGCGCAGGGCAGAGAGCAGGTCGCCGCTGCCCAGCAGGTCGCTCACGCTGCTGTCCTCCGCATCGGCCTGACTCGCCGGCAGCGAGGAAAGGAAGTCCTCGAAAGCCGAGAGATTGGTCGTGCTGCGGAAGAGCCCGTTGAGAATCTCGAAGTCGATGTTGTGCATCAGCGTCTCGAAGAGCTCGTAGGCCTCCTTCTTGTACTCCACCAGCGGGTCGCGCTGCCCCTGAGCGCGCAGACGCACCCCCTCGCGCAGGGCGTCCATGTTCGTCAGGTGCTTCTGCCACAGCTTGTCGATGGCTTGCAGGATGATGCCGCGCTCCATGCGGTCCACCCGGTCGGGACGCTCGCCCTGCACCTTCTTCTCGTACATCTCGCGCACCTTGCTGCCGATGAGCTCGGCCACCTCCTCGGGCTGCTTGCCCATCAGCTCATGCTCGCGGGCGCTCCAACCCATGGGGAAGGTGGCGTTGACCCACTGCAGCAGGTCGGTGTAGCGCACAGCGCCCGTGTCGTCCTCCGTGAGGTAGACCTCGCACTTGTACTGCGTGCCGCTCTCCAGCGCATCCCAAAGCATGCGGCGCGGATCCTCCGTTTGCAGCGCCTCGTTGCGCAGGGCGTAGACAATCATGCGCTGCTGGTTCATCACGTCATCATAGTCCAGCACATGCTTGCGCCACATGTAATTGCGCTGCTCCACGCGCTTCTGCGCGCCCTCGATAATCTTGTTCATCAGGCCGCTCTCCACCGCCTCGCCGTCCTGCATGCCGAAGCGATCCATCATCTTGGTCATGCGCTCGCTGCCGCCGAAATTGCGCATCAGGTCATCCTCGAAAGACAGGAAGAACTGCGAAGCCCCCGGGTCGCCCTGGCGCGAGCAGCGGCCGCGCAGCTGGCGGTCGATGCGGCGCGACTCGTAGCGCTCCGTGCCCAGCACGAAGAGCCCGCCCAGCTCCGCCACACCCTCGCCCAGCTTGATGTCCGTGCCGCGCCCCGCCATGTTGGTGGAGACCGTCACCGCACCGCGCTGCCCGGCGCGCGCCACAATCTCGGCTTCGCGCTGGTGGTTCTTGGCGTTGAGCACCTCGTGCGGAATCTTGGCATACTTGAGCATGCGCGAGAGCGTCTCCGAGGCATCGACACTCGCCGTGCCGATCAGCACCGGCTGCCCCGCGCGGTGCAGCTCCGTAATCTTAGCCACCACCGCGTTGTACTTCTCGCGGCGGCTGCGGAACACCTGGTCGTTCAGATCCTTGCGGATGCAGGGGCGGTTGGTGGGGATGGGCAGCACATCGAGCTTGTAGATGTCGTGGAACTCGGCCGCCTCCGTCTCCGCCGTGCCCGTCATGCCCGCCAAACGGCTGTACAGGCGGAAATAATTTTGGATGGTGATGGTGGCGTAGGTCATGTTCTCCGCCTCGACCTCCACGCCCTCCTTGGCCTCCACGGCCTGGTGCAGACCGTCGCTCCAGCGGCGGCCGGGCATCTCGCGCCCCGTGTTCTGGTCGATAATGACCACCTTGTCCTCCTTCACCACGTATTCCACATCCTTTTCGTAAATGGTGTAGGCCTTGAGCAGCTGGCTCGTGGTGTGCAGGCGGGCGCCCGTCTCGTCCAAGCGGCGCAGCAGCGCCGTCTTGCGCGCCTCCTTCTCGCGCTCGCTCAGCTTGGGATCCTCGTCGATGTTGACAAACTCCGTGCCGATGTCGGGCAGCGTGAAAGCCTCGGGGTGCCCGGGGCTGATGACCTCGCGCCCCTTGTCGGAAAGGTCGGCATCGTGCGTCTTTTCATCCACGGTGAAGTAGAGCTCCTCCTTGAGCTTGAAGAGCTCCAGCTTGCGCGGATCCTGGTAGAGGAAGAGCTCGTACTTCTCCACCATGCGGCGGAACTCGGGGTCCTGCTGGCTGCGCATGTAGGCGCGGTTGCGCGGCTGCCCCAGCTTCACCTTGAACAGGCAGCGCCCCGCCTTGTCGTAATCGCCCGCCTTGGCGGCCTCGTTGGCCTGCACCATCAACTTGTTGCACAGATCCCTCTGGCGCTGCACCACCTGCTCGATGAGCGGTTTGAGCGCGTCGTACTGCTGCTCGCGCTCCACCACGGCGGGGCCGGAGATAATCAGCGGCGTGCGCGCCTCGTCGATGAGGATGGAGTCCACCTCGTCGATGATGGCGAAGTAGTGCCCGCGCTGCACCTGGCTCTCGCGGTTCTGCGCCATGCCGTTGTCGCGCAGGTAGTCGAAGCCGAACTCGGCGTTCGTGCCGTAGGTGATGTCGCAGGCGTATTGGCGGCGGCGCAGCTCGGCGGGCATCATGCTCTGGATGCAGCCCACCGTCAGCCCCAGGAAGGAGAACAGCGCGCCCATCCACATCGAGTCGCGGCGCGCCAAGTAATCATTGACTGTCACCACATGCACGCCCAGCCCCGTCAGCGCGTTGAGGTAGACCGGCAGCGTGGCCACCAGCGTCTTACCCTCGCCCGTGGCCATCTCCGCGATGAAGCCGCGGTGCAGCGCCACGCCGCCCAGCAGCTGCACATCGAAATGCACCATGTCCCAGCGGATGGGCGTGCCGCACACATCCACCTCCTGCCCGCAGAGCAGGCGCGCGCCGCACTTAGCCACGGCAAAAGCCTCCGGCAGAATCTCCTCCAGATAGCGTGCGCGCATGCGGTCGAACTTCGGCTCAATCTCCGCCCATGCCTTCTTGCCCGCCTCGATGGACTCCGGCGTGTTCTCCACCGTGGGCAGCTTGGGGAACTCAGGGCGCAGGCTCTCGAAGCGCGCTTGCAGCGCGGCGGCCACCTGCGCGCGCTCCTCCGGCGCCATGGCGAGGATGTGGTTGCGGGTCGGCAGCTCCAGCGGGGTGAAGCGGTGCAGGTGCTGCTGCCACGCGCGGGTCTTGCTCACGAGAAAATCGCGGTCCTTGTCGCTCCAGCTCTGCTCACGGTCGAGAATTTTTTTCACGACCGGCCTGAGCTTGCGCACCTCGCGCTGGTTCTTGGAGCCGACGATTTTGTTGAGAATCCACTTGATCATGGTGAAAGGAGGGGATGAAACGTGTAAGCGACGCGCCCGCGCCCTGTGTACGCGGTGGGGCATTCTAGCATGCGGGCAACCCCTTGGCAAGAGCGCGCGCTCAACTGCGCGCCCATCATGACAGGATTCTGCCGCGCCGCCGCTGCCACGCGCGCGAACGCAGGGCTTGCAGGGGGGCGGCTTCTCTGCTACAATGCCGCGCATGCTCACCGAGATGCTCCAAGCCATCGACCGGATTGACAACCTGCCCGCGTTTTGCTACGCGAGCGCCATGGTCATCTTCAACCTCGTGCTCATCGAGGGGCTGCTCTCCGTGGACAATGCTCTGGGCATCGCCGCCATGGCCGCGCACCTGCCCAAGCATCAGCAGAAACCCGCCCTGCGCTGGGGGCTGGTCGGCGCCTACGTCTTTCGCGGCATCGCGCTGGCGCTCGTCGCCTGGCTCATGCACAACATGTGGATCAAGTGGTTCGGCGCGCTCTACCTCATCTACCTCGCCGCCGAGCACCTGCAGCTGCACCCCGTCGCCGAGCGGCACAGCGGGCACGCCCGCACGGGAGGGCACAAGAGCTTCCTGATGACCATCCTGAGCATCGAACTGATGGATCTCTCGCTCTCGCTCGACAACGTGGTCGCCGCCGTGGGCATGGTCAACGGCGTGAGCGAAATCCCCGAGGCGCTGCACATCGTGGTCGTCTGCATCGGCGTGTTCATCGGCATCGCCGCCCTGCGGCTCGTCGCGGGCTGGTGCATCGGCATCATCGAGCAGCACCCCATCCTCAACTACACCGCCTTTCTGCTGGTCGGCTTCGTGGGCGCCGTGCTCTGCTTCGAGCTGGGGCTGGAGGAAGCCGGCATCCGCTTCCACCTCGGCATCATCGGCAAATTCTCGGCCATCGTTGCCATCGTCGGCGCCTGCCTGCTCTACGAACGCTGGGCGCCTTTCCACCGCGGCATCTACCCCGCCGTCCTGCTCTTCCGCCTGGCTTGCAGCGCCTTGGTTCGCTGCGTCGGCCTGCTCTTCTACCCTGTCCGCTGCCTGCGCCGCCTGCGCCAACACTGATTCTGACTTATGAGTGAACCTGCATTAACCCCCGCCCTGATTCGCGCCGCGCTCACCACGGTAAAATACCCCGGTTTCAGCCGCGACATCGTCTCTTTCGGACTGGTCAAGAACATTGCCGTTAGCCCCGAGGGCGCCGTCACCGTCGACCTGCTCGTTGAGAGCAAGAACGCCGACGTGCCCCGCTACATCTACGAAAACGTCATGGGTGTGGTCAAGGAACTGCCCGGCGTGAAGAAGCTGGATGTCAACATCGAGCACCACGCCCCCGAGCAGAAGAAGAAACCCACGGGCGTCAACGACGACCCTGCGGACTGGAAATCGAGCGTCCCCGGCGTTAAGCACGTCATCGCCGTCGCCTCCGGCAAGGGCGGCGTGGGCAAGAGCACCGTCTCGGCCAACCTCGCCGTGGGGCTCTCCAAGCTGGGCTACCGCGTCGGTCTGCTCGATCTGGACATCTACGGCCCGAGCATGAGCCTGATGTTCGGTACCAAGGAGCGCCCCGGCTGCAGCGACAAGGAGCAATTCCTGCCCGTGGAAGCGCACGGGGTCAAGCTGCTCTCCATGGGGCTGCTGGTGGATGAAGCCGCTCCCGTGGCGGTGCGCGGTCCGCTGGCCACCCGCTACGTGCAGCAGTTCCTGCGCGATGTGGACTGGGGCGGTTTGGACTTCCTCGTGCTCGACATGCCCCCGGGCACCGGCGACATCCAGCTCACCATCGTGCAGACGGTGGATCTGGCGGGTGCCGTCATCGTCACCACGCCGCAGGAAGTCGCCCTCATCGACGCGCGCAAGGCCATTGGCCTCTTCCGCCGCGTCAACACCCCCATCCTCGGCATCATCGAGAACATGAGCTACTTTGTCTGCCCGAGCGACGGACTCGTGTACCACATCTTCGGCGAGGGCGGCGGCGAGAAGGAAGCCGCCGCGCTCGGCGTGCCGCTGCTGGGCAAGGTGCCGCTGGACATCGGCACCCGCGAGGGCGGCGATGCCGGGCGCCCCGTCGCGCTGGAGGACGAAGGGCAGAACCGCGTGGCGGCCGCCTTCGTCGGCATCGCGCAATGCCTCGCCGGCGTGCTGGGCGAATAAACTCACTCCCCCGCAGCCCCCGCACGGGGCTGCTCCGCTGCGGTCATGCTCCACCTCATCCTCCACGCCTTCCTCTCCGTCATCCCGGTGTTCATCTTTTTCGGCATCGGCTTCTGGCTGCGCCGAAAAGGCTCCATCCAACCGCATCACGACGAGGTCATCATGCAGCTGGCCATGGACGTGGGCTACCCCTGCCTCGTCTTCCACAGCATCATGAAATACATGGTGACGGAGGCCAACCCCGCCATCAGCAGCATCGGCTTCTCCCTGCAAGCCATCGGCTGCGGCTTCCTGGAGCTGCTGGCGGGGGTGGCCGTCGCGGCGCTGGTGGCTCGGGCGCTGCGGCTGCGCGTGGGGACGGGGTGGCGCACCTTCACCCTGACGGCGGGCGTGCAGAACTACGCCTTCTTCGTCATCCCCATTGTGCAGATGCTCTTCTCCGCCCCCGGCGACCCGACCATGGGCGTGCTCTTCATCCACAACATGGGCTGCGAGCTCTTCGTGTGGAGCCTGGGCGTGGTGCTCATCTGCGGCGGCGCCAAAAACCTGCGGCTCAACAGCCTGCTGCGCGGGCCGCTGCTCGCCGTCTGCGTGTCGCTGCTGCTGGCCTGGTCGGGGTTGGGGCAGTATGTCGCCCAGCCCCCGCTCATGAAAGCGGCGGAGATGATCGGCGCCGTGGCCACCCCCGTCTGCCTCATCCTCTTCGGCTGCTCCATGTACGACCTCTCGCGCCGCTTCCGCTGGCAGCCGCGCATGCTCAGCGCGGGTATCCTCGCGCGCCTCGTGCTGGCGCCCGCCCTCATCCTGTTGCTGGCCTGGGCGCTGCCGCTCGATCCCCTCGTGCGCCGCATCATGGTCATCCAGAGCGCCATCCCCAGCGCCGTCATCCCCGTCATCCTCGCCAAGCGCTTCGGCGGGCAGCCCGATGTCGGCACGCAAATCCTGCTGGCCACCACGCTTTGCTCCATCCTCACCCTGCCGATTTGGCTGGCCATGGGTATGGCACTCATCGGCGCATAATGCGCTTGCGCCCGCCCGCCGGGGGTGATAAAGTGGGCGGCATGATGACGCCACGCCTGCTGCCCGCCGCCGCCGCGCTGCTCCTGCTTTCCTGCGCCGGAACCAAGACCCTCACCATCAACACCGAACCCGCCGGCGCCGAGATTTCCATCAACGGCAAGCATGTGGGCACCAGCAACCTGACCACCGAAGTCAGCCAGGAGAAAAACCTGGGCATCGTCGCCTACAAACCCGGCTACGAAGTGGGCGCCGCCACCCTCAAGACACGGACGAACTGGTGGCTCGCCCTCCTCTGGACCAAGAACGACCCCAAGGCGCAAGTCATCGACGAGGACAGCGTGACCATCCCCCTCAAGCGCATCCCCGCCGCCGGCTCCTACGCCCCCGCCGCCCTGCCGCCCTACAACCCGCCCGCCAAGCGCTCCGAAGCCCCCGCCCTGCGCGAGCTGCCCTC
This sequence comes from Akkermansia sp., assembly GCA_051884295.1. Lineage (GTDB taxonomy): Bacteria > Verrucomicrobiota > Verrucomicrobiia > Verrucomicrobiales > Akkermansiaceae > Akkermansia. The sequence goes on from JBJEVK010000032.1 coordinate 12,331, forward strand.
CTTCTGAGGCGCCCCCGCGCCCGGCAGGGCAGGGTGTTGAACGCATCCCCCCAACTCCGGAACCCCTGAGCCAAGCACCCTTGCGCCCGCAATGCACAGACGGGTCGTTGAAAGAGTCCCCCCAAGCCTAAAAATCCCAAAATTATCCAAAGATGTAAAAAATGAGCTCATTTTGCTTGCCAAGGAAGAAAAATAGGGTATCATAGCCGCCGTCGCCGCGCCGAGGGGTGCGGCACTGTCTGCGCCGAACGGCGCGGCTACACATCTATCTACAAGCATCACACACCACCATGGCTCGTCTTTTCGGTATCGAAATCCCCAACGAGAAGCGCATCGAGGCCTCCCTGTGCTACATCTACGGCATCGGGGCGTCGACCTCGAAGAAGGTGTTGGAGCAGGCCGGCATCTCCCCGGACCTGCGCACCGGCACCCTCTCCGACGCGCAGCTGACCAAGATTGTTCAGGCTATCACGAGCAACGGCATCCTCATCGAGGGTGACCTGCGCCGCGAGAAGCAAATGGCGCTCAAGCGTCTGACCAGCATCAACTGCCTGCGCGGCATCCGCCACCGCAAGGGGCTGCCCGTACGCGGCCAGCGCACCCGCACCAACGCCCGCACCCGCAAGGGTCGCAAGAAGACCGTCGGCGCCAAGAAGTCCTAAGTAACCCCCTAACACATACAACCGAACATGGCTGAAGAAACCATTCAGGAAGAAGTGAAAGAAACTCCGGTGGTCGAGACTCCCGAGGCTCCCGCCGTCGAGAAGAAGCCCGAGGGTCGCCGCGACATCTTTGCCGAGCTGGGTCTGAGCGACGACGAGCAAGTCAAAATCCTCAAAGCCAAGGGCAGCAAGAACATCAGCACGGGCATCGTGCACATCTCCTCCACCTTCAACAACACGGTGGTGAGCGTCACCGACCTCAAGGGCAACGTCATCGGCTGGTCCTCCGCCGGCAAGCTCAACTTCAAGGGCAGCCGCAAGAGCACCGCCTACGCCGGCCAGGTGGTCTGCCAGGATGCCTGCCGCCAGGCAATGGGCCACGGCCTCAAGGAGGTCGAGGTTCGCGTGAAGGGCCCGGGTTCGGGTCGTGAGTCCGCCGTGCGTGCGGTGCAGGCCATCGGTCTGGAGATCTCCTCCATCGCCGATGTGACGCCCATCCCCCACAACGGCTGCCGTCCTCCCAAGGCTCGTCGTGCCTAATACCAACCCTCTCAGAAAGAAGTAACACTATGGCTCGTTATACAGGTCCTACCGCCAAGATCAGCCGCCGCTTCGGCGTTGAGCTCTTCGGTGCCAGCAAGGCTTTTGCCCGCCGCCCCTTCCCCCCGGGTCAGCACGGCGCCCGCGCCGGACGCAAGAAGAAGTCCGACTACGGCATCATGCTTGCCGAGAAGCAGAAGCTCCGCTTCATGTACGGGGTGCTCGAAGGGCAGTTCCGCAAGTACTATGAGGAAGCTTCCCGCCGCCGCGGCGTGACGGGCGACATCCTGCTGCAACTGCTGGAGACCCGCCTCGACAACGTGATCTACCGCCTCAACTTCGCCAACACCCGCGCCGCCGCCCGCCAGATGGTGAGCCACGGCCACGTGACGGTCAATGGGCGGAAGGTCAACATCCCCTCCTACCAAGTCAAGCCCGGCGACACCGTGACCATCGCCGCCAAGGCGCGCTCGCAGGCGCTCGCCAACCGCTTCGTCGAGCTGGCCGCCAGCGCGACCACGCCCGACTGGCTGGAGCTCGATGCCGCCAAGCTGAGCGCCAAGGTGGCGCGCATCCCCTCCGTGGAGGAGATCGCCCCCATCGTCAACGTGCAGCTCATCGTGGAGCTCTACTCCCGCTAAACGGCACAGCACGGCTTTTTCCCGCCCCGCCGACCTCGGTCGGCGGGTTTTTTTTGTTCATATGATGCGGCTGTTCGTCGTCTATTCGCCATCGTGGGAGAAAAAACGCCCTTTTGAGCTTGCACGGGCATGGGGGCTCTGCTAGAGTAGCAAGGTAGGATGCGGTCTGCCGCATCGCGTCTATTCGTTTAATCCCCTCTCACGATGAAACTGCATCTCCCCACCTCTCTTCGCGTGGCCTTGCTGGCCGCGATGGTTTCCCTTTCCGCCCCCTCGCTGTGGGCAGCGCCCACCTGGGGCCGCTACCCGACGGTATATGATCCCCTTGACGAAGCCACGGGAAACTATAATCTGACTCAGCTTCCCGCCTCGCTGGACTCGAACGACTGGCAGATGGATCTTTCCGTCAGTGGCACAACCGCTGCGAAACAAAACAGTGTGGAGCTTGTCCGTTACTACTCCGGAAAGAACGGAACCGCTGACCTGATTGCCAGCGATGGCGGCGCTGCGGGAAAATGGATCACCGCTGCGTTGAACTCGGGTTTCGGCATCATCGTTTTCCAGGGGCAACTGCTGGTGGGCTATTCAGGAGTGGTCACCCACTCGGAACCCGGCTTTGAGGACACCTGTAAACTTGGCGCTTACTCGGGCAAACTCGGCTCTGCCGGCAGCGCGTTTGATATGTCCATCTCATGGATCAAGGAAAGCAAGACGCTGACCATCAGCCTGAACGGCGAGGAAGTGTTCAGCAAGGAGGGGATCTCCATGACGCTGGGCTCAAGCAACGTCTGTGCCTCGGGTAAGGTGCCGGAGGGCATGACCATGAACATGAGCGTCACCATGAAGGGTGACAACTACGCGTGGATTGTGTCGGATGCCGAGGGGGCGTTGTCGGATCTGGATCTCAACGCTCACGCCACGCAGGACTTTTATTTTGAGGGGACGAACGGGGTGCTGAATGTGACGCAGAACGCTACGCTTACGGGCAAAATCATGGCCGGGGCTCCCATCGGATCTAAGGAAGAGCCGATGGTCGGGTTCAACATCGCCTCGGGGGTGACGCTGACGACCGGGGTTGATTCCGGGGCGGAGAAGTTCAATCTGACGGTGACAGGCGGCGGTACGCTGGCGCTTCGCGGCACCGGGATGATATCGACGACAAAGTCACTCTCGCTGTTGGGCGAAAGTTCGCTGGTGTTCAGCGGTGTGGACGGCAGTGTGGTCTTCGGGAGTGGGACGATCAGTGCGACATCGAGCATTTCTGCCACAGGGAGCAGCAGCTCGCTGACGGTGGGGCTTGGCGGAGCTTCCACTGAGTTGGCCCGTCTGAGCGCTACGAAGGATCTGACGATTTCCGGCAAAGGCAACCTGACGGTCACCGAGGCGCAGGCCACCGGCAAGATCGTGGTGGGCGTGACCGGCAACCTCACGGCTCAGAATATGACCGGCGGAACCGTGGAATTCTGGGGCGGGAATGTCGATGTCGGCACGATTACGGGCAATGTGACCATCAACGGTGCCACCGAGACGAGCTGCGTGGTGAAGGTCGGCAGATTTACCGGCGATGTCACCCTGAACGGTGGGCGGCTGAACGCCGTCGATACCACCTTCGTCGGCTCGGTTACGGTGGCGGGAGGCTATGCTGTGTTCGGCAATCGCACGGGCTTTGCGATGACCCAAAGCGGCGGCACATCCGTGTTCGGAAGCTTGGCGAACAGCACCTTGACCATCTCGAGCGGGACGATGCAGGCCGAGAGCGTGGAGAATCTGACGGTTGAGTACACTTATCAGGATGCAAACTGGAATTCGGTGACCGAGACGGCGTTGACCGGTGTGACGACGACAGGGCGTTTTCTGTGGAATGGGTCTACTTTCGGCACAAGCGGCACGCTGCGGGCCGATACGGTTCGTTTGATGAATGGGCTTACGTTGCAAGCGCAGACCCTGTCTGTGGGTACTCTGGAGAATCTTCCCGGAGCGGTAGCCGGCGGCACGATTGCGGTCGGCACTCTGACGGCGACGACGGTCAACCTGGACGGCAATGATTGGGGCGGTGGGATTCCTGACCCGCTTTCGGTGCGCGCCGGGGAGCTGTCGATTACCACGCTGACCAATCTCGGCGGCTTGTCCGGCAGTGCGGTGAAGATGACGGGCGCCGACCTCCATCTGAATCGAGGCAGCTTTGCCACCATCGGCACGCAGGATGCCCTCACCACACTGGAGGTGGCGGCCGGTTACCACCTCAGCGGCAACACGAGTGCGGCGCTCATCACCAACACGGATATGACGGTGGGCGACGGCACAAGGCTGAGCAACTTCCGCGTGTCCGGGAATACCGCCATCGCCGCCACGGGCACGCAGTATCTCGATGCCGTGACCTTCGTGCGCGGCTACGACGGGTACACGCAGAGCACGACGACCACCTACGCCCTGCGCGCTGCGACGCCCGGCTCGGTCTTTGCCGTGTCCGATGTGAACGGTTTGGACAGCGTGACCGTCACGGGAACGGTGGCGGATGATGGCCTGCACATCTCCCGCCTGATCATCAACGGCACGGGTTTGGCGTTCAGCGAGGAGTCTTCGGACACCTATACCATCTTTGACAGGGGTGTGGCCGAGTTCGAGAACGAGGCACTCATCAGCCTGAGCGACCCGGACGGCTACCTGCTCAACATCGCTCCCTTTGTTCAGGCGTCGCTGGCGCTTGATGAAAATACCGGCAGAATCAGCCTGACGGGTCAGAATCGCACGACGGAAATTGTGCAGGAGCTCTCCGATGCGCCCAACCGCACCACCGTGCTCAGCAACATGCTGTCGTGTTATCGCGAGAATACGCTGAGCGACGAAATGCTGGCGGTGTTCAACTACGCCGGCAACATCAACGACCCCTCCGTCACCATGGCGGATCGCCAGCAAGCGCTGTCGGCAGCCTCCGGCGCCTCGCTGGCCTCGCTGACCGATGCCCAGCGCCGCGGCGTGCGCGATGCACAGAAGAACATCCGCAACCGCGTGGTGCAGATGGGCGGCAGCGGTGCGGAGGGCGTGCTGCGCGACGGCTGGGTTTCTGCGGGTCTGCAGGCCTGGGCGCAGGCAGACGGCGCCTACCACAGCCTGAGCCAGAAGCAGGATGTGGCCGGCTATGACTACAGCGTCTATGGCACCACCATCGGCGCCAATGTAGACCTCACGCCGCATTGGGTGGTCGGCGGTGCCTTCTCCGCCGAGTTCGGCAGCCTGAACGGCAAGGGCGATGACCATCTGGACGCCGACATCAACAGCTACTACCTCAACTTCTTTGCCCGCTACCAAAAGGGGCATTGGACACACCTGGGCATCCTCACCATCGGCTTCGATGACATCGACACGAACCGCAAGGTGCTCGGCTACAGCGCCGACGGCAGCACGAGCGGCACCAGCTTCTCCGGCTACTACGAGCTGGGCTACCTCATCCCCCTCAACGAGGAGGGCACGCAGCTCATTCAGCCCATCGTCAGCCTGAGCCTCACGGCCGCCTCCCTCAGCAGCTTCACGGAGAGCGGCAGCATCGGCAACGCCGGGCTCAAGTACGACAGCCAGGATTTGGTCTACGGCAACATCGGGGTCGGTGCCCGCTACCAAGCGGTCATCGGCAGCTCGGTGGACGGCCGCAACAGCGTGCTGGAACTGCGCGCCCAGCTCAACGAACACTTCGGCGACAAGACCGATGAAGCCGAGCTGAGCTTCATCGGCGGCGGGCAGAAGATGCGCGTCAAGGGCACGGACAGCGGCTCCTTCGGCGTGCAGATCGGCGCGGGACTTTCCGTGCCCGTTGGCGTGAGCACCACGCTCTTCACCGATGCGGATGCCGAGTTCGTCAGCGACTACACCGACGTTCGCGTCAACCTCGGTCTGCGCTACGACTTCTGATGGCGGAGGCCTAGGCCCTTGCAAAAGCGCTGCTCCCTGTGCGGGGGCAGCGCTTTGGGCGTGTAGGGCGCTCAGGCGGGCAGCAGGGCGCGCGCGGCGGCGACATCGGCGGCGATGGCCGCGCGCAGCTCCTCTGCCGAGCTGAAGCAGCGTTCGGGGCGTAGAAAACGCTCGAGCGCCACGCACAGGCGCTCCCCGTAGAGATTGCCCTCGAACTCAAAGAAATGCGTCTCGAGGCGCAGCTGCTTGTGCGCCTCGCGGATGCTGGGGCGCAGCCCCAGATTGGCCACCCCGCGCAGCAGACGCCCGCCGTAGCGGCAGCTCACGGCGTAGACCCCGCGCGGCGGCGTGGCGGCGCCGTCGGGCAGGGCGATGTTCGCGGTGGGAAAACCCCATTGGCGCGCCAGACGCTGCCCCGGCTCCACCGTCCCGGCGATGGTGTAGGGATGCCCCAGCATGGCGGTGGCGCGCTCCAAATCCCCCGCCGCCAGCAGCTCGCGAATGCGCGAGGAGCTGATGCGCTCGCCCCCGAGCTGCGCCAGCTCGCAGACGACCACGCGGATGCCCGCCGCCGCGCCCCACGCGCGCAGCTGCTCGGGCGTGCCCGCCCCGCCGCGCCCGAAGCGCTGGTTACAGCCCACGGATAGCCCGCAGACGCGCCCCGTCGCCCGCAGCTGCGCCCAGAAATCCTCCGCGCTCGTCTCCGCCAGCGCGCGGTCAAAGGGCAGCAGCACGAGAACCTCCACCCCCAGCGCCGCCAGCAGCTCGGCGCGCTGCCCCGGGGAAATGAGCTTGGGACAGCGCGCGGGCGCCAGCAGCGCCAGCGGATGCTCGGCAAAACTGAGCACCCCGCGCAGCGCGCCCGGGCTCTCGCTGCTCTCGATGACGCGGCGGTGCCCCAGATGCACACCGTCGAAAAAGCCCAGCGCCAGATGCACGGGGCGCGGCAGCGCGCGCAGCGCGTCGATGGAGTGCAGCAGCATCATGACGCGCGGTCGGCAAACAACTGCTGCGGCGCGAGCAGCCGCGCCAACAGCTCCTCGCGGCTCGCCGCCTTGAGCTCCGGCACGGTGATGGCCGCCCGCACATCGAAGCGCCCGCTGCGCAGGCGGCGCAGGGCGGTCAGATGCGCGCCGCAGCCCAGGTGCTGCCCGATGTCGTGGGCGTAGGTGCGCACATAAAACCCCTTGGTGCAGTGCACGGTGAAATCGACCTCGCCGCGTGCCATGTCCACGCGGGTGATCGCGTGGTGCAGCACCGCCACGCGGCGCGGCTTGCGCGCCACCTCCTGCCCCTTGCGCGCCAGCTTGTAGCAGGGCACCCCCTTGATCTTCACCGCCGAGAACATGGGCGGCAGCTGCTCAAACACCCCGTCGAAATGCGCAAAAGCCGCGCGCACGGCCTCCTCGCTCAGGTGGTCAATGGGGTGCTGCGCCACTACCTCGCCCTCGGCATCCTGGCTGTTGGTCTCGATGCCCAGTTGCAGCGTGCCGCTGTAGAGCTTGTCCTCGCCCATGAGGCGATCCTGGAGCTTGGTCGCCCGCCCGATCACCAGCATCAGCAGCCCCGTCGCCATGGGATCCAGCGTGCCGCAGTGACCGATTTTGCGGTAGTTGAGGATGCGGCGGCAGAGCGCCACCGCATTGTGCGAGGTGAAGCCGGGATCCTTGTCGATGAGCAGAACGCCGTTGGGCTCGGGTGTGGTCGTCATGGGAAGAGGGGGATTACAGGTTGTGGAGGGCTTGGCGCAGGGCGTGCAGCACGCGCTCGCGGCAGTCCGCCAGCGTGCCGCGCATGCGGATGCCCGCCGCCATGGCGTGCCCGCCGCCGCCGAACTGCTGGGCGATGCTGGCCACGTTAAGCCGCGCGTCCTTGGAGCGCAGGGACATGCGGACCCGCCCGTCCCCCAGCTCCTCGAAGATGATGGCCAGCTTGCTGCCCGCCTGCACGCGGATGATGTCCACCAAATCCTTGGTGTCCTCCAAGCTCAGCCCCAGCTCGCGCTTGACAGCGGCGCTCATGGAGTAGTGCACAAGCTGCCCGCCCTCCTCGCTCACCATGTGGTTGAGCACCTCGCGCTGCGTGCGCAGCTCGCCCGGGCTTTTCTCCTGGTAGAGGCAGCGGTTGAGCTCCGCCACATCCACCCCCGCCTCCAGCAGCTCAGCCGCCGTTCGCAGCACCTCGGGCGTGGTGCTGCCGTATTGGAAGGAGCCCGTGTCTGTGCTGATGGCGGTGTAGAGCGCGGCGGCGATGGCGGGCGTCATCGGCGCGCCCAGCTCGCGCAGCAGCGCATGCACCACCATGCCCGTGGCGGCGGCCTGCGGCTCGATGATGTTGAGCTGCCCGTAGCCCTCGTTGCTGCCGTGGTGGTCGATGTTGATGATGCAGGGAAAGCCCTCGAGCAGCGCCGCCGCGCGGTCGCCCAGGCGCTTCCACGAGCCCGTGTCGAGGCAGATGAGCGCCTGCAGCCCCTCCGGCAGGCTCGTCGGCAGGGTCTCGATGCACGCCGCCTCCTCCAGGAAGGCGTAGCGGGCGGGCACGCCGTCCTCATTCCACAGGCTCACGCGGTAGCCCAGCGCGCGCAGCCCCAGCCCCAGCGCCAGCAGCGAGCCGATGGCATCGCCGTCGGGGCGGGCGTGGGAGATGAGCGCCAGGTGTTTCTTGTCGGTCAGGAGGTCGGAAAAGGCTTGGTACATCAGTCGGTGGTGGGTTGGGGGGAATGCTCGCAGCGGATGAGGGGAGCTTGCGGCGGCTCGGGGCAGCGGCAGCGGTTGCCGAGGAAGGAGACCGCCTCGGTGGCGCGCAGCCCCAGCGCGCAGCCCCGCAGCAGCTCAAAATCGTTGTCGGTGATGCGGATGTTGCGGTGGACGGCTCCGGCGTGGCGCTGCACCTGCGGGTTGAAGCAGATGACGGGCTCCGCGCAGCGGATGAAGTGATTGCCGCGAATCTCCATGTCCCGCACGGGACCGCTCTCGAACCAGTAGTTCGCATCGTTCTCGATGAGCAGGGCGGGCATGCCCGTGGACACAAAGCCGTTGCCGATAATGCGCACAGGGCGGCGCGTGGTGATGAGAAAGCCGCGCGTGGTGATGCCGCGCACCATGCAGTGCCGCACCGTGAGGGCAGGGGTGGCGCTGAGATTCTCCAGCACATCGCGCCCGCAGCGGCAGCCCTCGGGCGCGGGCGTGTCCCAGCGCAGCTCCATGCTGCGCCCGTCGGCGGACAACTCGGCGCGGCGCACGGTCGCCTCCCCCAGCGGCAGCAGCGTCTCTCCGTCGGTGAACTGCACCGCATCACCCGTGCGAAAGGCGGCAAAACCGAAGGTCTGCGGGTGGCAAAAGCGCAGCGTGCCGCCGCAGCGGTCGGGGTGCAGGGCGCTCAGGCGCAGGTGGGTGCCGTGTACATTGAGCGCATCATCATTCGCCGCGCTCAGCAGACATTCCTCCACCACCATCTGCCCCATGCAGCCCGAACAATGCAGAATATCGGCCCAGGCAGCGGTCGTGCGCCCTCGGCTCGGCGCCACACGCAGGCAGGAAAAGCGCAAATCGAGCGAAAACTGGCAGACGATGCCCATGCCGTGCATGAAGTTCATCTCAACGCCCGCAAAGCGGATGCGCTCCGAGCGATCGCAGAAGACGCCGCAGCCATCACGCCGCTGCGAGCGCTCCTGGTAGCCGCAGCCGGACTCAAAACCCGGGTTGCGGTCGAACTCGGCGCGCAGCAGCCCGGGCTCAAGCTCGCGCAGGCGCTGCCTGCCCAAGAGCGGAGCGCCGCGCCGTGCCGTGTTCACATCACGCGCCACCTGCGCCCAACAGTCCTCGGAGGGCAGCTCCCAGCCCTCGCCCACCCAGATGAGCCGCCCGCCCTCCAAGCGGTAGGCGCTGTCTGCGTGCACGCGGCAGAGCGCGTGGTGCTCCCCCAGCTCCGTCACCCGGTATTCCGAAACCGTGGGGCGGGCGTAGTCAAAGGAAAAGCCGCTCAGGCAGACATCCGCTGCCTCCTCCAAATGAATCTGCACCATCTTGCCGCGGCAAAAGAAGTGCGCCCTGTCCCCCTCCACGCGCAGGTGGCGCACCCCCGCCAGCTCCATGGCGATGGCCTTGGGCTCCTCGGGGCAGTCGTTGGTGTTGGAAATGGCGAGCCGACGGCGCAGCAGCCCCGCCGCTTCCCAGTCGTAGCGACCGGGCAGAAAGCGGATGACAACGGGCTGCTCCGCGCTGCCGCAGGCGCGGGGCGCCAGCGTGGCGCTCAGCCGCCCGGGATGCACCGTCACGCAGTCGCCCGCCGTGAGGGCTCGGTCGCGGAGAGGCTCGAAGCTCTGCCAAGGCGCGGCGGCGCTGCCGTCGCCCGCATCGCTGCCGCGCTGCGGGTCGACCACATAGTCCGCCGCCCCCAGCGGCAGCAGGGTCGCCACAGCGGCAAAGAGCCCTCTCAACCACGCTCGCATCATGCGCATGCTAGCACGCCCTGCGCGCCGCTGTCAAGCCAGCAAAAAGCCGTCGCGGAAGGGGTCGGCGGACTCGCGGAAGAACTCGCAGCGCGCCGTGAGGTAGGGCTTGCCCGTCACGCGGGGCGTCACGGCGGGGTAGGGACCCACGGGGGCGGCGGGGCGCAGGCAGCCGTAGAAGCGCGAGCCGAGGTAGGACTCGGAGATGTAGGGCTGCTCGTAGTCAAGCTCGCCGAGGTGGTGCATGAGCGTCATCAGCGCCGAGGTGCCGCTGCCGCAGGGGCTGCGGTCCATCTGGCCGTCGAAAATGACCGTGTTGCGCACGTGGAGCGGCTCGCGCCCGACGCGCTGGTAGAGCGCCGCCAGCGCGATGCGCTTGGTGGAGGGGTTCGTGGGGTGGCTCACCGCGATGGCGGCGTTGGCGGCCTTGCAGATGCGCATGCCCAGGTCGATGAAGTAGTTGCGGTCGTGCGAAGCCGCCGAGATCGGCTCATCCGCCGGATACTCCACCAGTACGAAAAAGTTGCCCGCAAACACAATGTGCGCGGGCAGGGTGCCGACCCCCGGCACCTCGAGCTGAATCGGCTCCGGGGTAAAGACAAAGGAGGGGACATTCTGCACCGTCACCTCGTCCACCTTGCCGTTGGACCCGTAGTGCAGGTCGGACTCGATGCGCCCGCAGACCGCATCGAACACGATGTGACCCGGGGTGTGCAAGGGCAGACCGAGCTCCGCCACGGCGCGGCTGGTGCAGATGGTGCCGTGGATGCACATGTCGAGGTAGCCGTCCGAATCGGTGTAGAGGATGCCCACATCGGCATCGGGCGTGGCGGGGCGGGTGAGGATGGAGCCGAACATGGCCTTGTGCCCGCGCGGCTCCTGCATGAGGAAGGAGCGGATGGCATCCAAATGCTCCTTCATGTAGTCCACGCGCTCGCGCATGGTGTCGCCGGGCAGGTCGTAGAGCGACTGGTAGAGCACGCGGCAGGGTTCGCCCGCGGCGTGGAGGTCGAGGGTGCGGACAGAGGTGATGTCAGCGAGATGGTGCATAACGGTCAGGATTGTTTCGGGGGAAGAAGAGATTGCGCCAGCGACGCCGCGATGACGAGCGCCACGCCGAGCCACTGCAGGGGCTGCATGCTCTCATGGTAGAGCGCCCAACCCAGTGCCACCGCCACCACGGGCTCCAGATAGGACACGGAGCCGTACTGCACGGCGTTGAGCCGCCGCACGGCGTAGGCGACGAGCAGCAGCACGGCGAAACCCTGCAACACGCCGATGCAGAGCACGAAAGGCCAGCCCTCGGAAAGACCCGCAAAGGGGGCATCCGTGCGCAGCAGCGGCGGCAGCAGCACCAGCGTACCGGCGGCGAACTGCCAGAAGGTGCGCCGCATCAACGTTACCTGTTCGGGAATCAGGCGGTTGAGCAGGATGTAGGCCGCGTAAAACAATCCGGAGAGCAGCCCCAACAGCAGCCCCCACACGCTGCCGCCCGCGCCGGGCAGCCCCGCGCCGCCGCAGGAGACCAGCACAATGCCCGCCGCCGCTGCCGCCAGCAGCAGCAGCTCGCGCCGCCCCGGGCAGCGCCGCGCCACGAGCGCCTCGCCCAGCGCGGCGAAGAGCGGCCCGGTGTAGAGCAGCAGCGCCGCCAGGCCGATGGGAATGCGCTCCATGGCCATGAAATAGAAAAGAATGCAGAGCGCAATGCTCAGCCCCGACAGCGCCGAGGAGGGCGAGAAAGGGGACAGCACCGCGCGCAGCGCGCGCTGCGCGACGCTCAAGCCCGTGAGCAGCAGCAGCCCGATGGCAAAGCGCGCCAGCGCGCAGCCCTCGGCGCTGCAACCCGATTCCTTGACGAAGAGACCCAGCGAACCCATGAGCAGCGCGGCGGCAAAAGCCGCGCCGAACGCGAGCGCGCGGGAAGATGAGGAGGGGGCAGACATAGCGCGCGCGGATGGTAGCACCTCCCCCGCGCCCGCGCAAGCCTTTTTCGCTGCATCAGGTGCGAGTGTAAGTTGCAAAATCAAATGCGACACCGAAAAGCCGTTGCAGAACACCTTGT
>JBJEVK010000033.1:0-24051 GCA_051884295.1 Akkermansia sp.
TCGCCTGCCCGCACTGCCGGAGTGAGCAGTGTGTGGTGCATGGTTACTATGAACGGGTCAACACCAATTTTTGTGGTTTGCGAAAAAAGTTCATCTGTGGCCACATTCAATGAGGACGCGTAGGCGATAGTTCCTAAAGTTCCGAAATCCGTACGCGCGTCTCTGAATCAACTTCATTTTGCGATGGCGCGCCGCATCGCGGGGCGTTTGGCCTCGGCGCCGCACGCGTGGCGTGTTGCGCGAGTTCTGCCTTGCGCGGCGCGCCAAAAGCTGCTAGAATGCGCCCAGCGTTATGACCCCCAAACACATTGTTGCCGTCATTGATTACGGTTCGCAGTATACGCAGCTCATCGTGCGCCGCGTCCGCGAGCTGGGCTACATGGCCAAGCTCTACGCTCTGGAGGATTTGGATGAGATTGCCGAGCCCGGTGCCATCATCCTCTCGGGCGGCCCCCGCAGCACCTCGGAGCCCGATGCTCCCGACATCGACTTTGATTGGCTGCAGAGCTTTGGTGTGCCCGTGCTGGGTGTGTGCTACGGCATGCAGCTGCTCAACAAGAAGACCGGCGGCACCGTGCACCAGAGCAACAAGCGCGAGTACGGCCCTGCCGCGTTGATTCCCGAGGAGCTCAGCGGGCTCTACGCGGGCATGTCCCCCTCCTCGCAGGTGTGGATGAGCCACAGCGATACCGTGGAGAAGCTGGCTGACAACTGCCGCGTGATCGCCCGCAACAGCGAGGGGGTGCCGGTCTCGCTGCAATGGGGCGAGACGATGTTCGGCATTCAGTTCCACCCCGAGGTGACGCATTCGCACGAGGGGCGCACCATCCTCAAGAATTTCCTCTCCTTTGCCAAGGAGCTGGCGCGGTTTGACATCGGCGATTTCAAGCGCGAGCTCATCGACGACATTCGCGCCAAGGTGGGCGACCGGCAGGTGGTCTGCGGCGTTTCGGGCGGCGTGGACAGCACGGTGCTGGCCGTGCTGCTGCACGAGGCCGGGGTGAACGTGCGCTGCATCTTTGTGGACAACGGCTTGCTGCGCAAGGACGAGGCGCGCGAGGTGGAGAAAAACTTTGCCCGCATGGGCGTGAAGATTGAGACGGTGGACGCCGGGGCGCGCTTCCTGGCGGCGCTGGCGGGCGAGTCGGCGCCGGAGAAGAAGCGCCGCATCATTGGCAATCTCTTTATCGATGTGTTCTGGGATGCCGTGGGCGACGCCGAGATGCTGGCGCAGGGCACGCTTTACCCCGATGTCATCGAATCGGCCTCCAACGCCAAGAGCAAGGCCAGCGTCATCAAGACCCACCACAACCGCGTGGAGCGCGTGCTGGAGATGCAGCGCCAGGGCAAGGTCATCGAGCCCTTGGCCTTCCTCTTCAAGGACGAGGTGCGCGAGCTGGGCGCCAGCATGGGTATTCCGCACGACATCCTCTGGCGCCATCCTTTCCCCGGCCCCGGTTTGGCCGTGCGCTGCCCGGGCGAGGTTACGAAGGAGCGGCTGGACATCATTCGCGACTGCGATGCCATCTTTATCGGCACCCTGCGCAAGTTCGGCTGGTACGACAAGTGCTGGCAGGCCTACGCCGGGCTCATTCCCGTCAAGACCGTGGGGGTCAAGGGAGACGAACGTTCCTACGAGTTTGCCACCAATCTGCGCGCCATTGTCTCCGAGGATGCGATGACCGCCGACTGGGTGCAGCTGCCCTACGAGCTGCTGCGCGAGGCTTCCAACCGCATTCTCAACGAGGTCAAGGGCATCAACCGCGTGCTCTACGATGTGAGCACCAAGCCCCCGGCATCCATCGAGTGGGAGTAAGCGCGCCCGCCGCGCTCTCCGTCAAGCCCCCGCTGCGAGGTCGCGCGGCGGGGGCTTGCTGTCGACCGGGTGCGTCTTTTTTTCGGGCTTTTTCCGCGCTGTCGCGAAAAAAGTTGCTTGACAGTGCCCCCTCGCCTCCCCTATAGTGAGAGGGTATTCCCTCGCTATGAAAAAGCTTTCTCTTCTCTCTCTGTTGGTGCTGACCGCCGCTGCCGTGCAGGCGGCTCCCGCTGTCAATGTTTCGGATCTCTCCGAGGAGACCCTCAAGGGTATTGCCACGGAGAAGCAGCGCGACAGCATCGATCGCGCCAACGCCGCCCGCCAGCGCGCGGAGAAGAAGCGTGCGGATGAGATCAAGGAGGCCAAGGAGGTCACCGAGAACAATGATCGCGGGCTGAAGAAGACCATCCAGAAGCGCCAACTGAACACCATGCTGCCCCCCTGCGAGCGCGAGCCCGAGGCTCCCCGCGAGCCCGGCAACTACACGATTCGCTACTGAGACAGCCGCCTGCAAGCGCTGATTTTCACGACTCCGGGGTGCGCCTGCCGCGCCTCGGGGTGTTTTTGTTGTGTGCGCGGGGCGTTTGCGCTTGCTTCTTTTGCCTTTCCTGTGCGATAATGCAGCTGCGTTGCAGCACGGAGCGATATGGCTGAGCAGGCGAACGGAGACGACATGTTTTTTAAGGAGCCTACCCGCAAGGAATGGGCGGGCTTTTGGACGCTTGTGGCGGTGCAGGCGCAGAATGCCTTTAACGAAAAGGCCGTGCAGTTCCTGCTGATTCCGCTGGGGGTGTGGCTCTGGGGTGCGGAGGGCAGCACGCTGGAGTATCAGCTGGGCGCCATCTTCGTGCTGCCCTACATCCTGTTTTCTCCCTTGGTGGGCTGGTTGGCCGACTGCTTCTGCAAGACCCGCATCATCCAGGTGATGAGTATCCTGCAGGTGATTGTGATGTCGTGCATGCTGTTTTGCTTCTACATGCACGACATGACGGCGGCGATCCTGTGGTTTGCGGTTTTTGCCACGCAGGCCACCATCCTTTCGCCGGCCAAGAAGGGGATTGTGAAGGATCTGCTCGGCTCGCGCTACATCGGCTTCGGCTCGGGGATTCTCGAGATGAGCATGATTATCGTGCTGCTGGTGGCGCAAATCGGGGTGTTCTTCTGGTTCAGTTACCTCCTGGAGCAGTATTCGGCGCTTCCCGACGGGGTGGAGGAGGCCGGCTGGAGTGCGGTGAAGCTGCCCACATGGGTGTTTATCTCGCTGGCCTGCGTGGTGTCGGCGGCGTCGTTTTTGGTGCCGCGTTACGCGGCCAAGCCGACACGCGCGTTCAGCTGGAGCCTGCTGTGGGAGCATTTCGGGCAGGTGAAGTATCTGTGGCGCGACCGTCTGCTGCGGCTCAGCGAGATGGGTATCTGTTATTTCTGGTGTCTGGCGGGCTCGCTCTTCCTCATCATCATCCAGATTGCCAAGGAGCTGCAGGCGGCGCATCCCGAGCAGGTGGACTTCAGCTTGCAGTGCGGTATCCTCATGGCTTGGCTGACGGGCGGTGTGGTCACGGGCGGTCTGATTGCTTCGCAGCTCTGCAAGGGTAAGAACGAGCTGGGGTTGATTCCCTTCGGCGCCATCGGCATCACCTGCTGCACGCTGTTGCTCACCATGCTGGAGGTGAACTCCTACGCCAGCAACGCCTTCCTGGCGCTCACGGGTGCCTTCGGCGCCATGTACCTGGTGCCGCTCAACGCCTTCCTGCAGGATCATTGCGACCCGAACAACCGCGGCAACATCATCGCGGCGGGCAACCTGATCGACAACCTGATGGGGCTGGTGGCGGTGGCGCTCATGTGGGTGATGAACGCGGCGGGCTGCAGCCCGCAGGGGCAGTTCTTCGTGCTCTTCCTCATGAGCGCGTTCATCCTCATCTCCTCGCTGCGACTCATCCCGCAGGAGTTCATCCGCATGGTGGGCATTTGGGGCATGAATCTCATCTACAGCCCGCGCGTCATCAACCCCGAGCGCATTCCCGAGCGCGGCGGCGCGCTGCTGGTGGTCAACCATGTGACCTACGCGGACGCGCTTTTCCTGACGATGGTCTGCCCGCGTCCCGTGCGCTTCATCGTGTCGGACGAGTTCACCAGCGTGCGCCTGCTGGGCTGGATGTTGGAAATTTTTAACTCGCTGCCCATCTCGGCCAAGAATCCGCGCGAGGCCATCGTCAGCGCGGTGGAGGGGCTGGAGGCGGGCGACCTCATCTGCATCTTCCCCGAGGGGCAGCTGACGCGCAGCGGCTGCCTGACCCCCATTCGCCGCGGCATGGAGCTCATCGCCCGCCGCGCCAAGGCACCCATCATTCCGCTGTACATGGACGGCCTGTGGGGCAGCATCTTCTCCTTCCACCGCAACCGCTTCTTCACCAAGCTGCCCCGCCGCATGCCCTACAGCTTCACCGTGGCGGTGGGCGAGCCGCTGGACCCTGCCACCTTCACCAACCGCACGGTGCTGCGCAGCTTCCGCCAACTCTCGGCGCGCTGTCTGGAGGTGGCGGACGGCGGCGGCAGCCGCGATACGCTGGTGCGCCGCCTGGAGGCCATGGGCAACGAGGTGCTGGTGCTGTCGCCGGACGGCAACCTGACAGGGATTCAGATCGCGGCGGCTGTGATCAGTCGCGAGGTGAGCGAGGAGCACCGCGGCTTGGCTGCCCGGTGGCTTCAGCTGCTCATTCACGGCACGGAGGATTTGTATGCCTTCAACCGCCGCTGGATGAACACGGCGCAGGTGCGCCGCGTCAACGCCCTCAAGGAGGGTCGCCACCGCCTGCTGGCGACCGTGGGGCACGGCGAGCCGCAGGAGCTGGTGCTGGCCGTGCTGTGGCCCATCGTCACGCGCACGGTGGTGCAGCTCATCGAGGAGCCGACGGAGACGCTGGAGCCGGCGGTGTCGCAGATTGTCGGCGGACTGCACATGCGCCGTTTGCTACTCACGGCCATCCCCCCGCGGCAGATTCCCTTCTACGATTTCAGCGGAGCGCCCGCCATCTCCACCCCCAACATGCGCTGGCGACCCTGCTCCGCCACGCCGGACGGCACCATTGTCGCCATGAGCATGTGCCACAGCGTGTTCAAGATGCGCGACGGCACCATCCAGCTCGGCACGCGCCCGCGCACGCGCGGTCTGCTGCTGCCCGGCTACATGGCGGTGCCGCAGGGCAGCGATACCAACATCGTGGAGCTGCATGCCCCCTCGCTGCGCCGCCCCTATGCGCTGCCCTCCAACCTCTACTTGGATGAGAGCGGCTTCCTGGCCGAGCTGAGCTGAAACGCGCGCGCCGCTCAGCTCGGGGCTGCGCGGCGCGGCAGGGCAGGGGATTTTTTCCGGGGGGAGGTATCAGACGCTGAAGCAGAGCTTGCCCTCGCGCACATCGGCGCGGATGGTGCTGCCCTCGGGGAACTTGCCGGCGAGGATGTCCATGCTCAGCGGGTCGAGCACATCGTGTTGCACGGCGCGCTTGAGCGGGCGGGCGCCGTAGACGGGGTCGTAGCCGTGCTGCGCCACCAGCTCGGCGGCGGCATCGCTCAGCTCCAGCTTCAGCCCGCGGGCGGCGAGCCGCTTCTGCACCCGCTCCAGCTGGATGCGCACAATGCGCTTGAGATCCTCGCGCTGCAGGCGGTCGAAGATGATGATCTCGTCGATGCGGTTCAGGAACTCGGGGCGGAAATGCCCGCGCAGGGCGTCCAGCGCCCGCTCGTTGCGGGCGGCGGCATCGGCCTCGTTCAGGATGAACTGGCTGCCGATGTTGCTCGTCATGATGAGCACCGTGTTGGTGAAATCCACCGTGCGCCCCTGTCCGTCGGTGATGCGACCATCGTCCAGCACCTGCAGCAGCACGTTGAACACATCCGGGTGCGCCTTCTCGATTTCATCGAACAGTACCACGCTGTAGGGGCGGCGGCGCACCGCCTCCGTCAGCTGCCCGCCCTCATCGTAGCCCACATAGCCCGGAGGCGCACCGATGAGCCGCGACACGCTGTGCTTCTCCATGTACTCCGACATGTCGATGCGCACCATCGCCGCCTCGTCATCGAAGAGGAACTCCGCCAGCGCCTTGGCCAGCTCGGTCTTGCCCACGCCCGTGGGCCCCAGGAAGATGAAGGAACCCAGCGGTCGGTGCTCGTCCTGCAAGCCCGCGCGCGAGCGGCGCACGGCATCGGCCACGGCTTTCACCGCGTCCTGCTGGCCGATGAGGCGCCTGCCGAGCCGCTCCTCCATGTGCAGGAGCTTTTCGCGCTCGCCCTCGGCCATGCGCGCGGCGGGAATCCCCGTCCAAGTGGAGACCACCTTGGCGATGTCCGCCTCCGTCACCTCCTCCTTCAGCAGCCCCTCGCCGCTGCTCTGCAGCTTGGCCAGCGCGGCGCGCGCCTCCTTGGCCGCGCGCTCGGCGGCGGGAATCTCGCCGTAGAGAATGGCCGAGGCGCGCCCCAAATCGCCGCGGCGCTGCGCCTGCTCGGCCTCCGTGCGCAGGGTGTCGATGCGCTTCTGCGCCTCGCGGGCTTGGGTGACCACCTCCTTCTCGCTCTTCCACTGCGCGATCATGGCCTTGACCTTCTCGCGCGTGTCGGCGAGCTCGCGGCTGATTTTCTCCAGCCGCTGCTTGGAATCTTCGTCCTTCTCCTTGGCGAGCGCCTGGCGCTCCATCTCCAGCTGCATGGCGTTGCGGTTGAGCTCGTCGATGTCGGTGGGCATGCTGTCGAGCTCAATCTTGAGCCGTGCGGCGGCCTCGTCCACCAAATCCACGGCCTTGTCGGGCAGGAAACGGTCGGTGATGTAGCGGTTGCTCAGCGTGGCGGCGGCCACGAGGGCGCCGTCCGTGATGTGCACGCCGTGGTGCACCTCGTAGCGCTCCTTGAGCCCGCGCAGGATGGCGATGGTGTCCTCCACGCTCGGCTCCGCCACGTAGACGGGCTGGAAACGGCGCTCCAGCGCGGCGTCCTTCTCGATGTACTTGCGGTACTCATCCAGCGTGGTGGCGCCGATGGTGCGCAGCTCGCCGCGCGCCAGCGCCGGCTTGAGCAGGTTGGCGGCGTCCATGGAGCTGTCGCCGCCCGCCCCGGCACCCACCAGCGTGTGCAGCTCGTCGATAAACAGGATGATCTTGCCCTCGGCCGCCGTCACCTCCTTGATGAAGGCCTTGAGCCGCTCCTCGAACTCGCCGCGGTACTTGGCGCCCGCCAGCATGCTGCCGATGTTGAGCGCGATGAGGCGCTTGCCCTGCATGCTCTCCGGCACATCGCCGTTGACAATGCGGCGCGCCAGCCCCTCGGCAATGGCGGTCTTGCCCACGCCGGGCTCGCCGATGAGCACGGGGTTGTTCTTGGTGCGGCGCGAGAGGATTTGCAGCACGCGGCGGATCTCCGCATCGCGGCCGATGACGGGGTCAATCTTGCCCTGTCGGGCGCGAGCGGTCAGATCCGTGCCGTACTTCTCCAACGTCTGGTACTTGCCCTCGGGGTCTTGGTCGGTGATGCGCTGGTTGCCGCGCACCTCCTTGAGCGCTTGCAGGTACTTGGCCTCGGTCAGTCCGCAGCCCTCGAGCACGCGGCGCAGCTCGGCATCCGCCTTGAAGATGCCCAGCACCACATGCTCCACGCTCAGAAAATCGTCCTTCATCGCGGCGCGCTGCTCCTCGGCGGCATTCAGGTCGCGATCCAGGGCGGGGCTGATGCCCGCGCTCTGCACCACGCCGCCCATCTGCCGCGGTTCGCGCTCCAGCTGCTGCCGCAGCTCGCGGCAGAGACGCTGCGGGTCGACCCCCGCCTTGCTCAGCACCGCCGCCAGCACGCCGCCCTCGCTTTGCACCAGCGCCAGCAGCAGATCGGCCGGGAGAATCTGCGCGCGTCCGCCGGTCTGCGCCGCCTTTTGGGCTGCCAGCAGCCCCTCCGTCAATTTCGTGGTCAGGTTATTATTCATGAGGTTGGGTCGCGCGGAGTGGCTCCCGCGTTCAAAAAATTATGCGAAGTTGTTGTTTTTCTTCCGGCGCCGGGGGGGGGCGGGGCAGTTTATTCGTCGCGGGAGAAGGAGAACTGCCGCAGCCCGCTGGGCAGCACAAAGGCATCGCGACCGAATTCGGCCATGACGGAGCTGGCGATGAGCGCCATTTGGTGGCTGTGCTCGGGGGCGTAGCTGAACAGGCAGCGGAACAGATCCCAGAGCAGGGTCATCTCGTTGCCGAAGAGGGCGCTTTGGATGCAGAAGCGGCGGAAGCCCAGCTCGTAGGCGCGGTGCATTTCGCGGCGGGTGAGGATGCAGGCGGCCTGCTGCTGTAGCTTGTTCGGGTCGACCATTCGATCGCCGCTGCGGGAGAGCAGGTCGGCTCTGCGGCGCAGGAGGTCGGCATCGTAGGGGCGGCGGCGCATGTCGGAGAGCAGCGTGAGCAGCTCGCGACGCACGGGGTTGGTGCGCAGCAGGGGGTCGTTGACCACGAGGGCGAAGCGCTCGGGTTGCGGCAGCTCGCGCAGCAGGGTCTCCCTGCTGCCGTCGGCAGGGTGCAGCACCACGCGGTCGTAGCGCTCGGCCAGGGTGCGATAGAGGGCGGGGGTGCGGCGCGAGCGTTCGGCGATGAGGCGGTTGGGGTGGCAGTCCATCGGCAGTTTGGGGCAGAGCTCGCGCAGGCGGTCGGCCAGCGCGTCCGAGGCGACGCAGAGGCGGTTGCGGCGCACGCGGTCGCGGCGGTAGAGCTCCTGCGTCAGCACTGCGCCGTAGGAGTCGTCGAGTTCCTCGGGCGAGAGGAAGGGGTTGTCGAAGATGAGCACCACGCCCACGCCCTTACGGGCGTAGTGCTCCAGCGCCTGCACATAGTTGTCCATCGGCACGGGGCGGCGCTGCGCCACATAGTCCAGCGACCACAGGCAGGGCATGGCCCCGGCGACGGATTCAAAGCGCCGCAGCGCCACGCGCTCGGCCAGGAAATTCTGCACGAGCTGCAGACTGCGGTCGTAGCGGAAGCTCCCCTCGACCGTCCAAAGAGCATCGGGCATATCGCCCTCGGTGAGGTAGCGCAGCTTGTCGATGGGGGTTGCGTTCATGTGTTGGGGTCGAGTAGGGATTCCCAGAAACGTTGGCCGAGGCGGTGCATGGCATTTTCGCCCTCCTCATCGTTGCGCAGCACCAGGCGCAGCAGGTCGAAGAGGATGCCCGCCGCGTTGGCGTGTCCGCGCCCCTGCAGCTTGAAGTGGCGGAAGCCCATGTCGTACAGGTGGGCGATTTCGGGGATGCTGAGCGCCAGCACGCCGTGCTTCTCGTCCGTCAGCAGGCTGTAGAGGTTGCGGCAGCCGTTGGTCGCCTGCTTGGCGTCGAAGGCGCTCGTGTCGGTGTTGTGCATGTCGAGCGAGAGCTGCGAGAGCGTCTTGTAGTGCAGCGGGCGCAGCGGGCAGTTGCGGATGCAGTACTCGTTGATGAGCAGGATATAGCGCTCCTTGTCCTCCAGCTGCTCCAGCAGGCTGTCGTTGAGCACGTCATCCGGGTGCACCATCACCTCGTCGTACTGCTCGGCCAGGCGGCGGTAGGCGTCGATGTTCCCCTTGCCGCCGCCGTTGGTGATGCGGAGGATGGAGGAGATGAGCCTCAGCTCGGGGTAATTCCTGCGCAGGTGCTCGCGCAGCAAATCGCTGGCGACGATGACGGCGTTGCGTTTCGTGGGGTTGTGCTGCGAGGCAAAGGTGCAGAGGGCGTTGCCCAGCGCATTGCGCAGATGTTCCTCGGTGAGGATCAGGTTGGTGAAGGTGAGGTAGAGGGCGATGCCGCGCTCCTCATAGGCCAGCCCGGCCGTGCGCATCTCTTCGGTGCTGCGTTCCATATGCCGGAGCACGCGCCCGCTGTTCCAGGCGCAGAGCGGAGCCCCATGCACGATGTGGAAGGGCTCAACGCCCAGCAGCTGCTTGCAGAAATCGAAGAACGACACCAACTCGCGGTCGTAGACAAAAGCTCCCGAGACATCCCAAACTGCCCGGGGCCACAGGGGGTTGAGGTATGGCGAGAGATTCTGCATGGACGATTCTGAATCTAGCAGAGCGGGTGGGGGGCGGCAAGCACAAAAACAGGCATGGTCGCTTTGTCAAGCGCCATGCCTGTGTTGCGGATGGGGAAAGCTCAGAGTGTCTGCGCGGTGGCGACGATGTTGTCGACATTCATGCCCAGTTCGCGGAGCACTTGGTCGCCGGGGGCGGAGAAGCCGAAGCCGTCGATGCCGATCATCTTGCCCTGCGTGCCCACATAGCGGTACCACAGAGCCGTGCTGCCGGCCTCCACGGAGAGGCGCTTGGTGCAGGCGGCGGGGAGAATCTCCTCTTGGTAGGCGGCGTCCTGCAGGTTAAAGCGGAACATGGAGGGCATGGAGACCACGCGCACATCGTCGCCCAGCTGCTTGGCCGCCTCGCAGGCGAGGTAGACCTCGCTGCCGCTGGCGATGATGATGAGCCGCGGGAGGTCGCCGCTCTCCTTGCGGGCGATGTAGGCACCGCGGCGCGTGCCGCAGCGGCGGGCTTCGGCGCTGAGCCCCGGCACGCTGCTGCTGAGGCTCGGCACATTTTGGCGGGTGAGGATGAGGGCGGTGGGTCCCTCGCGGCGGCGCATGGCGCAGATCCACGCGCCCGCGGCTTCCTCCTCATCCGCCGGGCGGATGACATCGAGGTTGGGGATGACGCGCAGCCCGCTCACCGTTTCAACAGGCTGGTGGGTGGGACCGTCCTCGCCCACGGCGACGGAATCGTGCGTCAGCACATAGGTGACGGGCAGGTGCGAAAGCGCCGCCACGCGGATGGCCGCGCGCATGTAGTCCACAAAGACGCAGAAGGTGCCGCAGGAGACGCGGAAGATGCCGTCGTAGGCCACGCCGTTGGCGATGGCCGCCATCGCGTGCTCGCGGATGCCGCACCAGAAATTACGCCCGCTGTAGTCGGCGGCGGAGAAGTCACCCATCCCCTTGAGATAGTTCTTGTTGGAGGAGAAAAGATCGGCGCTGAAGGAGAGCAGCCCCGGGCAGTGCGCCGCCAGCGCATTTTCCGCTTCGGCGGCCGAGGCGCGCGTGGCCAGCTTGGCGCCGGTCGGGAAGAGGGGAATCTCCGCGTTGCTCACGGGGGCTTCCTGCGAATGAACGGAGAGCTCGCAGCAGGCGTCCAGCTCCGCCGCCTTGGCGGGCTCGGCGGCGCGCCAGGCCTCGTAGTCCGCCAGCCAGGCGGCATAGGCGGCGGCGCGCTCGGCCTTCAGGGCGTCCATGTAGCGGCGCACCTCGTCGGAGACGTAGTACTGCTGCTCGGGCAGCCCCCAGGCGGCATGCGCCTCCTTCCAAAGTTTGGCGCCGCCCTCGCCGTGTCCCTTAGTAGTGCCCTCGATGCCGGGCACACCCTTGGCGATGACGGTCTTGGCGATGATGAGTTTCGGGCGGCCGTTCTTCTCCAGCCGGGCGCAGCGCAGCGTGCGGTGCACCTCCGCGAGGTCGTTGCCGTCGATGGTGAAGGCGTCCCAGCCCTGCGCGGTGAAGCAGGCGGCTATGTCATCAATTTGGGAGACCTCGATGGGGGCGTCCAGGGTGATGCCGTTGGCATCGTAGATGAGGATGAGATTGTCGAGCTTCAGGGTGCC
Organism: Akkermansia sp.; assembly: GCA_051884295.1. Taxonomy (GTDB): domain Bacteria; phylum Verrucomicrobiota; class Verrucomicrobiia; order Verrucomicrobiales; family Akkermansiaceae; genus Akkermansia. The sequence continues at coordinate 11,448 of JBJEVK010000033.1, forward strand.
GGCGATGGCGGCCGCCTCGCGGGAGATGCCTTCTTCGATGCAACCGTCGCCCGCCAGGCAGTAGATGTTCTGCGTGAAGATGCTGTGCTCGGGGGTGTTGAAGCGCGCCGCCGCATGCTTGGCCGAGATGGCAAAGCCCACGGCATTGGCGATGCCCTGACCCAGCGGCCCCGTGGTGCATTCCACGCCGGGGCAGCACTTGAACTCGGGGTGTCCCGGCGTGGCAGAGCCCTTGGTGCGGAACGCGCGCAGGTCATCCATCGAGACATCAAAGCCGGACAGGTGCAGCCAGGCGTAGAGGAACATGGAGCCGTGCCCGCCCGAGAGAATAAAGCGATCGCGATTGAGCCAGCGGGGTTCAGCGGGGTTGATGTTGAGGAGGTCGCCGTAAAGCGCGGCGCCGATTTCCGCACAGCCCAGCGGCAGACCCATGTGCCCCGATGCCTTGTCGAAAATGGCATCAATGGCTAACCCACGGGCTACATTGGCCGCTTTCTGAAGAGTGTCCATGTTCATGCGCGGGTGAGTTTAGCACAAAACGGGCAGATTGTAAAGGAAAAGCGCGGCGTGGTTCTCGGGAAATACCGAGCCCGCCCCGCGCGTGGTGCGGCGGGGCGGGCGAAAGGTGTGCGGAAGCGCCGGTATCAGGCCTCGGGCTGAGCCTCGGGCTGCTGCACCTGAACCAGACGCAGGGGCGTGCGGGCAACGAGCTCGCCGTCCAGCGTGAGATCCACGCTGTAGTTGCCGCTCTTCTCAAAGCGCAGACCCTGGAAGTTCATGATGAGGTTGCGGGTGAGGAAGGTGGCACCCTCGGGCAGAGCCACATGCAGGTCGCCGACGATGGGCATGCGCTCCTTGTCGAGGGCAACGCCGTCCTCGTCTACGATGGAGATGCCCAGCTTGTGGTCACCGCTGTCCTCGGGGGTGAGGCAGAGGCGCAGCGCCAGCGCGCAGGCGGGGTGGATGACGGGGAATTGGCGGGTGAAGAGGGTGTCGAAAGCACCCTGAACGCAGAGCTTGCCCTGGTAGTCAGCGGCGTAGTCGCACAGGACGGCAACTTGGATATCCATGGTATGTAATGTGGTTAGATGGTTGTGTGTGCCCCGATCGGCGGGTGGCAACGTCCCTTGTTCTACCATATTCGCCTGCTGTTGCAAGCTCAAAGTAGGTCGGCTTTTGTCATGCTGACGGAACTTCTTATTTGAGCACGCGCCCGATTTCGCGGTTGGCGGCCATGAGGATGGGCAGCGAGGAGAGCAGGACACAGAGGGCGAGTGCCAAAGCGATGAGGCGGATTTCGGGCGCAATTTCGCCGAGGCTCAGCAGGTAGTTGTCGTGCGGGAAAAATTGGCGGATGATGATGTGCTGCGTCTGCATAAAGACCGCGATGGCGGCGGCAAAGGCGGCGCCCACCAGCAGCAGATTCTCCATGACAAAGCCGTTCACCAGCCACATCGGGTGGATGCCGAAGCTCTTCATGAGGGTGTAGATGTACTCGTTCTGGCGGTATTCCATGCCGGCCAGTGCGGTGAGCAGAATGCCCACGATGCTGATGATGCCCAGGCAGAAGGTGGCGCGGCACTGGTTTTGGTTGCCCAGCAGGGTGTCCATTTCGGCGAGCAGTTCCGCCGCCGAGGTGACGGCGGCGTTGGTGTGCTCCAGCCGGCAGAGGTCGTTCAGGTAGCGTTCGACGCGGCGCAGATCCTCGGTTTTGTCGAGTCGGTGCAGGCGCAGCAGCAGTATCGACATGCTGTGGCGGGCAGCGGTGCCGAACAAATCCTGCGCGAGCTCAGGCTGGATGATGATACCGCCCTGCGGCAGCATGCGCCCGAGCAGGTGTCCCTCGGGCAGCGGTCGCGCCATGATGGTACGGCTGAGCTTCTCCCCGCCGTGGGTGAAGGTGATGTCGAAGGGGCCGGGGGCAATGTCGGCTCTTCCGGCGGGGTAGAGGAGGGTGGGTGCGGCGTCGGGCGCCATGAGCGGCACCATCTGCGGCATGCGGCAGAAGTCGTAGGTGTAGATGGCGATGTGCTTGCGCTCGTCGGTCGCGGGGGCGGCGGAGCCGACATGTTTCAGGCAGTAGGAGTCTGCGGCGAACAACTCTTCGAGCGCGGCGCGGGAGGGCAGAGCCGGAGCCTCATCCTCCTGAGCAAAGATCGTGGCGTACACCAAATCGCCGCCGCGGGTGACGATGCGGTCGCGCACCACCTTGGTGGAGATGACATAGCTGCCCAAAAAGCACAGCGCGCAGAGCGACAGAAAAAAAACCACCAGCACGCGCGCCAGCGGGCTGGAGAGTCGCGTGAGCCAGCGGTGCAGCGTATCCTTAGCAAGATACAGGAAGGTCAAAATCAAGGATTTCATCGGCAATGTCGAAGAGACGGCTGTCGTGAGTGCTGATGATGCAGATGCGCTGCGAGGCATCGCTGTGAACGAGTCGTTTGATGATGGCGGTGTTGCCGTCGTCCAAGCCCGAGGTCGGCTCGTCGAGCAGAACGGTGGAGGTATCCTTCATCAGGGTGCGCGCGAGGGCGGCGCGCTGAGCCTGACCGCCGGAGAGCTTGTCGGCGCGGCGGTAGCGCAGCTCGGTCAGCCCCAGCTCGCGCAGCAGCTGTTCGCAGCGCGGCTTCCAGCGTCGGCCGGGCAGCATCGCCATCTCGGCGGCCATGTGCAGGTTGCGCTCCACACTCAGCAGCGGCAGCAGGTTGATGCCCTGGAACATGTAGGACACCTCGCGGCGCAGGTAGCGGCGCGAGCGCACGGGCGTGCCGCCGGGGGTGATGATGCGCCCGCTGTCGGCGCGCAGATAGCCCGCCAGCAGCTTGAGCAGCGTCGTCTTGCCCGAGCCCGAGTAGCCCTTGAGCAGGGTGATGCCCGGGCGGAACTCGTGCGAAAAATGCGCGATGACGGGTTGCTGCCGGATGTAGGCGTAGCAGAGATCCTGACAGATGAGCGGGTTCATGAGGGATCGACCGGGGCGACCGGGCGCAGGATAATGTCGCGCTCGCCGATGACGACGATGTGATGCTCCGGGTACAGGCGGGCGATGAGCTCCTCCCAATCGCGGCAGGCTTCGGCTTCAGGGCGGGCAGCCAATTCGGTCTTGTTCACCGTGAGGGTGTCCTCCCCCGTGTCGTAGAACAGCTGAGCCGTCGGGCTGCTGCCCAGCAGGGAAAAAGCCGTTTCGTGCTCCTCGGGCGGCAGGAGGAAGAAGTACACGAGCATATCGCCGTGGGTGCCTTGCTCCACGCGGCGGTGGTCATAGCGCGCCGTGAGTTGCTTGCCCTCGGGCAGCGAGACGGCGACATGCAGCTTTTCGGGCGCGAGCCGCGTGAGATCGGCACGGCTCAGGTTCACGGTGATGTAGAAAGCCGAATCATCGCACACGGTGGCGAAGGTGCGCCCGGGCGAGGGTACATAGTCGAAGGCGCAGCCATCCGCCGGCAGCTTGACGCTGTACTGCACCCGCCCGCCGAAGGGCATGCGCAGCGTGAGCTTGTCGTGGTTGCGGTTGAACTCGTTGCGCTTGATGCGCGCGGCGCTTTCCTGCATGCGGCGCAGCAGCGCAAGCCGCTCGTCCACATCGCGCAGCGTCTCGTGGCTCACGGGTTCATCGCCCGGTGCCTTGCTGTCGGCGTAGGCGCGCTCGCGCGCATCGAGTTTCAGGTAAAACTCAATTTGGCGGCGCTGCGCCTGCAACTTGCGGATTTCATCGCGTGTGTTGAGCTCCTCCTTGGTGAGCTGCAGCTCCATCTCCTCGCGCTCCTGCTCGGTTCGCTCCTTGTTGAGCACGGCCAGCACCGTGCCCTGCTCCACATGCCGGGTGGCCTCGGGGGGTATCCAATCGGAGAGGCGCCCGGCCTCCAGCATCAGCGTGGTCGCCTGCTCGGGAACAATCTTGGCAGGCAGCTGCGCCACGCGTGCCGTGTCGGCGGAGGCGCAGGTCGCCGCAAGCAGCAGGGGAAGAAAAGCGCGGTGCATGGCAGCAAACGCATTACATGGGGAAGCCCAGCCCGCCCGTGACCTTGCGCATCTCGGCTTCGGCCATCTTTTTGGAACCCTCAATGGCCTCCTGCACCGTCCTGAGCAGCAGGGATTGCAGGAAATCGACATCATCGGGGTCAACAACAGCGGGGTCGATGTGCAGCGCCGTGACCATGCCCGTGCCGTCGGCCGTCACGGTGACCTTGCCGCCGGCACCCTGCGCCGTGAACTGTTTCTCGGCCAGTCGGGCCTGCGCCTGCGCCATGTTGGCTTGCATGGCCTGCGCCTGTTTCATGAGTTTCTGGAGGTTCATGGATGTGTTATCAGGGGGGGAATGGGAAAAACATCAGCTGTCGGCCTGCCGCAGCAGGGTGGCGTGGAACTCCCGGAGCGCCAGCTCCACCAGGGGATCGTGGTAAAACTCCTCCTCGGTGGGGCGGAGCGAGGCCGGAGCCTCGGCCTTGTCGCCTTTCTCGGCAGCAGGTTTGGGGCCTGTCTTGGGGGCTGTCTTGGGGGCGGCTGCGCGGGGCGCCGCCTGCGGCAGGGGCAGGGGCGACGGCGGTTCCGCCGCCACGGGGGGGGGCAGGGTGTCCTCCGTCACCAGACGCAGGGAGACGGGGTGGCCGCAGAGCTCCTGCGCCAAGCTCGGCAGCAGCTCTTGCAGGCTCTCGCCCAGCAGCGCATCGCGCGTGTCTGTGTCCTGCGGGTGAATGGCGATGGTCAGCCGACCATCATCCTCCGACACAAACAGGGTGTGACCCAGCATGTCCGCCTTGAGCGGTGCCAGCTCATGCAGCCGCTCCAGCAGCCGCTCCCACAGGGCGGGGGTGAACGCCTGCGCTCCCGGCGCGGCGGGACACTCGGCAGGCGCGGCGGCTGCGGTGGGTGCGGTGGGTGCTGCGGCAGCGGTGGGGGCGGGCGGCGCGGCAAAGGAGGGCGGCGCGTCATCCAGCACCTGCAGGTCGGCGGAGCGCGGGGCTGCCGCCGGAGCAGGCAGCGGTGCGCTCGCGGGTGCGCTCGCCGGAGCGGGCGCGGGTGCGGGGGGCGCCGGAGCAGGCGAGGCGGCGGCGGGGGCGGGCGGCAGCGGCGGCTCGGCAGCGGCGGGCGCGGGCCGTGTTTCCGGGGGCAGGGGTGCGCCGTTGAGGGCGCGGATGATATCGCTGATATTCGCCTCGGAAAGCGCGTGCACGGCCTGAATCAGCCCCATCTCCAAGTGCAGGCGCTTGTTGGTGCTGCGGTGCAGTCGCTCCTCGGCCGTGGCCAAAATCTCCATCAGGCGCATCAGCTTGTCAGCGGGGCAGCGCGTCAGCTGCGCCGTCAGACGCTCGCGCCACTCCGGCGGCAGCGAGAGCGCCGCCTCGTCCGGCGCCACCTTGGCAACGAGCAGTTCGCGCAGCGCGCTCATCAGCTCCGCGAGCATCTGCCCCATATCGCGCCCCGCCTCCGCGAGCTCGTGAATCAGGTGCAGCAGATCGGGCAGGCGCCGCCCCAGCAGCGCATCCAGCGCGCGCGCCACCGTCTCACGGCTCGTCACCCCGAAAATATCATTCACCTGCGTCTCCTCAATCCTGTTGCCGCAGAAAGACACCAGCTGGTCGAGCATGGACTGCGCATCGCGCATGCCGCCGTCCGCCACGCGGGCGATGGCAAAAGCCGCCGCCTCGCTCAGGCTCACCCCCTCCAGCTGCGCGATGTGCACCAGGTGCTTGGCGATGGTATCGGCGGGGATGGGGCGCAGGTCGAAGCGCTGGCAGCGCGAGAGAATCGTGGGCAGAATCTTGTGCGGCTCCGTCGTCGCAAAGATAAACATGACATGCGCGGGCGGCTCCTCCAGCGTCTTGAGCAGCGCGTTGAAGGACTCCTTGGTCAGCATGTGCACCTCGTCGATGTAGATGATGCGGTATTGCCCGCGCGCGGGCGCAAATTGCACGTTGTCGCGCAGATCGCGGATATTGTCGATGCCGCGGTTGGAGGCGCCGTCAATCTCCAGCACATCGAGGCTGCGCCCCTCCGCAATCTCGCGGCAAATATCCTCATCGGGGTCAAAATCGACCCGCGGGCCGCCCGTGCAGTTGAGCGCCTTGGCAAAAATGCGGGCGGTGGAGGTCTTGCCCGTGCCGCGCGGCCCTACGAAGAGGTAGGCATGCGCCAGGCGCTTCTGCTCGATAGCGTTGCAGAGTGTCCGCACGACGTGCTCCTGCCCGAGCACATCGGCAAAGGTGCGCGGGCGGTACTTTCTGGCAAAGACCTGATAACTCACGCTGCGTATTGTACCCGATTCCGCGCGTCCCCGCAAGCGGGAAGTGCGCCCGTATGCTGCCGACGGGTCTGCGCATCGTCCGAGCGCAGCAGCGTCGCCCAGCCCGCGCGCGACCTGTGCCGCTTCGGGTGCAGCCGCGTCGCAGAACGGAGCGCACGCCCCCTCAGGGGCAGCGGATGCCCGCGCGGCGGGCGGCGCGGCGATCGGCGGGGCTCAGGGGGCGCTGGGGGCTGCTCACCAGCACCATGGGGCGCAGGGGTTCGCTCCCGCCGCCCAGCAGAAGCCGCAGCAGGAAGCTCGCCAGCCGCGCGAACCGCAGGCGGCGCATGTAGCGCCCCGCGCGACGGATGCACTTGGGCAGCCCGTCCGCATCCTCCACCGCCAGCGCCACGCCGTCGCAGACAATCGCTGCGTGGCCGATGCCCAGCTCTTCCACCGCCTGCGCCAGCAGGGCGGCGTGGGCGCGGTCATCGGCGGGGTGCCCGGGGTCGGGCATGGGGTGCGCGGGCGGGGGCACGGGCAGGGCGTGGAGGGTGATGCCGTGCTGCTCGCAGAGGCGGAGGACGCGCTCGCGCCCGAAGAGAATGGTGCGCCCGGCCTCGATGGCGATGTGGCGGATGCCCGCGCGGCGGCAGTGCTCGATGGTCGCGGGACCGATGCAGGGGACATCGAAGCGCATGTCGTGCCCGCGCTTGGTGACCTTGCACAGGCACATACCCGAGCGCCCGCCGCGCGCAGCGGCGTCGATGCACTCGTTGGTGCCCTTGTAGGCCTCCACGCAGACCACGCGGCGCCCCTGCACGACGATGCTCTGCCCGATGTCCAGCTGGGCGATTTGCTGCGCCATCGTGAGCCCGAGGCGTGCGGTTTCCCGCTGCTCCGCCGTGGGGGGCGGGCCCGCCAGATGCCCCTCGCCGGGCATGGCGTCCTCCATGAAGGTGGTGCTGGGCAACACGGTGATGCCGCCCGCCGCCATGTAGTCGCAGAGGGCGGTGAAGAGGGTGTGGGCGTTGCGGCGGCTCAGCCCGCGCAGCAGGCGGCGCGCGTCGGCATCCGGCCGCAGGGTGTAGATGACGGCGGGCTTGACCTGACCCGTGAGCATGAGGTGGCGCACGCCCTGCTCCTGCAAAAAGCGCAGGGGGGCGGCCAGCTCGCCCGCGCGCGCCTCGGTGTAGACATCGCAGAGCGGCTCGATGTCCGCGCGCTTGACAGCCCCTTTGCAGCCGAGGCAGACGATGCGCTTGCCCGCGCGACGCGCGCCCTCGATGACCAGCCGGGGAAACTCGCCGGCGCACGCGATCACGCCCAGGGTATCAAAAGCGTCGTCCATGGCGGGGGCTTAGAGCTCGTCGGGGTGCTCCAGGAAGTAGGCGATGCGCTGCATGAGTCGCCCGATGTCGCCGCCGTCGACCACGCGGTGATCAAAGGAGGCGACAATCTGCGCCTGCTCCACGGGCAGGAAGCACTGCACCTCGTCGCTCCAAACGGGCACCTTGGTCACGGCTCCCACGCCGAGAATCAGGCTCTCGCTGGGCAGGGGCATGGGGGTGCCCATGGTGAGCCCGAAGCCGCCGAAGTTCGTCACGGTGGCGATGCCGCCGCCCTGGTAGGCGGGGTCGAGGCGGCGGTTGCGCGCCTGCGCCACGACCTTGTTGTACTCGTCGATGAGCTCGTCGAGGCTGTACTGGTCGACATTGCGCATGACGGGCACCAGCACGCCGTCCTGCACCTGCACGGCGACGCCGAGGTCGATGCGGCGCGGGGTGAGGATGCGCCCGCCCACCATGTAGCCCGCGCACTCGGGCGCTTCGGCAAGTGCCACGGCGAGCGCGCGCAGGAAGTAGAGGGTGTAGCCGGGACGGCGCGGGTGGCGCTTGCGGTGCAGGATGATGGGTCCCATGAGGATGGGGCGACCTGCGCTGGCAATGGGGCGGCGCCAGGTGCGCTGCATGCTGCTGGCCACGCTGCGGCGCATGGGCGAGGCGGGGCGGCTGGGCCAGAGCTCGGTGTAGGAGAGGAATTTCTCGAAATCGTCGATGGTGACGCGTCCGCCCTCGCCGCTTCCGACGATGAAAGCGAGATCCGCCTCCGTCATGCCCAGCTCGTCCATGCGGGAGCGGATGCGCGGGGAGAGGTAGTGCGCGCCGCGCAGCCCCATGGGCACGGGCAGCCCGCGCCCCCCGGTCTCGGGCGCGGCGGGGGCGCTGCCCTCGCGGTACTCGCCTTCGGTGCGGAAGTGCGCGCCGTCGTCGCTCGCAGGTGCGGGGGCGGGGGAGGGGGAGGGAGCCGCCGCCGCAGCAGCCGCCGGGTCGAGGGGGGTGGCGCCGCTGCGCTCGATTTCGGCTTCGCTGGCCTCGATGATGCCCATCACCTGCCCCACGGGCACGGTTTCGCCTTCGCTGACGCTGAGGGAGACGACGGTGCCGCCGCAGGAGGTGGTGACGCCCATGACGGCTTTGTTGGTCTCGACTTCAAAGACTTCTTGGTCGGCCTCCACGGTGTCGCCCGGCTTGACGAGCAGGTGCATGACCGTCGCTTCGGCGATGGATTCGCCCAGTTGGGGCATGAGGATGGGAACGTGCGGCATGGTGGGTCAGTACGAGATGAGGTGTTTGGCGGCGGCGGCGATGGCGTCGGCGCCGGGGCGGTGCGCCCGCCAGAGATCGGGGTGGTAGGGGATGGGGCAGTCGCGCGAGCTGAGACGCAGCGGCGGCGCATCCAGCAGGTGCAGCCCCTGCGCCGTGACGCGCGCCACGACTTCGGCCGCCACCCCGCCGTAGGGAAAATCCTCGCTCACCACCAGCAGCCGCCCCGTGCGCGCCACGCTGGCCAGCAGGGTGTCGGTGTCCAGCGGTTTGATGCTGCGCAGGTCGACCACCTCGATGTCATAGCCCTGCGGGGCGAGCAGCTCCGCCGCCTTGAGGGTCTCCGGCAGCATGGCGGAGAACGCCACCACCGTGGCGTGGCGTCCCGGGCGGGCGATGCGCGCCCGGCCGATGGGCAGGGGGGCGGGGTCGAGCCAAGTGTCGGCCTTGAGCCAGCGGTAGAGGAACTTGTGCTCCATGAACACCACGGGGTCGGGGATGGCGACCGCTTGCTTGAGCATGCTGTAGGCATCCGCCACGGTGGCGGGGGTGAGCACATGCAGCCCGGGGTAGTGGGCGAAGAGCGCTTCCAGGCTCTGGCTGTGGAAGGGCCCGCCGCCGGGGGTGCCGCCGCAGGGCATGCGCAGGGTGACGTTGACGGGGATGCCGGTGCGGTAGTAGTGCGCGGCGGCGTTGTTGCCCATCTGGTTCTGCGCCAGCGTGCCGAAGTCCGCGAACTGCATCTCCAAAATGGGTTTCATGCCGCCCAGCGCGGCGCCGATGCCCGCGCCCATGATGGCGTCCTCGCTGATGGGGGTGTTGATGACGCGCCCGGGGAAGCGCTCCTCCAGCCCCTTGGTGGCCTTGAAGGCGCCGCCGAAGCTGCCGCCGATGTCCTCGCCCATCAGAAAGACGGCGGGATCCTCCTCCAGCAGCTCCAGCAGGGCTTGGTGAATGGCATCGATGTAGGTTACGCTCATGGTGCTTGCAGGGGGGTTAGCGGAGGGGTTGCCACGAGGTTGCGCACCAGTCCTCGGCGGCGGGGTCGGGGGTGGCTTCTTTCTGCGCCTGCGCCACGCAGCGCTGCACTTCGTCGCGGCATTCGGCCTGCCAGAGCAGCGCCTCCTCGGCGTCCAGCCAGCCTCGGGCGAGCAGCTGGCGCTGCGCCACCTCCAGCGGGTCGCGGTCGGCGTAGGCGGCGCGCAGCTCAGCGGGGATGTAGGAGGCATCGTCGTGTTCGCCGTGACCGCAGAGACGCAGCGTGTCGGCCACCACCCACTGCGGCTCGCCTGCGCGGGCTGCCGCCACGGCATCGTGCATCGTTTGCAGCGTGGCGAGAAAATCCGTGCCGTCGCACTGACGGACGGCAAAACCGTAGCCGCGCCCGCGCTCCGTCAGCGGGGCGGCGAACTCCTGCGCATTGGGCGTGGAGTAGGCAAATTGGTTGTTGGTGATGACAAAGACCAAGGGCAGGCGCAGCACCGCCGCGAGGTTGGCCGCCTCGTGCAGCGCGCCGACCGAGGTGCAGCCGTCGCCTGCGCAGGCCATGCCCACTGCGCCGCTCTCGCCGCGCAAGCGCTTGGCCAGCATCATGCCCACCACCACGGCCGCCATGGCCCCGAGGTGCGAGATAGGCGCGGGATTGCCCGCGCGCGGATCGCCCCAGTGCACATTGCCGTCGCGCCCGCGCATGAGCCCCTCGCGGCTGCCGAAGTAGCAGCGCGCGCTCTCCAACACGCTGTCGCCCCAGGCGCAGCGTCCCGCCTGCTCGCGGATAAAGGGGTTGTAGACATCCTGACCCTTGGTGAGAAAGACGGCTTGGCAGGCGGCGATCGCCTCGTGACCCCGCCCCAAAAACACCCCGCCGAAAATCTTGCCGGCCTTGTACAGCGCCGAGATTTTCGTATCGAAAGCACGCGCCATGAGCATGGCGAGGTACGCGCGGCGCGCGGGGAGGCGGAGAGCATCATCCATCACGTCCCGAATTGTACGCGCTTGCGCGCGCCAAGGCAAGAGATTTCTGAGCGCCTGCTGCCGCCCGCTTGCCGCATGACGCAGCGCAGCTTCCCGCGCTGTCATTTTTCGCTTGCCTGCCCGCTGCCGCCCCCGTACAATCCCTGCGGGGCTGTAGCTCAGCGGTTAGAGCAGGGGACTCATAATCCCTTGGTCCAGGGTTCGAACCCCTGCAGCCCTAGTGTGGGAGCGGTCGAAACCAAGACAACATGGTAACGACCGCTCCTTTTTTGTGCCTTGCTTTCAGCGACTTACGCCAACGCGACTCATAACGAAAAACGGACTTTCCGGGCTGGTTTTCTATTCATTTTGCCCCCGTTTTGCCGCCGGAAGGACTCGCTTAGACTCGTGCGGTTTCAGTCACATTACATACAATTAGCTGAATATCAGTAACTTGCATATCATAAAATCGGAGTCTTGCAGTCAAATCACATTGCCCGCCCTGCAAGTGTTGATAATAAGTCTTTTGTGACGATTTTCTCATAACGGGCAAAGTCATCCGATTTTGAATCACAGTCACAAAAGAAAAAGTGGCTCTTCGTCTATTTTTGTGGAGTGAAGCCGCGAGTACAACCTAACAAGAGCAAAAAGGAGGCAGACAGGTACAAAAAAAGATTGAGCATGGAGACCCGAAAAAGTAATAAAACCTTGCATATTTATACTAAATAGCTTATACTATACAAAGGAGCTTTTTACCCCCTGTTTTATGAATAAGAAGACATGCAACACAAAGTCGGTAAGCGAAGACCTCGAAGTCCGCGTGAAGAGCGCCAGCGGAACCACCTACCGAGCCCTCGTGGAAAAGCGAAACAAGAAAGTCACCTACCTGTGCCAGCGCATGCGCGGGGCATTCACCAAAGACCGTAAGATTGCCAAGCCGCTCACAGAGCTGGTCATATCCGGCGAATATACACTACCCCATGCCAAACACCGGGAAATGGTGGAAAAGCTGTTCAAGGTCACGCTGAGCGCCCCGGAGCGCAAACGGCGCCGCAGGTCAACCAGCGATGCGATTCAACGCGTAGAGGTCATTCCCCCGTGGCTGATGGAAGACGAAGAGCAGCAGTCTCAGACGGAAGCTCCCAGCGATGCTGAAATCGAAGCCGCCCTGTGGCAGGAAGTCGAAGAAGCCCGCGAAGCCGAACTTGCAGAAAAATTAAACGGGCCCGTGACGGACGTGGAGCCGACCACCGAAGCCCCGGCACAGGAATCCATCGTTGAGCCTACTAAACCGGAAGCTGCCGAGGTGGTCGAAATCAAGCTGACCACCTACAATCTGAAAAAGGCTGGCCAAGCCCCGGTAAGCATCACGCCCGAGAATAAAGACATCAAACTGGAACCCGGCGACCAACTGATACGCATCTACAAAGGCACGATGATTGAGGTAGACGTACTCGATAGCGGATACAAGTGGAATGGCGAGGTTTACCCCACCCTCACACACATCAGCTGGAAAGCTACTGGCTACCAAATAGGAGGTAACAACTTCTTCGGGCTTCCTACCAGACGCCGGGGCGAGTAAACCGTTCCTCATCAGCCGGTTCAACGCCGACTTTTTCTCGGTGCTGCATAATCTATTCTACAAAATTGGGGTGTGTTGAAATTCGCATTATTCTTGATCAGTACCCAGATAAGTGTTACCAATTGAAGTTGTAAGTAAATTTAGCCCAGTCACTTCTTTTGTCTATAATGGTTCAGCTACAAATCGTGGCTGAATTGCAAGACTAAATGCGACAAAGCGAAAACAACTTCATTTTAGGCA
>JBJEVK010000034.1:0-23901 GCA_051884295.1 Akkermansia sp.
GCCTAAAATGAAGTTGTTTTCGCTTTGTCGCATTTAGTCTTGCAATTCAGCCTGCGGGAATAAACCGAAAAGCAGTAATGCTGCCATCGTCACCTCCCCTCCCTGGGTTACACCATTCAGCTCATACTGCTGGGAAGTTGTCATCCGCGCCAAGTTGGGTCGTTCGCGGCGCATTTGTGCCTGGTATTTCTCCAGCAAATCCTGATTAAGCAACTCCAGCGTCGCCCCTTTTGCCGGTCGAATATCGTCGCGATAGCGCTTCCGGAACGCTTCATAGCTGTATACCTCGTATTCCGTCATGGGTTTATCAGCCTCCCCCACGCGAACATAAGCTCCCCGCAATCGCCCCTGAGCAGTACGGAAACAAGGTCTCTCCGCCAAATCCAAAGGTGGGATTTCAGCAGAAACAAATACCTTATCCCCCTCATCGCACACGGTAAAAACGGGGCGCACCACAGGTGTCATCTGTTCGCAATACTCCATGACCTTCTTTTGCAAAGCCTGAGCATCATATACCCCTACCTTTTCAAATTGGTTCCGCTCATCCAACCCGAACAGCAGGACGCCCCCATCATCCTGATTAGAAAACGCGGATATGGTATCGTACAACTTTTCCGGACATCCCTTGTGAGCAGCCTTAACCTCCGTCGTTTGCCATTCGCACCCTCGGCGCTGTACCTTTTCGATGAAATCCTGAAGCTCTTCTTCGATCATGCCTTCACCTGCTTGTTGCGTTCATTGTATAAGGAAAGAGGAAAAAGTAAAGAAAGAAAGCCAACAAAAAACGCAAGAAATCAGGACAAATGTTGACTTTTTTATTAACTTTTGAGAAAAACAGAACAAAGAAACGTCCGTTTCTTCTGTTATGCTTCTGTAAAAGACAAGAGCTCACGCCGCCTGTTCAAAGATCTGGCTCTACGCCCTCAACGCCGAGGTCTGAGCACGGCGGGGGTGACGCAGGATGCGCTTGCCGCGCGCGCGCGGGCGTGTTAGAGTAGCCTCATCATGAAAACCTCCACCATTTGTGTCCAAGGCGGCTGGCAACCCGGCAAGGGGGAGCCCCGCGTTCTGCCCATCTACCAATCCACCACCTTCCGCTACGAGACGAGTGACCAAATGGCGCGGCTCTTCGACCTCAAGGATGCCGGATTCTTCTACACCCGCCTGCAAAACCCTACCAACGAGTGCGTGGCCAAGAAAATCGCCGAGCTGGAGGGCGGTGTGGCAGCCATCCTGACCTCCAGCGGTCAGGCGGCGAGCTTCTACGCCATCTTCAACATCTGCGAAGCGGGCGACCACGTGGTCTCCGCCTCCGCCATCTACGGCGGCACCTACAACCTCTTTGCCGTCACGCTCAAAAAGCTGGGCATCGAGGTGAGCTTTGTCGATGCCGATGCCCCGGCCGAGGAAATCGCCAAGGCCTTCCGCCCCAACACCAAGTGCCTCTTCGGCGAGACTATTTCCAACCCCTCGCTGGCGGTTCTGGACATCCGCAAGATGGCCGACATTGCCCACGCACAGGGCGTGCCGCTGATTGTGGACAACACCTTTGCCACCCCCATCAACTGCCGCCCCTTCGAGCACGGCGCCGACATCGTGACCCACTCCACCACCAAGTACATGGACGGGCACGCCTGCCAGGTGGGCGGTGCCGTGGTCGACAGCGGCCGCTTTGACTGGGAGGCTCACGCCGACAAGTTCCCCGGGCTCACGCAGCCGGACGAGAGCTACCACGGGCTCATCTACACCAAGGCCTTCGGCGAGGGCGCCTACATCACCAAGGCCACGGTGCAGCTCATGCGCGATCTGGGCTCCATCCCCTCGCCCATGAATTGCTTCCTGCTCAACCTCGGGCTGGAGACGCTGCACCTGCGCGTGCCGCGCCACTGCGAAAATGCGCAAAAGGTGGCCGAGTTCCTGCACGCGCAGCCCGATGTCGCGTGGATCAACTACGCCGGGCTGCCCGACAACCCCTACCACGCGCTGGCGCAGCGCCAGTTCGACGGCGGGCGCAGCTGCGGTGTCGTCACCTTCGGCATCCGCGGCGGGCGCGAGCGCGCCATCAAGTTCATCGACAGCCTCAAGCTCGCCGCCATCGTCACCCATGTGGCCGACTCGCGCACCTGCGTGCTGCACCCCGCGAGCCACACCCACCGCCAGCTCACCGATGAGCAGCTCATCGAGGCCGGCGTGCGCCCCGACCTGATTCGCTTCTCGGTGGGCACCGAGGATGCCGAGGACATCATCGCTGACCTCCGGCAGGCTCTCGCCGCCATCGCGGAATAAGCCCCGGGAGGCTCCCCCCTCGCATATCCGAGCACAAAAAAGAGCGGTCGAAACCGAAACCTGTCGGTTTCGACCGCTCCCATATCCGCCTTGTTGACCGCCGGCATGCAATAGTCCTTGGGGTAATCAGCGCGTCATGCGAACCCATTCAGCGCTTATTTGCAGATATGAGCTTGGCCACCTCGGCTTCTAACGTTTTCTGCCTTTCGAGTTCAGCAAGATGTTCGGCGGCCTCTCGGCGGCGATCACAGAAAAGCCGATATTGTTCCTGAGCGCGCGCACGGGCATCTGCCATCGAACAATGCCCCTTACCCTGTAAAACATGTCTGCCCGTGAGGGTCAATAACCCATCGATGGCCTTTTCCCAATCTTTCATAAAAACCTGCTTGCGCTGCTTAGCCTGGTCTTCCACAAAATCCAGACACATAGATGTAAGGCGGTTAAAAGATTCTATTTCCTCCTCGCGTAGGTAATTTTTAGCGGTAACGACATCAGTAGCCAATACACGCTCCCTCTGCCATGAAGTCAGACCCATATTCGGATGAGCAGCATCGGCTCTCAACATAATCAGCTCAGCAGCAGTATGCCCGTGAATGGCATAGTGTAATTTGTTCTGTATGGTGCTGAAGAAAAGGTTTGTCTCTTGATGATTCGGTGCGTAATCAGCCGAAAGTGCGAATATATCGCGAATCCGCAGGTACATGCGCCGCTCGCTGGCGCGAATATCGCGTACCTGCTCCAACAGGTCATCGAAATAATCGGGCAGAGCAGTTGCCCCCTTAATCGGCGGATTCTTCAGCCGATCTCTGTCCAATACGAACCCCTTTCGCATGAATTCGCTGAGCTGTTGTGTAGCCCAGATGCGGAACTGTGTGCCGCGTATGCTATTCACGCGGTAGCCGACAGATATAATCCAATCCAGATTGTAAAATTTAACTTTTCGCTGCACTTGGCGACTCCCCTCTAATCGAACGATCAAGTTTTCCTTGACAGTTCCAACCTCTTGTAATTCGCCACATTGCAGAATATTGGACACGTGAAGACTTACATTCTGTCTCGTCGTCTGAAACAGCTCCGCCATCATCTGTTGAGACATCCAAATCGTCTCACCGTCCACCCGAATCTCCATCTTTACCTTGCCATCCGGCGAGGTGTAAAAGAGGAGGTCCCCGGAAATAAGGTTATTCTCTGAACACGCATTGTCCATACGATGAAGCGTATTTTAAAAATAACGCTCCATGAGAGCAAGAGGAAAAAGCGCTCGCAATCGTATGGGCTTGCCAAAAAGCGCCGCCTGTGCTAGGGTGCGCCGCGTGATGATGAACGTTCTCGCTGATTTCCTGTTGTCCCTCGCCCAAAACACCGTCGACGCCGGATCCCCCGCTTGGCTCGCCGACTTCGGATGGGACGGCTGGCTGACCTCCGGCACGGCGGCCGGCCTAGCCGCCCTGTGGGTGTTCATGAAAATCCTGCGCCGCATCCTCTCCACCCTCTTCATGCTCTGCGTCGTCTACCTGGTGCTCAAATGCTGCTTCGGGGTGGATCTGACGCCTTGGCTGGAGCCGCTCTTCCGCTCCCTGCACGCCTGAGCGGGCAGAACGCCGCACCCCCCCGGCGGGAGATGCGGCGCTGCTGACAGAGGTATCGTCGAGCGGGCTCAGGCTTTCAGCTCGTTGCCCAGCTCGATGATGGAGTACTCGCCGGGGGAGGTGCGGTAGACAATCTGCAGCACGTTGCGGCGCGCATTGCGGTACAGCACGAAAGGCTTGCCCGAAATCTCCAGCTCCATGATGGCATCCTCCTTGTACATGGTGCGCAGGTCGTAGCCCTCGCGAGTGATGCGGATGGGTTTCGGATCCTCGGGCGACTCGGTGTCCACATCGTAGTCCAGCACATCCTCAGCGTAGACGGACTCGTCCAGCTTGCGGATGCTGGTGGAGCGATGGGGGCGATAATGCTTCATCAGGCGGGTCTTGTGCTTGCGCATGCGGCGCATGATCTTCGTGACGGTCTCGTCGATGGCAGCGTAGAGATCCGGCGCCGTGGTCGAGGCCTGGATGGTGATGTGGTCGGCACAAAACAGTACGATTTCAGCCACTTGGCGCTCCTTCTGCACATCGACGACCACACGCGCCTCGACAATCTTCGGGTAATCAATGTGAATCGCCTCGATCTTCTTCACGGCGAATTCGCGGATGGCATCGGTCACTTCAATATGGCGCCCCGTCACAGTAATGTTCGCAGAAACATTCGACATGGTTAGTACCTCTTTCTATGGTTGTGGTTCTGAAAATCGCTTTCGGGGGGGGCAACGTGGAAAGCACCCCCGTCCGCACTATTCATCTTAGCGGCACGCCGTGTTTCTTGCAAGGAAAAAAGGCTTGAGCCCCCCGAAAATCCTCCGTGCGCACGGCGCCTCCTCAGCAGATGATGCCGATGCGGTCGAGCGCATCCGCGCGACGCAGCAGCTCCTCAGCAGCCAGCTGCCCGCCCAGCAGGTCGCGGTAGAGAGCGACGAGCTGCTCCGCGCGCTCAGCGCTCTCCTCCAACAGCTCCACACGGAAACGCCCCAGCCCGCAGCGGCGCATGCTCGCCGCATAGCGCGCGGCGCTCTGCGCCTTGCCGTTGAACAGCGTGTTGCGGCAGCCCTCATCGCTGCGCAGGTAGTGCATGGCGTGGGTGCGATCCATCACGCGCACGCGGTGGTGCTCGCAAGGCTGCCCGCAGTCCTTGAAACTGTGACCGCGCGACAGGAAGGTGCAAAACACGCAATGCTCCGTGTGGAACATGGGCATGTGCTGGTGCAGCGTGAGTTCCAGCTGCGGACCGCAGCCCGCCGCCAGCAGATCGGCCAGCTGCCGCGCATCCAAATCGTAGGCGGCGGTAGAGAACTGCATGCCCCACGCCGCCCAAAGCGCCACACTCTGCGGGTTGGCGGTGTTGAGCGAGAAATCACCCGCCATCGGCAGCCCGTGCTCGCGGCACCACTGCGCCGCGCCCAAATTGCGCACCAACACGCCATCGGGATGCGCCGCCGTCAGGTACTTGAAATAGCCCCCCTCGTGCGGCTTCATGATGCGCAGCGTGGCCACCCAAACACTCAGCTCGGGGAACTGCGCGCGCAGCTGCGCCGCCAGCTCCTCAAGGCGGCGCAAATCCTTGATGTCCAGATACACGCGCTGCGCACCCGCGCGGGCGGCGGCAAAGGCCTGCGCCTCCTCGCGGCAGAGCACGGAAAGCTCGCAGCGTTCGGCGGGCGCCACACGCCCCGCCCGCGCCGGCTCCGGCAGCGGCGAGGGCTCGGCAGACACCGCGCTCGGCGCCCCCAGGCGCTCCACCAGCTCGCGGCGCATGCGGTTGAGCACCGACAGCGGCATCATGAGCCCGGGCTCCAGCTCCGCGCGGCAGCGACCGAGGCAGTAGCCCGTGCCGCCCAAGCGCCCGAACTGCTCGCGCAGCTGCTCCTCCGTCAGCGCATGCTTGTGCGCGCGCTCCAGCAGCTGCCCGCTGCGCACCGTCAGCCCGCCGCTATGCAGCGCCAGCTCGGCGCCCAAGCGCCCCTCCACCACAAGATCCAGCGGCACCGCGCCGAGCGCGGCATCGGGCGCCGCCGCGCGGCTCCACGCCGCATGCAGGCGCTTGTTGAGCGCGGGGTCATCCGTCTTCCACAGCAGCATGCCGGGGCGCACGCTGCGCCAGTCGATGCGGCTGCCCTTGCCGTGGAAATACAGCCGCTGCCCCTCCGCGCGCCAGATGCGCCCGCCCTGCTCCTCGTTGCGGTCGCGCCCGGCATCAATCACAAAGCCATCGCCCGCCGCCACGGGCGGCAGCGCCTCCCCCTCCAGCTCCACCCAACCCTCGCCGCAGCGCGCAATGCGCCCCATCAGCAGCCCGCGCTTCTTGCCGAAGCGCCCGTGCGTCAGCAGCGGGTGATCCGTGCCGTCGAGCCAGCCCGTCGAAAACCCGCGCGAAAAGCTCATCTGCATCGCGTAGAGATCCGCTGTGCGGCGGCGCGGCTCCATCCCCCTGCCCCGCAGTGCCGCATCCAACGCCGCGCGATACGCCCGCACCGTTGCCGCCACATACTCGGGCGTTTTCAGGCGCCCCTCAATCTTGAAACTGTGCACCCCCGCCTCCAGCATCGGCGCCACGCGGTCGTAGGCGCACAAATCCTGCGGCGAAAAGAGGTAGCGGCGCTCGCCCAAATCGCGCATGCGCCCATCGACCTCCAAGCGGTAGGGCATGCGGCAGGCCTGAGCGCAGACCCCGCGGTTGGCGCTGCGCCCGCCGATGCTCTCACTCGTCAGGCACTGCCCGCTGTAGGCCACGCAAAGCGCACCGTGGCAAAAGCACTCGATGGGTTTCGTCGTCGCCTTGGCGCAGGCGGCAATCTCGCGCAGCGAAAGCTCGCGCGCCAGCACAATCTGCTGCGGGTCGAACAGCGCATCGACCAGCCGCACCGCCTCGGGCGAACTGATGGTCATCTGCGTGGAGAGATGCAGCTCCAAGCGCCAGCGCCCCGCCCGCCGCTGCTGCGACACCAGCTGCGCCAGCCCCATGTCCTGCACAATCACCCCGTCCACCCCCGCCGCATCCAACGCCGCCAGATAGCGCAGCGCCTCCCCCAGCTCCGCCGGGAAGATGAGCACATTCATGGTGACATAGCTCCGCACCCCGTGCATGCGCAAGTAAGGCACCAAACGCGGCAGGTCCTCCAAAGTAAAGTTATCCGCCCGCATGCGCGCGTTGAAGCGGTCAAGCCCAAAATAAACCGCATCCGCCCCGTTGGCCACGGCCGCGCGGACGCAATCCCAGTTGCCCGCAGGAGCCAGCAGCTCGGGTCGGGGGAAGGAGGGCTCACTGCCGTCCGCGCTCATGGCTGCATGCCTCCGTCAGCCATCCCCACAATGCGCGCGCGGTCAAAATCCGCCGGGCTCAGCACCACCCGCACGCGGTCGCCGGGGCGAATCACCTCCAGCAGCGCCGCCTCGCGCCGCTGCACAAAAGCGACCGTCTCCTTGCCGTTGGGCAGCGTCGCGCGGAACGCCGTCGGCGCAAAGCGCTCGCGAATCAGCGCCACCGCATCAATGTACTGAGAGGGATAGTAGTTCATCATCAGAAGAGAGAGCGTAACCCCGCCTTAATCAGCTGCTCGGCCGCGCGCTGCACCGGCGCCGCAGATTCCGCAGGCGCCGCCGATTCTGCGGCAGAAGAGGGCGGAGTCGGCTGCGGCTGCAGCAGGAGCTGTAACAGGCAGGCGGGAGCATCCGCAGCATTCCCGGCAGCCGGGAGCAGCCCCTGCACCAGCGTGCTGACGCGCACGCTCAAGTCCTCCTCCGGCGCTTCCAGCGTACCGCTCAGGTTGATATTCAGCCAAAAATAGCCCGGTTCCTCCTCCGAGCTGCGGAACAAGCGCCCCAGCAGCTCCTGCTGCGGCAGCGCCCCGAGCACAGCCTTGGGCAGCCCCACACGCAGCGTGCCGCCCAAGCTGCCGTCCGCCCCCAGCAGCACATGCCCGCGCAGCAGCAGGCGACCGTCTGCCGAGCGCACATTCAGCTCATCGAACAACCAAGTGTCCTGCACATGGCGCGCCGCATCGCGGTAGGGGTAGCGCACGGAGCACTCCGCCTTCACCAGCTCCAATCGGCGGTAGGGATATGCCCCCTCCACCGGCAGCGCCGCCAGGAAAGGCAGGTCTGTCAGCACCCCCTGTTGCAGCGAGAGCCTGCCCTCGGCCGCCGTGATCCCCTCGGTCGAACCGTTGAGCACCATCTTGCCGAAGAGCTCACCCGACACCCGCTGCTGCCAGCTCCCGCTCAACAAGCGCGCCACGCTCGCCTTGTTGAGCGTCAGGTTGGCCGACCAGCGCCCCGAGCTCTCCGAGCGCTGCGCCTTGAGCCGCAGCTCGCCCGGCGACAGCATGATACGCGCATCGCTCAGCTCGGTGCGCTGCGCATCCCGGCGCAGCAGCGCCGACTTGAGGCTCGCCTCGCGCAGCACCGCCCAAGGGCAATGCAAACGCCCGTTCTCCAAATGCAACTGCCAGCCCCCCTGCGGGCGCGGGGTCGCCGTGGCCGCGCTGTTGAGCAAGCGGTACTCCTGCCCGCCGCGCCGCAGGCAAAAATCGGTATTCTTGCACGCCACCGCATCCACCCGGTAGGAGCGCGGCGTGAACATCGACACCACGCCGGCACCCAGCGACTCTTCGATCGTCGGCGGCGCCGCAGCATCCTGCCGCCCCGCCGCCTTCGGCGCGGCAGCGCGCGAAGCGGGGGAGCCCCAGTCCAACACCAGCTCACCATCATCCGCATTCAGCGTGCGCACATGCACCCCGCGCCGCAACAGCTCCCCGCGGTCAAACTCCATGCGGATGCCGGCAAAATGCGCCGATTGCAGCGCCCGAGCGCCCTCGATCTGCAAGCCCTCCACGCTCAGGCAATCGCCGTCGAGCGCCACATTGCTCTCCAACACCACGCGCTGCGCCCCCAGAGCCTGCCGCCCCTGCGTCTCCAGCAGGGAACGAAACGTGTCCCCCTGCAAAAAGGCCAGCATCTGATACCACGCCAGCAACGTCAGCAGCCCCAGCCCCGCCGCCAGCACCAGCAGCCACAACAGCACACGCCGCCCCAGCCCGCCGCCGTCGCCGCGAGCCCCGAACAGTCTGCCCTTTTTACGCCGAGCCATAAACCGATACGCACCTCCGTGATTGTAGCGGTGCGGCTGCCCATTAGCAAGCACATATTGCGGTGTCCTCAGAGACGCTGCCGCCCCTCCAGCGCCCGCATGAGCGTGATAGCATCCGCATGCCCCGGTCCCGCGCCGGCGGGCATCCCCTGCGCCAAGCGCGTGGTGCGGCAGGGCAGCGCCGCCAGCTGCTCCGCGAGATACAGCGCCGTCGCCTCGCCCTCCACATCAGAACCCAAGGCAAGAATCACCTCGCAGCCGGGGTGCGCGCGCACCCGATCCAGCAGGCGCTCCACGCTCAAATCCTCCGGCATCACCCCGTCCAGAGGCGAAATGCGCCCGCCCAAACAATGGTACAGCCCGCGGTAGCAGCCGCAGCGCTCAATGGGCAGCACATCCGTCGCCTGCTCCACCACGCAGAGCACACCCGCATCGCGCGACGCATCGCTGCAAGCCGTGCAGCGCGCGCCCGACTCGGCAAAAAAGCCGCACTCGGGGCAGTGACCCACGCTGTCCGCCGCGCTCGTGAGCGCCTCAGCCAGCCGCCGCGCCTCGCCCCGTCCCTGTTGCAGGAACCAAAGAGCGAGCCGCTCAGCGCCGCGACTGCCCACACCGGGCATGCGCTTCAGCGCGGCAATCAGCTCCAGCACAGCGGCGGGATAATCCTGCGTCTTCATCCGCGCACCATCCGTCTGCGGCGTCGCCGCCACTCCTGCAACTCCACCCCCAGCCAGCAGAACAGAGCCGTGAGCAAGACCGGTGCCATGTTGAGCACCCCACCCCAAAAAAGACACAGCAAGCCGGGCAACGCCAGCGCCGTCAGCGCCGGAATCATGATACTGCAACGCCACAACGCCCGGCGCTCATGCAGCAGCACCGCGCTGAGGTAGAGCGCCACCGCCACGCAGAGCAGCAGCGTGCCGCCCGGAGAAAGCAGCGAAACCTGCGCCGCCGCCGCATCAATATAAAAAGGATTGCCCGCCAACAGGCGAATCTGCTCCCACTCCAGCCGCTCCATCAGCCCGGCAAGCCCCAACGCCACCGTCAGCGCGACCGCCGCCGCCGCCGTGCCCAGCAAGCGCAGCCACAGAGCATCCCCCGCGCTCAGCGACCCGGGCGCGGGGAACAAGCGGCGCAGGACAGCGCGCAGATGCGGGCGAATGGTCATCGGACGGGCGAAACGGCGACAGCGGGCACTCGGATGCCCCCGCTGCCGCCGCCGTTGAAAGCTCAATGCCGCCTCAGGCGGTGAAACGCTTGACGATCAGCGAGGCATTGTGACCGCCGAAGCCGAAAGAATTGCTCAGCGCCACATCCACCTTCATGGAGCGACCGACATTCGGGCAGACATCCAGATCGCACTCGGGATCCTGGTTGAACACGTTGATGGTCGGCGGCACGAAGTTCTCCTCGATCGCCTTGACGCAGGCCAGCAGCTCAATGCCGCCCGCCGCACCCAGCAGGTGACCCGTCATCGACTTGGTGGAGGACACCACCAGCCCCTTCATGGCGTGCTCGCCGAAGGTGCGCTTGATGGCCTTCGTCTCGCAAATGTCGCCCACATGGGTCGAGGTGCCGTGCGTGTTGATGTAGTCCACCTCGGAGGGCTGCAGCCCGGCGTGGCGCAGCGCCATCTCCATGCAGCGGCTGGCACCCTCGCCCTCGGGCAGCGGCGACGTCAGGTGGTAGGCATCGGCCGAGAGACCGTAGCCCACCAGCTCGCAGTAAATCTTGGCACCGCGCGCCTGAGCATGCTCCAGCGTCTCCAGCACGATGACACCCGCGCCCTCACCCATCACAAAGCCATCGCGATCAAGGTCATAGGGGCGCGACGCCGTGGCCGGGTCATCATTGCGGGTGGAAAGCGCCTTCATGTTGGCGAAACCCGTCAGCCCGATGGGCTGGATAGCCGCCTCGGCACCGCCGCAGATCATGACATCGGCATCGCCGAACTTCATGATGCGCCAAGCCTCACCGATGCAGTGATTCGCCGTAGCGCAGGCCGTGGAAATGCTCATGTTGGGACCGCCGAAGCCGTACTCCATGCTCACCAGACCGCTGGCCATGTTGGTGATCATGTAGGGAATGCAGAACGGGGACACGCGGCGGGGGCCGCTCTTCAGCATGGTCGACAGGTTGACACCGTGAATATCCAAACCGCCGATACCGGAGCCGATCATGACACCGACGCGGTTCTTGTCCGTCTTTTCCGGGTCGAGCCCGGAGTCGTCCACCGCCATGACGGCAGCGGCCATCGCCAGCTGCTCAAAGCGATCGCAGCGGCGCGCCGTCTTGGGATCCTTGCGGAAATACGGAGTGGGGTCAAACCCGCGCACTTCACCGGCGATATGCACGGCGTAAGGAGCGGTGTCGATGCTTTCGATGCGGCTGATGCCGGAACGGCCGTTCTTCATGCCGTCCCAAGTCTCCGCCACCGAATTGCCGAGGGGCGAAAGAGCACCCATGCCGGTGATAACAATGCGAGGTTCAGTCATAGTGGTGACTCCACAATAGCGGGTGGAGGAATTGAAGTCAAGTCAAAAACAGCTTTCGGAAGGCAGGGCAGGCAAGAAAAGCGCTCTGCGCAGGCTCGGCGGGTCATCGGCGCGAAAATCGCTGCAATCCGCTGTCTTTTCTACTCGCCAAGGGACTGCGAATGTGCTAATTTATCCGCGATTCGACGAATATGCTCCCTACTTGGCTCAAAAGATTGGCGTGTTGTGCCCTGCTGCTGCCGGCAGTCTGCCTCCTTGCGGCACAGGAAGAAGAAGCCGTGACAGAACAAGCACCCGTCGCGGAAGAAGAAGTTGTCCCCGCTGCCCCCGAAGGTGCCACCGAGGCCGAGCTGAAGGCCGCTGAGCTGGCCGCCGCCGAGGGAGTCACCGAGCTCACCCCCGAAGAGAAAGAAGAAAAACTCATCGAAGTAGCCCGCAACCCGGAGACCGCCCCCCTGCTCACGGCGCAGGAGAACGTGCGCGTGCTGCGCTCCGAGTTCGATGCCAAACTGGCCACCCTCGAGGAGCAGTGCGGGCAGCTCACCTTCGAGCAGTACAACCTCTTCATGCGCGCCTCCAAAACGATGAGCGTCAAAGAGCTCGGCGCCTTCATCAGCGCCCACGGCGCCAAGAGCGCCGCCGAGGTGCTCGAGCACATCCAATACCCCCCGCCCAACTGCGCCGCCTGCGCCGCCACCCTGCTCAAGGGGCACACCCACGCCCAGGGCGGGCACAACGCCACCCCCGCCTGGCACCCCCACTGGACCGACAACGAGCCGCAGTTCAGCCGCTTCCCCATCCCCCTGAAAACCTACGCCGATGCCGAAGTCGGCATGAGCCTGTGGCAGAAACTCGTCCACCGCGTGCAGGTCGACCCCTTCAACCTCGCCGCCTCGCTCATCTTCCTCTTCGCCATCATCCACACCTTCCTCGCCCCGCGCTTCCAGCGGCTGGCGCACACCCTTGAGGACGTGCACCGCCGCAAACTGCGCGAAGCCAAGTTCAGCATCCTGCACCCCGAGCAGCGCGTGCCCGTCTCCTTCGCCAGCACCATGTGCCACTTCCTCGGCGAGGTGGAAGTCGTCTTCGGGCTGTGGATCATCCCCTTTGCCCTCGTCTGCCAGCACTACTACAGCATGGACGACTTCCTGCGCTACATCGACCACGACACCAGCTTCACCGAGCCGCTCTTCGTCGCCGTCGTCATGGTCATCGCCTCCTCGCGCCCCATCTACCGACTGGCCGAGAACACCCTCAAATTCGGCGCCGGCATGGGCGGCGGCACTCCTGCTGCCTGGTGGCTCTCCGTGCTGTGCATCGCCCCCCTGCTGGGCTCCTTCATCACCGAGCCCGCCGCCATGACCCTCGCGGCCATCCTGCTCTCCAAGAAGTTCTACCAGCTCAAGCCGAGCATGGCTCTGCGCTACGCCACCATCGCCCTGCTCTTCGTCAACGTCTCCGTCGGCGGCACCCTGACCCACTTTGCCGCGCCGCCCATCGTCATGGTTGCGGGCAAATGGAACTGGGACATGCTGCACATGTTCACCCACTTCGGCTGGAAAGCCATCGTCGGCATCGCCCTCTCCAACACCATCTACTTCCTCTGCTTCCGCAAGGAATTCGCGCGCCTGGCCGAGGTGCAGCGCGTCAACAGCGCCTACGACACCCGCGTCCCCAACACCTGGGAAGATCGCCAGGACATCATCCCCGTGTGGGTCTACATCGTCTCCATCCTCTTCCTCGCCTGGACCGTCTACTTTGCCCACCACCCCGCCATCTTCATCGGCGGCTTCCTCTTCTTCCTGGGCTTCACCATGGCCACGCCGCAGTACCAAAACGCCTTCTCCATCAAGGTGCCGCTGCTCGTCGCCTTCTTCCTCGCCGGGCTGCTCATCATGGGCGGTGTTCAGGGGTGGTGGATGCAGCCCGTGCTGCAAGGGCTCGCTGAGCTGGGTGCCGGCGTCACCATGGGCATCGCCAGCATCCTGACCGCCTTCAACGACAACGCCAGCGTCACCTTCCTCTCCAGCACCGTGCCCGGGCTGCAGGAAAGCATCAAGTACGCCGTTGTCGCCGGCGCCGTCACCGGCGGCGGTCTCACCGTCATCGCCAACGCCCCCAACCCGGCGGGTCAGGCCATCCTCGGCAAATACTTCAAAGGCATCAGCGCCCTGCAACTCTTCCTGTGGGCTCTGCTGCCCACGCTCATCATGTTCTGCATCTTCAACTTCATCCACATCGGCGAATAATTTTTCGCCCCCCCATTCGGGGCGCGCGTCGGAATCACGGATGAAGTTTTTACTCACCAAACGCCCCCAAAGAGCGGGGGCTCGCGGACGAGCGCCGCATATTAACAATAAGGCTTCTTATACTCATTAAACGCCAAACCTAAAATGTTTACGGGACTTGTAGAATGCACGGGGAAAGTGATGGCGATGACCCCCATCGCGACAGGCGCGCGCGCCGTCATCGACATCCCCTTTGCCGGCGAACTGCGGCTTGGGGACAGCGTCGCCGTCAACGGCTGCTGCCTCACCGTCGACCGCATCGAGGATGAACGTGTCGAGTTCGACCTGCTCACCCAGACCATGCGGGTCACCTCGCTGGGGCAGCTGCAAGCGGGCGACCTCTGCAACCTCGAACGCGCCATGAGCGGCAGCGGACGCTTCGGCGGGCACTTCGTCATGGGGCATGTCGACAGCACCGGGCGCGTCACCGACATCACCCCCGTGGGGCAAGACCACCGCGTCAGCATCAGCATCCCCGCGGCATACAGCCGCTACACCATCGACAAAGGCAGCATCACCATCGACGGCGTCTCCCTCACCATCGCCCGCAAAGGCGAGGACGGACTGCTGGAGTTCTGGATCACCCCCCACACCTGGCAGCGCACCATCATGCACCGCTACCGCATCGGCAGCATCGTCGACATCGAGGTCGACATGATTGCCAAATACGTCGAAAACTTCTTCGCTGCCCGCAGCTGAGGAACAGGTTCCGATACGCAAGAGAGGCGGCACCCTAAGGGGCACCGCCTCTCCACATTCACGGTTGGTTCAATACGAACGAACGACTATCAGGCCTCGGGCGCAGGAGCGGGAGCCTCTGCGGGAGCCGCCTCGGGAGCGGGCTTGCACTCGGGACGCGGCCCCTTGGGGCAGCCGCACTTACCCTCGGGGCGCGGGCCCTTGGGGCAGCAGCCGGGCTTACCCTCGGGACGCGGCCCCTTGGGGCAGCCGCACTTACCCTCGGGGCGCGGGCCCTTGGGGCAGCAGCCGGGCTTACCCTCGGGGCGCGGCCCCTTGGGGCAGCAGCCGGGCTTCCCCTCGGGACGCGGACCCTTGCCGCAGCGACCCTCGCCGCGGTGGGCGCGGTGCGCCGCACGCATCGCCTCCTTCTCCTGCTCGTCCAGCTGCCCGTCCTTGTTGGTGTCAAACTTCTCCAGCATGCGGGCGCGGAACTCAGCCTTCTGCTCCTCCGTCAGCTCGGGGCGCTGACCATGGTGGCGGCGGCAACCGCAACCGGGCTGACCGGCCTCGGGAGCGGCAGCAGCCTCCGGCGCAGGAGCGGGAGCAGCGGCCTCGGGAGCAGCCTCCTGAGCAAACAGGGGCATCGCGGCGAACAAAGCAATCAGAATCGACTTTTTCATAGATGTGTATCAGTGTTTATCGTTTTTGGGATTCAGGGGGGAGCCATCAGCGCTCCCCTCTGCCCCTGAGAACGCAAAAAGACGCGGCCATCTACACCCCGATGAAAAAAAGTGAAAAAAATCACGCGCGCAGCTCCACCCGCCGCACCTGCTCCCCCTCATGCGTCAACACCAACCAGCGCGTCCCCGGCGGCATCAGCGCCCCGTCAAAACGGTCCGCCCACTCCACCAGCAGCACCATCTCGCCGTGCAGGTACTCATCCCAGCCCAAGCTCAGCGCCTCCTCGGGCGCACGCATGCGATAAAAATCGAAATGCGCCACCGGCAAGCGCCCGTCCGCATGCTCATGCACCAGCGCGAAGGTCGGACTCGCCCCCGGCTGCGATGCCCCCAGCCCCTCCAGCACCCCCTGCACCAAATGCGTCTTGCCCGCTCCCAAATCCCCCACCAGCCCCAGCACATCCCCCGGCTCCAAAAGCTCCGCCAAACGGCGTCCCAGCGCGAGCATCTCCCCCTCACTGCGAACCAACATCCCCCCGGAGGAGAAAATTTTTTCCGAATTATGCATCTTTGTGTGAAATTTTTCTTGCCAAACAACGGCGCGCAGCTATAATGTGCCAGCCCGCCCGCGCGGGTGCAACCTCAAAATCCGAAAAACTATGGCATACGCAGTAATCACCACCGGCAACAAGCAGTACCGGGTGAGCGTTGGTGACGTGCTCACCATCGATCGACTCGCCGGGCTGGAAAACGACGGCACGACCACCTTTGACAAAGTCCTCCTCGTGGAGAACGAGGGCGCGACCAAGGTCGGCACCCCCACCGTGGAAGGCGCGAGCGTCACCGCCAAGGTGCTGGATGCTGCTGCCCGCGGGCCCAAAGGCATCGCCTTCAAGTTCAAGCGCCGCAAGGGTTTCCACAAGAAGATCGGCTTCCGCGCCGCCCTCACCAAGGTTCAAATCACCGCCATCAACGCCTAACCCCTAACACCAAAGACAAGTCATGGCACATAAGAAAGGTCAAGGTTCCGTCCGCAACGGTCGCGACTCCCGCAGCAAGCGCCTCGGCGTCAAGAAGTTCGGCGGGCAGGAAGTCATCGCCGGCAACATCATCGTGCGCCAGCGCGGCACCAAGTTCCACCCCGGCAAGGGTGTGGGCATGGGTCGCGACTACACCATCTACTCGCTGGTTGACGGCCGCGTCTTCTTCGATCGCGAGGGTCGCCGCGTCAACGTGGCGCCCGAGGCCTAAACGGCTCGCGCATCAGCTATTTTCCCAAGGGGCATTCTCCGCACGGAGAATGCCCCTTCAGCATATCGAAAGCCACCCTCTGCCTGTTGGAGCAGAGGACTCTAACATCACTTGCCAAAAGAACAGGGTGCGTGTATAACAGATGGCGTGGCCTCCCTCCTACACATGATTACCTTCCGCTGTGATGCTGAGCTCTTCGAGCGGCTCGAACGTTTTTCGATTGAGCGCAACATCGATCGCACCTCCGTCCTCAAACTCGCCCTGCACTACTACCTCAACCGGCAATGCGAAGGCGAGGCGCTCAACGCTTCAGCGAACGAGTCGCTCCCGCACTGAACAGCGAGCCGGTGCCGCCCAACAGGCTGCCCACCATGCCCAGCTTGGTGTTGCGCGCCTGCTGCCGCAGGTTCCACGCATCCAGCGCTCCCTGAGCCTGCGTGAGGTCGGCCTCCGCCAGCGCGCTGTTCGTGCGCGTCGTAATCTCATCCTCCAAGCGCGTCGCCAAATCCGTCTCGCGCGCCGTCACACTGCCATCGGAGAGCAAGTTCGAGGCCGCCGCATCCGCGCGCGCACGCGAAAGCTCCATCTGCGCGTTGCGCTGCTCGCGGCGCTGATTCTCCAGCGCAATCCCGCGTATCGTTCCGGCGCGGTTGCGCGCAATCTGCTCCGTCGCACCCGCCGCGCGGCGCAGTGCCTTGCTCTCCTGATGCTGCCCCAGAGCCTCCACCACCTTGGCAGAAGCCCCGGCCAGTGCCGTTGCCGTAGCCGCTGTAAATCCCATACCCCGCGAGCCTAGCGCGCCGGCGCGGCGTGCACAAGGCACGACACAGCATCCGCACGGTATGCCCGAGGCCGGGCATCAGCCACGCACAAGCCGCCTCCCTCACAAAAGCTCCTCGGCCACATCCTCATCCGGCATCTCATCCGGATCCTCCGCCGTCTCCTCATCGGGATCCTCCGCCACATCATCCGCCGCAGCGGCGTCGGGATCCTCCGCCAGCTCATCGTGGCGCGAGCAGACCCCGCGAGCGCGATCCGTATCCGTCATCGTCTCCGTGTACGCCGTCCCCTCGTACTCGCAACCGCTGTGCGCCAGCTCCCCCGAGACACGGCAAAGCCGCACCCCGCTGCTGCGCGTCGTGCGCGCCGGAGCCGTGCGAATCTCATTCATGGGGTAACCGCGCTGCTCCGCGCAGCGCATCACCGCCACCCACAGCGGCAGCGCCAGCGTACCGCCGTACGCCTTCTCCGCAATCTTCACCGGGCGGTCAAACCCCACCCAAACCGCCGCCGTCAAATCCCCCGTAAAACCGCAGAACCACGCATTCTTGTAGCCGTTCGTCGTACCCGTCTTGCCGCCGCAGGGGCGCGTAAAGCCCAGCTTCTGCGTGCGCCCCGCCGTGCCGCCCGGCTTCGTAATCTGCTGCAGAATCGCGCTGACCGCATTCGCCGTGCGCTGCGAGAACACGCGGCGCGCGCTCGGGCTGTGCTCCCAAATGACATGCCCGCGCGTATCCGTAATGCGCGTGATGATGTGCGGCGTGGGACGCACCCCCCCGTTGGCAAAGACCGTGTAAGCCGCCGCCACCTCCAGCGGACTCGCCTCCCAAGTACCCAAATATATCGTGGGACCCGGCGGACGGCTCGGTCGCGGAAAGCCCGCCAGCAACGCGCTGTTGACCACATTCTGGAGCCCCGCGCGATTGCCCGCCCGCACCGACATCGTGTTGCGGCTCTTCAGCAGCCCCCAGGCGGCGGGATGCACCCCCGTGAAGCGACCGTCCGAATTGCCCGGGCTCCAGCGCTTGCCGCCCTGAATCTCTCCGGGCAGGATGCGACCGTCCGACAGCGGCGTCTGCGGGCCCGCCCCGCGCTCAAAGAACGTGGCGTAGACCAGCGGCTTGAAAATCGAGCCCACCTGGCGGCGGCTCTGCTGCGCGCGGTTCAGCCGCGACTCCAGCGCGCTGCGCCCGCCGACCACCGCCAGCAGCGCCCCCGTGGCGTTGTCGATGACCGCCGTCGCCGCCTGCACATACTGAGGCCGCAGGTTCTCCTGCTGCTCCGGGGGCAGCGCGGCGCGCAGCGCGCGATACTGCGCACGAGTCTGGTGGCGGTAGTGCGGCGCCTTCTCCAGCAGCGCCACCAGCTGCGCATCCAGCGCCGCCATGATGTCATCCTGCAAATCGAGGTCGAGCGTCGTGTGCACCGTCAGCCCGCCCTCGTACACCGTCGTGTCCTTGATGCGGCGCTCACCGCTGTCCAGCAGCGTGAGCACATGGTCAATCTCACTGCGCGCCAAATCCAGCGCGTAGTTGTCCGGTCCGCGCCACTCGGGCTTGCGGCAGCGGATGGGCTCGCGCAGGGCGTCTTCGTACTGGCGGCGGGTGAGCATGCCGTGCTCCAGCATCAGCTTGAGCACCTTGTTGCGCTGCACCAGCGCCGCGCTCGGGCGGCGGTAGGGCGAAAACTCATTAGGACTGCAAATAATGCCCGCCAGCATGGCCGACTCGCCCGGCGTCAGGTCGCGGGGCTCCTTGTCGAAATAGCCGCGCGCCGCCGCCTTGAGCCCCAAAAAGGTGTGCCCGAAGAACACGCGGTTGATGTAGCAGAGCAGAATCGTCTCCTTGTCGTAGGTGGACTCGATGCGCCGCGCGAGCGCCATCTCCGTCAGCTTGGCATCGAAGCTGCGCAGGCGGTGGTTGTAGGTATTCTTGGCCAGCTGCATGGTCAGGGTGGAGGCCCCCTGCGTGGTGCGGTGGTGCTTGAACACCTGCGCCGCCGCGCGCAACAGACCGCGGGGGTCAATGCCGCCGTGCTTCCAGAAAGAGCGGTCCTCCTGAATAATCAGCGCATCGATGAACCAGCGCGGCACCTCCTCGTGCAGCTTGTCGATGCTGCGGCGATTCTCGCCGTGCAGCGTGCCGATTTCCGCCCCCTTGCGGTCGAGCACCACCGTGCGCTCGGGCATGTGCAGCACGCGGGTAATATCGTAGCGCCCCGCCTTGATCCCGTAGATGATGGCCAGCACCAGCGCAAACACCGCGCCGACAAAGCTCAGGCTCACCGCCAGCCGAATCGGCCACAGCACCAACTTGGGCAAGTGGCGCGTCAGGAACGCGATGAAGCGGAAGGGCAGGGTCAGCACCTGCCACAGCGCCCCCAGACAGCCCAGCCCCCGGCGCGGCGGGCGGCGGAACTCGTTGAAGGGGTTTTCGTTGGGGTCGTAGGCATAGCGCGGGTAGTCGCGCGCGGGGCGGGGACCGCCGAAGGCATCCTCCGGCGGCGGAGCGGCAGGCGGGGGCGCGGGGGGTGCCTCCTCCTCCGGCTCGGAAGCCCGCAGCGTGGGCCGGACGCGCGCGCGCGGCGGTGCCTGCGGGCGCGCGTAGCGAGGCGCTGCCGCCGGCGCGGCGGGAGCGGGGGCATCGTCAGCTTTGTAGCGCGCGCACATCGGGTCGGGGAGGGGTCAGCGCACCAGCAGGTACACAATCCGCTGACGGAAGCGCGGGTCGTTGGCGGCAAAGCTGAGCACCAGGCGGTTGAGGCACTTGTGCGCCGTGGTCTTGGGCGTGATGAGCACGCGGTACTCGCGCCCGCGGCGCAGTGTCTCGGTGCGGTAGTCAAAATCGCTGCCGCTCAGCCCCGCCTCCAGCACCGCCGTGACGGGCGAGCCCGGCGGCAGGGTGATGCGCAGCTCCTGCGTCTGCGGGGCGCTGCCGCGCGCCCACACCAGACTGCGGGCAGAGAGCTGCACCGCGAGCGGCACCTCAAAATGAATCGTCAGGCGCGTCGTTCGGCCATCAGAGGTGCGGACATCCATCTGCTTGTCCACGGGCGCATCGAAGAGCGAGGTATCGGCCTCCACCAGCAGGCGCGTGCCCTGCGGGGTGAGCCGCAAGCAGTCGCAAAGGGGCGTCGCGCGAGTGATGCTGCTGCCGTCGCCCGTCTCGAACACGATGGTGGCGCGCTGCTGGCCGTAGCTCAGCGCGACGCGCTGCTCCGTGCAGCGGAACCCCGCCGCCGCCGGCAAAGCCGCCAACGCCGCGAGCCACACCGCCGCCGGCAAGCCCCTCATGCGCCGCGCCCCTCCTTGCAGCAGCGCGGGGAAAAGAGGCTCACCAGCAGAAACAGCGCCGCCGCCGTGCACACGCAGCTGTCCGCCACGTTGAACGAGGGCCAGTGGTAGCCCATCGGCCACATCTCCGTGCGCAGCCACGGGAAGGAGAAATCTAAAAAGTCCACGACATAGCCGCGCGACAGGTTCTGCCAAAAGCTCAGCGCCTCCGCCCCGGGGCGGAAGAAGCCCTGCACCAGCCGATCGGCCATGTTGCCCAAAATCCCCGCCATGATGAGCGCCCAAGCCAGCTTGAGCACGCGCCCCGCGAAGTAGCCCCGGCGGTAGAGCAGCGAAAAGACCACCAGCGCCGCCACCTGCACCCCGAGGAAGAGGTAGGGCGCCCAGACCGTGCCGTTGCCCGTGCCGAAGGCCACCCCCGTGTTGTGCACCCTCACCAGCGAAAAATGCAGCAGAGAGTTGTCCGTCAGCAGCGGCAGCACGCGCGGGGAATAGCCGAGCTCCCACACAAAGGGGAAGTTCAGCACGATGAGCCACTTGCTCAGCTGATCGGCCAGCACCAACAGCGCAATGAGCAGCAGCAGCAACAGAAAACCGCGTTTCATGAGCAGGGAATGGGCTCAGCGGTGCAGCACCTCGTGGCAGCGGGCGCAAAGGCCCTCCTCGTCCACGGCGGGCTCGTAGCGGCGGCAGCGCGGGCACATGGCCCAGGAGCTCTTGGAGGCGGTCGCAGCGAGCGCCGCAGCGCCCTCCTGCAGCTCCAGCCCGGCGATGATGAAGAATTCCTTGGCAAAATCCGCATCGCGCAGCAGGCTCAACACGCGCTCATCCTCGCCCTGCGGCAGGGTGAGCGTGACCACGGCCTCGTTGTTCTTGTTGAAAACCTTGGCCTTGACCTGCGCTTCGATGGCCACCTGAATGACGCTCTTGATGTGCTGCAGGCGCTCGAACACGGGCTCCCAGCCGGCATCGAAAGCGGGCTCCGCCGTCGGGAAGTCCTGCTCATGCACCGAGTCCGCATGCCCGGCGTGCTCCCAGGCCTCCTCCGCCGTGTAGACGAGGATGGGCGCCAGCAGCCGCACCAGCACATCGAACACGCGCGCCAGCGCAAACTGCTTGCTGATGCGGCGCGGGTTGTCCGCCGCATCGCAGTACAGGCTGTCCTTGGTGATGTCGATGTAGAGCGCGGAGAGGTCGTTGGTGCAGAACTGGTTGATCGCCGTAAACACCTTGCGGAACTCATAGGCTTCGTAGGCGGCGCGCACCTCGCGAATGAGCCGGTTGCTGCGCTCGAGAATCCAGGCATCCAGCGGCGCGAGCTGCTCCGGGCGCTGCACGCCGTCGTAGCCCTTGAGGTTCGCCAGCAGAATGCGCAGGGTGTTGCGAAGGCGGCGGTAGGGGTCCGTCACCTGGCGGAACAAATCCTCACCGAAAGGCACCTCGTTCTGCCAGTCCACCGAGGACACCCACAGACGCACGATGTCCGCGCCGTACTTCTCGTAAAAATACTTGGCGTTGGTCGGCTTTTGGTAAGTACCCTGCGCGCTCTTGGAGAGTTTGCTGCGATCCTGATTGACCACGAAGGCATGGGTGAGCACCTGCTTGTAGGGAGCCACCCCGCGCCAGGCGCAGGAGAGCATGAGCGAGCTCTGGAACCAGCCGCGGTGTTGGTCGGTCGCCTCGAGGTACACATCGGCGGGCGCGCGCAGCTCGGGGTGATTCTCCAGCACCGCCACGTGCGAGCAGCCGGAATCAATCCACACATCCAGCGTGTCCTTGCCCTTGCGCAGCCCGGCGGGCAGCCCCAGGCGTTCGCAGAGCTCGGCGTCGGAGAGCTCGAACCAGATGTTCGTGCCGTGCTGCTCCACGAGGTCGGCCACGCGGCGAATCACCGCCGCATCCAGCAGCGGCTTGTCCTCGGCATCGTAGAACACGGGCAGCGGCACACCCCAAGTGCGCTGGCGGCTGATGCACCAGTCGGGACGCGTCTCCACCGTGCCGGCAATGCGGTTGCGCCCCCAGGCGGGAATCCACTGCGTCTTGTCAATCTCGCGCAGCGCCAGCGGGCGCAGCTTGTCCATGCTGATGAAGAACTGCTTGACCGCGCGGAAGATGATGGGGGTCTTGGAGCGCCAGCAGTGCGGGTACTGGTGCGTGAACTCCTCGCGCCCCAGCAGGGCGCCGCGCGCCGTCAGCATATCGATGACCGCCTCGTTGCTCGCGAACACATGCTTGCCCACCAGCTCGGGCACGCCGCACTCGGCGGTGTAGCAGCCGTCGTCATCCACAGGGGAGAGCACGGGCAACCCGTACTGCATGCCTGCGATGTAGTCGTCCGCGCCGTGTCCCGGGGCGATGTGCACCGCGCCCGTACCCGTGTCCAGCGTCACATACTCCGCGTTGATGATGAGCGAATCGCGGTCGAGGAAGGGGTGGCGCGCCACGGCGCGCTCCAGCTCACTCCCGCAGAAGCTGCCCAGCTCCTCCGTCAGCACCCAGCCGGTCTTGGCCGTGAAGGTCTCGATGAGCTCGCGCACCACGATAAGCGTCTTTTCCGCGCCGTCCTTGGCATAGCGACCGATGACGTAGCGGTAGTCCGGGTGCAGCGCGATGGCGAGGTTGCTCGGCAGGGTCCAGGGGGTCGTCGTCCAGATGACCATCGAGCAGTCGTGCCCCTGCACGGGCTGCGCCATGGGGAAGGCCACGAACACCGAGGTCGCCGTGTCCTCCATGTACTCCACCTCGGCCTCGGCCAGCGCCGTGTGGTGCGCGTAGCTCCACTGCACGGGCTTGAGGCTCTGGTACACCGCGCCGCTCTCCACCAGCTTGGCAAAGACGCGCAGGATGTGGCACTCATACTCGGGCAGCATGGTGATGTAGGGGTGGAACCAGTCGCCGAAAATGCCCAGACGGCGGAAGGAGAGGCGCTGCTGGTCGATGTAGCCCAGCGCAAACTCCGCGCAGCGCCGGCGGATTTCCGCGGGCTCCAGCCCCTGAAATTCTTTGACGACCTTGGCCTCGATGGGCAAGCCGTGGCAGTCCCAACCCGGCACAAAGGGGGCGTAGTAGCCCGCCATGGTCTTGCTCTTGATAATCAAGTCCTTGAGAATCTTGTTGAGCCCCGTGCCCATGTGCACATCGCCGTTGGCGAAGGGGGGGCCGTCGTGCAACACGAAGAGGGGGGCACCCTGCGCCTTGCGACGCGCGGTAATTCGCTCATAAAGCTTTCCGTTCTCCCATTGTTCGAGACGGAGGGGTTCCTTCTTCGTGAGATCACCGCGCATGGGGAAGGCGGTGTCGGGCAGGAAGAGGGTATCCTTGTAGCTTTTGGCAGAATTGTTCATACGCGCGCGACCATAGCGTGTACACCGCCGAAAGTCAAGGCAGGAATAAGTCAGTGAGCCTCCAGCGGGTCTGTTTCAAATCCGCTGGTGGGAGGAATGGGGCTCAGAGAGCCAAATCAG
>JBJEVK010000035.1:0-23688 GCA_051884295.1 Akkermansia sp.
CCAGCAGCTCGCCGACGATGTCGGCCTGCACCTCGCTCGGCATGGGGGGCAGGGCAGCGCGGCGGATGGCGGCAAAGGTGAAGGATTGCTGGCTGATGCCCGCGCCACGGCGGCTGAGCAGCTTCATGTTGGCGAGCCGCCCGCGCCGGTCGATGCGCAGACTGATGGTGAGACTGCCGGGGATGATGTCGCCGCGGTGGTCATCGCAGGCGGCGTACCACATGCGCGCAATGCGGCGGTAGACCTCCGCCTCGTACTGCCCGCGCGGGGTGGCGTCCACGTTGAGCGCTGCGCCCTTGCCGAGGATGAAGCGTCCGCTGCTGCGGGTGCGGCGCTCCGCCGTGCGGAAGCCGGGGGCTTGTACCTGCGCCGAGAGGGCGGGGTCGTACAGGCGCGCGCGTCGGGCGCGGCGCGCTGCCGGGGTGGGCGGCTGCAGCTCGGAGGGCTCGGGGAGGCGTTCCTCTTCCGGGGTGTTGCGCAGCAGCAGATCGCCGCTGAGCTCCTCGGGCAGGGGGCGCATGGTCAGCGTTCCCTCGGGGGGCGGGGCGCTGTGCGCGGCGGTTTCGGGCTGCTCGTCGGTCGGTGTCTCTGCCTCTCCCTGTTCCTCGGGGGCATCGGTGGGCAGCTCCGGCGGGGCGGGGGGCTGCGGCGCTTCTTCCTGCTTGCCCTCGTGCTCGAGATCGCCGTCCTGGCGATCCTGGTCAAAGGTGATGATTTCTTCGTCCTCGCGGCGCTCGCGTCCCTCGAGGGCGGGGGTATCTGCCTCGCGGTTGCGGTCGCGGGCGGTGGGGTCAGCGGCGGCGCGGCTGTTGCGCGCGCCCACATAGTCTGCCTGCTCGGGGCGCTGCGGGGGCAGGTCGGGGGAGGTTTTGGCAAAGGGGCGCTCGCCCGACTTCTCGGGCGGGGGAGCCTCCGGCGGCGTTTCCGTCGGCGTAGGGGCGCGCCGCAGTTGCAGGTGGCGGCTGACTCTCGGGGCGGCGGGGAGCCGCCCGCCCGGCGCGGGCTGCAGCAGAAGAAGCAGGAGCGCGAGCAGGCCGTGCGCGAGCAGCGAGAGCAACAGGCACAGCAGCAGAGCTCGGAAACCGGGATTGCCTGTGCGCCGGGGAAGCCTGTTCATAGCTGCTGCGTGCCGCAACCGTGGCTTACGGTTCGGGTTTGTCGGGCTGCTCGGCGTAGATGACGGCGGGATTGAGGCGCGGGATGACATCCGCGCTGCGAATGCGGCGCCCGGTGGCGCGGGCGTGCTCCAGCACCATGGCGAGGCGCTCCATCTGCCCCTTGATGTCGTAGACCTGCATCAGCACCTCGGTGCCGTCATCCAGTGTCAGGATGATTTTCCATTCCTTGGGGCGGAAAATCTCGCGGATGGCGGGGATTTCGCGCAGCGTGTAGTTGTTGGCGGCGGCGATGAGCTCCACAATCGGGCGGCGGGCGCGCTCGGTGACGACGGCGCCCTCGCGGAACTCGGCGACATCGCCGGGTTGCAGATACCACACGGGCACCCCCATGAAGTCGCGGTGGTACGCCTCCACCACGGGGAAAAGCACGCCCTTGGGGTCCATGAAGAGGCGGTGGCGCGTGCCGGTATCGGTGGCGCTCTCCGGCTCCGCGTAGGCGATGGGCACTCGCTCTTCCAGCTCGATGCTCAGGGTGTCGGGCAGGTCGGCGCGGATGTGCGCGTACTCGATGCAGGGATTGCTCTCCAGCAGCTTCTCCATCTCGCCTACGCGGATGGAGGCCACGTTGACGGAGCCCTTGAGCCCCAGCAGGTCGAGCGCCTGCTGCTTGCTGATGAGCCCCCGGTGGGATTCGTACTCCACCTTGTCGAGACTCATGCTGTAGGCCTTGTCCAGCGCGTAGTCGGCGCCCCACCACAGAAGCGCTGCCAGCGGCAGCAGCGCCAGCAGCCAAAGCGCCCAGCGCCGCACCCGCCGAAAGCCGCGGCGCAGCGCCAGCCGGCTGAAGAAGCGGTTGCGCAGCGTTAGCGCGCCCTCCAGCAGCTTGATGGTGCCGCGTTGCTCGGAGCGGAATCTGTTGCGAGCCTTGCCCATGGTTTATCCGCGCGTCTGCCGCAGCGAGAGCTCCGCGATGCGGGTGCAGAGTTCGCCGAAGGAGATGCCGACGGCCTTGGCCGCTTTCGGGAAGAGCGAGGCGCTCGTCATGCCGGGAATGGTGTTGATTTCCAGCACATAGGGCTTGTGGTCATCAGTAAGCAGGACATCGACGCGCCCGTAGACCTCAACCCCCGCAGCGCGGTAGGCAGCCAGCGCTGCTTCCTGCACGGCGCGGGTGTCTTCGGGGCTGATGTCGGCGGGGCAGATGTAGTCCGAGCCCACAGCGCCCGTCATGCCCGGGTATTTGTTCTTGTAGTCGTAAAAGCCCTCGCGCGGGCAGATGTGGATGACGGGCAGCGCCTCGCCGTCGAGGATGGCGACGGTGAGTTCCTTGCCGCAGATGTATTCCTCCACCAGCAGCTCCTTGCCGAAGCGGCTCGCCTCCTCCACGGCGGCGGGCAGCTCGGCCGGGCTGTGCACAATCTGCACGCCGACGGAGGAGCCCTCGCAGGGGGGCTTGACGACGCAGGGTACGGGGATGCTCGGACTGCCGTGCGCGGGGATGGTCTCGCTGACGGGGGTGGGCACGCCCGCTGCGACAAAGGCCTGCTTGGTCAGTACCTTGTCGAAGCAGATTCGGCTGGTGCGGGAGCCCGCCCCGGTGTAGGGAATGTCCAGCTCTTCGAGGTAGCTCTGCAGCCCGCCGTCCTCGCCGTAGGTGCCGTGGATGATGTTGAAACAGAGCTCCGTCCCCTCGGGAATGGCGGGGCGCTCGGTGTCGACGATGACGGGGGTCACATGGGTGTAACCCTCCTCCTGCAGAGCTTCCAGCACGGCCTTGCCCGAGACGAGCGAGACTTCGCGCTCGGAGCCGGGACCGCCCATGAGCAGGGCAATGTGCGTATCTTTGGTCAGTTGTTGTGCAGACATGGTATGAGAAAAACGGTGAATCAGAAGCGGGTTTCGCGGTCGCCGACGACCTGCACCTCGGTCTTGAGGGCAATGCCGCGCTCGTTGCGGACGCGGGTGCGGATGAGGTCGATGAGCTCGGTGACATCGGTCGCCTTGGCTCCGCCCGTGTTGACGATGAAGTTGGCATGCACGGGCGAGACCATCGCCCCTCCGATGCGGGTGCCCTTGAGGCCAAGCTCGTCGATGAGCTTGCCGGCGGGGATTTCTTCGGGGTTGACGAAGGTGCAGCCGGCGCTGGGCTCCTGCGGCTGGGTAGCCTTGCGCTTGGCGCGGCTGGCCTCCATGCGCGCCTCGATGTCGGCGGTGCTGCCGGGGGTGCCGACGAAGGTGGCTTCCGTCACCATGGTGTTGACGAATTCGGGGATGCTGCGGTAGCGGGCGCCCTGCATGGCGTCCTTCTCAAATTCGACGGTTTCGCCGTCCTCATTCACCGCCGTGGCGCGGCAGAAGACGCTCCACATGTCGCTGCCCATGCAGCCGGCGTTCATGCGCAGACTGCCGCCCACGCAGCCGGGGATGCCGTCCATCCACTCGAAGCCCGCCAGATTGTTCTGCGCAGCGAAGGCGGCCAGCTTCTTGAGCTTGACGCCCGCGCCCGCCGTGATCTTGTTGCCCTTGAGCTCCAGCTTGTCGAACTCGCCGCCCGTGGGGTGGATGACGGCGCCGCGGATGCCGCCGTTGCGCACGATGAGGTTGCTGCCGCGCCCGACCACCTGGACGGGGATATTACGATCCTTGAAGAAGTTGATGACGGCCTCCATGTCGCGCACGGTGGGGGGCTCGATCCAGTACTGCGCCTCGCCGCCCACGCCGATGGTCGTGTGCTTGCTCATGGGTTCGTACAGGCGGGCGGGCACATCGCCGCACTCTTGCCGCATCTCGGCCAGCAGGCGCAGGTCGGCGGCAATTTTGGTGCCGGCTTCGTGCACATTGCCCGCGCCGAGGGTCAGGAAGAGGTCGCCGGGGCGCAGGATGTTGCCGACCGTGTGGTGCGCGAGCGAGAGGTCGGGCAGGAATCGGGCATCGACGGGGCCGCGCTCGTGCACAGCGTCGACGATGGTTTGCCCGCTGATGCCCGGGATCGGCAGCTCGCTGGCGGGATACACATCGGCCACGAAGAGCTTGTCGACATTCTGCAGCACGCGCCCGAAGTCATCGCGCAGCAGCTGGGTGCGGGTGTAGCGGTGCGGTTGGAAGAGGACGATGAGCCGCCCGGGCTTGAGGCTCTGCGCCGTTTGCAGCGTGGCGGCAATCTCGGTGGGGTGGTGGCCGTAGTCGTCGACCACGCGGTAGTCGCGCGAGAGGTACTTGGTCTCGAAGCGGCGGCGGGCGCCGGCAAAGGAGGCGAGCCCGCGGGCGATGCTGGCAAAGTCGCAGCCCATCTCCAGCGCAGCGGCGGTGGCGGCCAGCGAGTTGAGTACATTGTGGCGCCCCGGGATGCCGAGCTCCACGCGCCCGAGCGGCGTGCCGTCGCGATTGATGGTGTAGAGGGTGCGCCCGCGCTTGACGGTGACGTCGGTGGCGGTGTAGTCGGCGTCCTGCCAGCCGTAGGAGATGCTGTTGGGGTATTTACCGCAGACCGAGACAGCGCCGGGGTCGGCTTTGCAGTAGAAGATGGTGCCGCGGGTTTGGCGGCAGAGGGTGTCGAACACGCTCTTGATGTGGTCGAGGTCGCGGTAGAAATCCAGGTGCTCGGCCTCGATGTTGAGGATGATGCTGTGCTCGGGGATGTAGTTGACGAGGGTGCCGTCGCTCTCATCTCCCTCCGCGATCAGGTATTCGCTGTCGGCGTTCCAGTGCGCGTTGCTGCCCAGCACGGGGATTTCGGCGCCGACATAGTGGCAGGGGCGCAGACGCCCCTCGCGCAGCAGGTGCGTGGTGAGCGAGGAAGTGGTGGTCTTGCCGTGCGTGCCCGCTACGACCACCCCCTTCTTGCCGTTGAGGATGGCGGCGAGGCATTCCGCGCGGCGGATGCAGAGGCAACCGCTTTCGTGCGCGGCGCGCAGGGCAACGTTGTCCTCGCGGATGGCGCTGCTGTAGACGACGATTTCGGCATCGCGCACGGCATCGGGGTTGTGCGGGCAGGAGAAGCGCAGCCCCGCCTGTTGCAGGCGTTCGGTCTCCTCGCTGGTGACGCGGTCGCAGCCGCTGACCAAGTGCCCCATTTCCAACAACATACGTGCCAGCCCGCTCATGCCGGCACCGGCCACCCCAATCAGATGAATGCGGACGGGGTGCTCCCGATCCAGCAAACGTTTGCGCAACTGTTCGATCATAACTCTGCGCGTCATTATACAGCAAAGCCCCGCGCAGGCAAGGCGAATGTTGCTGATGCATGGGGGTAATCACGAGGCAGATAAAAAAGCACGGCGCCGCGGTATGTTTTCGCTTGACGCCGCACAGACCTGTGCCTAAACTTGATAGTATATGCGTGCCCGAACATTCTTTTGGATTGTCCTCACCCTCGCAGCCGCCGGCGGTATCTACACAGCCGTCGAACGTCCCGAGCTCGTTGATGAGCTGAAATCTTTGGTGACCAAGCACAAGAAGAAGCCTGTGCTGAAAAAGACGCTTTCCGAACCTGTCAATGCCGCGCTTAGCGCGGGTAACTACGCGCAGGCGCAGCGGTTGCTCGTGGACGACGTTCGCAAGAGTAAGTTGACGGCTCCGCAGTCACCCGCGACCTTGTCCGTGACCATGCCGCTGGAGTTCCTCCGCTGCACCGGAGCCGATGTGCTCACTGAATTTGCCACCACTCCCGAGCGTCGGGACTTCCTGATGCGATTCCTCAACGACCGGCAGTGGCTCGAGCTCTATTTGGGCGCCGGCTTGGTGCCCTATCAGACAGACCGCGGCGTCCAAGTGCTCTACGATATCTGGAAAGAGGAGGCGGGCGATGTCGGCAACAAGGCGCTGGCCGTGGCGCTGGCTTCCGTTTGGGGCGGCGGCGAGACCCAGCCTGACCCTGCCATCGCCAAGCTGGATCCCGTCA
This sequence comes from Akkermansia sp., assembly GCA_051884295.1. Lineage (GTDB taxonomy): Bacteria > Verrucomicrobiota > Verrucomicrobiia > Verrucomicrobiales > Akkermansiaceae > Akkermansia. Next base: position 6,019 of record JBJEVK010000035.1, read on the forward strand.
ACCACAATCCGCTGCGCCGCTACAAGTTCTTCCGCGAGCAGGAAAAGGCCGGCACCCTGCACCCCAACTACAAGAATCTGCGCCCTTGGGAGCTGCGCTTTGTCGTGGGTAATGTAGCGCAGGACTGGGATGACGACTCTTTTGAATGGTGCGCCAAGAACATCAACCTTCCGTGGGATCGCTACCAAAGCTCCTGCTGGGCAGCGGTCTACACCGACCCCTCGTACTACGGCGACAGTGTGCAATCCGGTGAGTATCAGTGGCCCTTCCTCACCGAGAGCCGCGCCGAGCTCACCCACAAGAACGGCGGTGTCTGCGGTTCTATGTCGCACTTGGGTGCTTGGGCGGCGATGGCGCACGGCATCCCGGCCTACACCTGCGGCCAGCCGGGGCACTGCGCCTATGCCGTGCGCCCCGAGCGTGGTCAGTGGATCGGCGGTTTCGGCGGTCCGGACGGCGGTATGCACACCAACATCTTCGGCAATCAGGCACCCACCTCCTACCTGTTGATGGAGGCGGTGTTCAAGGACGATAAGACCATCGACAAGGCTTACCGCCAGAGCTTTGCCGCCCGAGCCCTGGAGGCTGCGGGCGACAAGAAAGCGGCGCGGAAGATGTGGAACAAGGCGCTCAAGACGAGCCCGCTGCATCCGTTCTTCCGCAGCGAGCTGCACCGCCTCATGAAGGAGGGCGGCCTTAGCCCCGAGGCCTGCGTCAAGTACCTGTCCAAGGTTATCCCCCTCTATCAGGGGAATGGTTTTGCCGCTGTGGACATGGCCAAGGATCTGCAGGAGCAGATCGACGCCATGACCGATGAGCAGCGTGCGGGTATCTATGTACTGATGCACGAGATGATTTCCGAAACCCCGGCCAGCTGGGCCGTCAAGTGCTCCGAGTTGGTGGACAAGCAGAACAAGACCCTGAAAACGCCGGAGGCACGCGCGAGCTACCTCGCCTCGCTGTTGGGTATTCACATGAATCATGGCGACGGCACCACCTTTGGCCAGATTATCGAGTGGGCGGTGGCCAACTACATCGAGAAGGGCGATATCGACACCTTCTCGCAGGCCTTTACCAAGGCCTCGGCACAGGCGGGCGATGCCAAGCCCGTCGCTGCCGATGACAAGGAGGCTCAGGGACGCAACAAGAAGCTGGCAGCGGCCTATGGCAAGGCCATTTTCGCTGCCGAAAAGGCGCACTCCATTCCGGGCTTCCAGGCGCTGACGCAGGCGGCTCAACCGCTGGCGGGTGAATGCCCGAGCGAGGCTACCCTCACGCAGCCGGCCAACATTCCGGGGCGCCCCTGCAGCGACAAGGGCATCATCATGCTGTCCTCCACCTCGCAATGGGATGTGCCGGCTTTCCACCGCAATCTCATGACGCTCAAAGGCGGCAAGTCTCACACGGACAAAGAAAACGCCCCCTCGTTCACCATCGAGTTGCCCAAGGCGCAGCGCCTCACCGGCTGTGTGATCCGCAAGTCGAACGGGATTGAGGAGCGCATGAAGAAAGCCATCGTCTACACCAGCGCCGACGGCGCGACCTGGATGAAGGCGGCCGAGACCGACAACATGCCCAAGATTTGGGAGGTGCCGTTCAACGACACCACCTCGGGCAAGTGGGTCAAGGTGGTCTTTGACAATGGTTCCGATGTCAATTTTGCCTACCTTTCGCACTTCGTTGTCTTTGTCAAATAACTCTTACCGCTGCATTTTCCCATGAAAACCATTCTTCTGACGGGAGCCCTGCTGCTGGGCGGTCTTGCCTGCGGCGCCACTCCCCTGAACCTTCCCGAGTGTACTGCTGCCAAGGAGCAGGCCAAGGAGCAGAATAAGCCCGTCGTCATCCTCTGGCACTGGACGCGCGACATCGGCAAGGACGGCGAGACCACCGCCCGGGCTTGGAACAAGATTGCCCAGGCCGGGCTGCCTGCCCTCATCGCTCAGTACGATGAGAGCGCCCTCACCGCCAAGGACGAGCGCAAAACCGGCATGCCCATTGAGCAATACAATCTGCCCTCGGCGGTTATTTTGGCGCCGGACGGTACCTTTGTCGCTTGCCTAGATCGCGAGACAACGCTGCATGCTGACAAGGCGCTTGCTGCCATCAAGTCCACGCTGCCCAAGATTAATGCTTTCATGCAGCTGGTGCAGCAGGCTCGTCAGGCCAAGGGAGTCGATGCGGCACGCGCTGCCGGTCAAGCGCTCGACAAGCTGCGCCTGCAGGATGCCATGCGCCAGTACGAGCTGCGCAAACTCATCAACAACCAGGATCCGCAGGATCAGAGCGGCTACCGTGCGCTCTACGGCTTGGACCACCTCGGCATGTATGCGGAGCTGAGGAAGATTCTCCAAGGCGGGCCTGACGGCAAGCGCAGCGGTGCCGACCGCGATTTCGACGCCGGCGATGCCTATGTCGACAAGGCTCTGGCGATCAAGGAGCTCAAGGGCGAGCGCCGCCAGCAGTGGCTCTGCGCCAAGGCTTACATCTTGCGCGAGCGCATCAACTCCCAACCGGGGGACTACGAGAGCAAGGATTATAAGCCTCTGGTGAAGCTCTACGAGCAGATTGTCTCCGTTGCGCCCAAGACCGAATTCGCCGTCGGCGCCAGGAAGCTCGCTGAGTATTGGGACAAGGATGTGTTCTTCAGTCTTACGGACGGCTTTTACGACCAGCGCTTCCAGTGCAAGCACAACAAGGAGTGGCATGTCGACATCAGCAAGGACATGAGCGGCGCCAAACCCGGCACCTACAGCTTCAGTCTCGTGCCGCGCCAGGACAGCGCCATGATTTCCCGCAATTTCCGCCTCATGGTCAACGGACGCCAGGTCGATGCCGCCGCCACAGATCCCAAGGACAACACCAAGACCGTGGAGTTCAACCTCAAGTCGCCCGTGCCCGCCAAGGCCAAGGTCGAGGTGTGGATCACCACCCGCTGTCTCGACGGCTGGATGGGACCCTCCGGCAACTTTGTCATCCGCAAGAAGTGAACGGGGCTTTTGTCCCGGAGCGCAGAACTCCGCCCGGCCCGCAGGGGCTCGGCGGAGTTTTTGCATGCTCCGTGCCTCAGCCCATCAGGGCAGATCGGTTGACAAAAAACACCGCCCCCAGAATGCAAAGAAACGCCCACAGGTAATCCCACTTCCAGCTCTCGCCCACCCAAAGCACCATGAAGGGCACAAAGATGCACAGGGTAATCACCTCCTGCATCATCTTCAGCTGCGCCAGATTCAGCCCCGCCTCGCGCCCCAGATGATTGGCAGGCACCATGAAGCAGTACTCAAAAAACGCCACGCCCCAGCTCAGCAGCACCAGTTTCCACCACGCACCCCCGACAGCTTCGCCGGGACGGCGCAGGAAACCGTACCAGGCGAAGGTCATGAACGCATTGCTGATGCACAACAACAAAACAGTCAGGGATAAGCGCAGCATGCGCTCATCATACCCAATTCGCGGGGGCTTGTCAATGACGCGGCGGCAGCGGCCGGGGCAAACGCATTAGGGAATATGACGCGTTACAGCGTCATCAAATCAATAAAATATACCATTTTAAATAAGTTTTCTATATAACCGCTTTGCATCATGTTGAGGCCTCTCAGTTTGCCCGCCGGATTCGCGCCCACCGGGGGATTGAAAACCAATTACATTGGGTTCCGGATGTGGCTTTCAATGAGGATGCCAGTCAAAAGAGGGCAGGAAACTCAGCGGAGAACTTTTCGAGACTACTCCGTTTTGCCGGAAACATCCTGAAACGATACAAGGAGGTGAACCCCATGAAGCTGTCCTATCGCTCCATGAAGTTCAAGGCAGCCCTGCAGGAAGACGTTGCTCCGGACGTCCTTAAGACGGCCTTTTCATGACTCACTTTGCATGACACGGCTCCAATGCGTTTGCCCTGCTGCCGCGGGGCAGGGGGCTTGCCAGACGGGAGTGCTTGTGCTACAATGCCCGTGATTACCTATGTTACCCCAACGGACCAGCGACCGTCGCAGCCGTATTTTGGAGCTGCCGGAAATCATCTCCGGCATGCTGGTGCTGGTCGTGTTGCTGTGGGAGGTCTGTTTTGAGCGGCCGGACAGCAGCGACCTGCAGCGCGCCGTGTTCATCCGAGCCTCGCATCTGGCTCTCTGCGGGCTCGTGTGGTTCAACACCGCCACCGTCCTCATCCACTTCCTCTCCGAATGCCTGCACCTGCGCTTGCCGGGGCGTTTTGTCAGCCTGCAACTGATGGTCGGCGTGATTGCGTCCATCGCCTTCGGCGGCGGCGTATGGAGCTTCCTGCCGCTGTGGTCATTTTGGGTCACGCTCGTTTGCAGCCTCTTCATGGGCGCGTTCGCGGTGGTCAACCTCGTCTCCTACCGCCGGGCGCACCGCCACCGACCGGGGCGCATGGATCACTGGTCGCCCCCCGTGCTCTTCTTCACCTACATGGTGGTGCTGGTGCTCTTCAGCACGCTCATCCTGCTCACGCCGGGGGCAACGGTAGCCCCCATTAGCGCGGTCGATGCCTTCTTCACCTGCGCCTCGGCCTCCTCCATCACGGGGCTCATGTGCATCGACGCCTCCGAGGTGCTCAGCCCGCTGGGCAAGCTCGTGCTGCTCATCGACATCCAAATCGGCGCGGTGGGCGTAGTGACTTTCTCCATGTTTGTGCTCATGATGGTGGGCAAGCGGCTGGCCTTCAGCGACAGCAGCGCCCTCTCCGGCGTGCTGGACATGCAGAATGTCAACGTCATTCCCGCCCTGCTCAAAGCGGTGTTCGGCATCACCCTCGGCGCCGAGCTCATCGGCGCGGTTTGCCTCTACTTCCTCTGGCAGGGCAAGCCGGGCATCCCGCAGGAGGATTTGGTGCCCTACGCTGTCTTTCACGCCGTTTCCGCCTTCTGCAACGCGGGTATCACCATCCTGCCCAAGGGGATGCAGAGCCCCTGCATGGAGGATAACTACGCCGTGCAGGGCATCATGATGCTGCTCATGTTCATCGGTACCATGGGCTTCGGCGTCTACCTGGAGGTCATCAACCGCGTTCGTGCGCGCCTGCGCGGGCAGCACACCCCCCCGCATTGGAGCACCAGCACCTGGCTGGCCGTGCGCGCCACGCTCATCGTCATCCTGCTGGGCACGCTGGGCATGGGGTTGCTGAGCCTCTTCGAACCTTCCGTCCATGCCGGTACCACCCTGCCGCACATTTGGGAGGCACTGTGGAACTCCGTCAGCCGTTCGGGTGGCTTCAACCTCACCGATTTGGACAGCTACGGCCCCGTCTACAAGCTCTTCCTCTGCCTCATGATGTTCGTCGGCGGCAACCCGGCCGGCACGGGCGGCGGCGTCTACGCCCCCGTGTTCGCCCTCTGCGTGCTGGAAATCTTCCGCGTGCTGCGCGGTGCTCAGGATGTCGAGCTGCACTGCCGCCGCATCGCCCGCCCCACGGTGGAGCGCGCGATGGCCACGGTGGTGCTCTCCAGCTTTTGGATTGCCTTCACGACCATGCTGCTGCTGCTCATCGAGACGGACATCGGCAATGCGCCCGGCGGCGTGGTGCGCGTGTTGCTCATGGAGGTGAGCGCCTTCACCACCACCGGCTACGACCTCTCCATCGTCCCCATCATCTCGCCCCTGTCCAAGATCATCATCGCGCTCAACATGCTCTTCGGTCGCGTCGGCATGTTTACCTTCATGCACCTCTTTGTCCGCCGTCGGGAAGCGCCGCCCCTACGCTACCCCGAGACGCGTCTCCCCCTCAGCTGAAACAACCATATCTCACCGAAAACGTTATGAAATTCGTCATCATCGGCTGTGGCCAGTTCGGCCGTGCCCTCGCCCTCTGCCTCACAGACCTCGGCGCCGAGGTCACGGTCATCGACGAGCAGGAGGCTCCCATCGCCGCGATTAAGGATCGGGTGGCTTTCACGCGCGTCGGCGATGCCACGGACATCCGCGTGCTGCGCAAGCTCTCCCTCGTGGGCGATGATATCACCGTCATCGTCGCCGTGGGCGAGCAGTACGAGCGCAACCTCATCATTTCTGCTCAGCTGCGCGAGCTCGGCGTGAAGAACCTGCTTTCGCGCAGCGTTAACGACCTGCACACCCGCATCCTGCAACACATCGGCGTGAAGGATATCTTCCGCGTGGAGGATGTGGCCGCCCGCCAGCTCGCCGCGCATTTTACCTCCGAAGGACTCATCCGCCTCCGTCGCATGGACGACACCCATTCGCTGGCGGATGTCGACCTGCCTGCCGAATGGGTCAACCGCAAGCTCAACGAGGTGGGACTGCGCGACAACTTCAACCTCAATCTCCTCACGGTGCGCCGTGGCGATGTGCACGGCAGGCAGACGGATGACGATGTGTTTGCGACGCCCGAGCAGCCCGTCATCGACACGCCCAAACCCGACCTTGTCTTTTTGGAAGGCGATGTGCTCGTCCTCTTCGGGCGCGACACCGACCTGCAACGCTTCGTCGCCCGCTACAAACGCTCATGAGCCCGCTTCCGCGCGTCGTGTTGCCGTCGCAGACGTACGACGGCTACATTTTTGATTTGGACGGCACGCTGGTCGACAGCATGCCCACGCATTACCGTGCTTGGCGGCGCGCGCTGCGCCGCCACGGGGCGCCGCCGGAGGCCTTTCTCTGGCCCGAGTTCACCGCGCACGGCGGCATGGCTGCGCCCGACATCGTGAGCGATCTCAACGCGCGCTACCATCTGCACATGGATCCCGAGCAAACGGCCGATGACAAGCGCGCGGCGTACGCTGCCCTGCTGGAGAGTGAGCAGTTGCCCGTCATTCCCGAGACAGCCGCCCTAGTGCGGCGGCTGCACGCTGCGGGCATCCCCTACGCCATCGGCACGGGCAGCATGCTTCCCGGGGCGCGGCACACCCTGCGCTCGGCCGGGTTGGAGGAGCTGTTTCCCATCATCGTCACCCCGGACGATGTGCCGCCCGGGAGGGGCAAACCGCAGCCCGACATCTTCCTGCTCTGCGCGCAGCGCATGGGGGTGGCGGCGTCCCGCTGCATCGTGTTTGAGGATGCCGAGCCCGGGCTTTGCGCCGCCCGAGCCGCCGGTATGGCCGTCTGCCGGGTGGCTCCCTGTCCCCGCCCGCAGCCTTCGGCGGACGAATAGACGCACGAGTCTGTTTGCTCGGGGGCTTTCCGTCAGCGCGAGACCGCAAAGTGCACGAATCCCGATTTCGGAGTTGCACACGACCCTGTCGGCAGGTAGAATGACCGAGGTTATGTTCAGCCCATTCGGTGTTAAGACACTCATCGCGTTGAGTATGCTGCCGCTGTGCGCGCAGACGGAATCCATCACGCTGGATCCCGCTGCCTATGCCGAAGTGCTCGGGCAAATGCGCAGCGGATGTCCGGCGGGCGAAAGCCCCTGGGCGGCCGTGCGCCGCGCCCCCACGCCCGAGGAACGCGCCGTGCACTTGCTGCTGCTGCTGCAGGAAGCCAACCCCTCCTGCCCGCCGCGGGGACACGAAGCTGCCTATGCGGAGGTGCTGCGGGCGGTGCAGGGGGCGTTCGAGGGTGAGCCCGAGGCGCGCGCTCGCCTGCTGCCCGCGTTGCGCGGCGAGCAGAGCGTGGCGGGGCTTCGCCTGCCTGTCGACAGTGCTTTGGCGGATGAGTGGAGCACGGCAAATCCCTCCCTGTTGTCCCGATGAAGTTTTGTTGCGCATACGCTGTTCTGTTCGCGTTGTCGCTGCTCTGCCCGGCGCAGGAGGAGCTGGCGGAGACCGCTGCGCAGGAGCTTGCCGCTTCTGACGATGCGTTTGCCGCAGGGCAGGAGATGCTCGAACCCTGCCGCGCGGCGCTGGAGCAGCTGACGCTGCTGGCTCGCGAGGCTGCGGACTGCGCGTCCGAGGTGCGCGATACCGAGACAGCGCAGGCGGCTGCTCCGCTGCTGGCGGGGTATCTGCCCCAGTTGCTGCAGGCGCAGGAAGCGCTGGGCGAGGCGCTGGATGCCGTTCCCGCCGAGCACGAGGCCGAGCTGACGGAGCTCTTGGATGTGCAGTGGCCGCTGCTGTGCGCTGCGTTGGAGCCGCTGGGGCGCGCGGCGGATGCGGAGCCGCCCTACTACGCCTCTCCCGAGCTGGAGGAGGCTATCAACAGCTTGGCCGATGTCAACGATTTGTTTGCGCAGCTTTTGGTGCCGCTGGATGCCGAAAGCTGCGCCGTGGCGCGCACTTATGTGCGCGAGCTGGCGGCGCGTGCAGCGGCGCTGGAGACTCTGTTGGCCGGTGTGGCCGATGCTGCCGGCGCGGCGGCTGCCGCAGCGCCGGTTGCCGCCGCGCGTGCGGCCTTGTCCGATGCGTTGGTCATGACTTCCGCATACTTGGCGGAGGCGCCCGTCAAGATGCAGCGCCGCCTGCTGCTGACGGCGCGTGAGAGCGGCGCCGCGCCCTGTGCCGAGCGCCTGCATGCAGCGGTCGAGGTGCTGCTGGGCGTGGATGCCTATGGCGATGATTCCCTGCGCCTGGAGCTGATGCTGCTGCAACAAGAGCTGAATTGCTACAGTTTTTTGGTGGACGAGGGCGGTTTCCGCCTCCTCTACTCTCCCCCGGGTGAGTCGGCAGCTGAGTAAACGGGTTGTCTCGTTTGCGCCGAAGCACGCTCTTTTCTGCGCCGCTGCAGGAATTTTGTATTGACTCGGCGGCGCCGGCAGCTTAGAATAGCGGCGCCTTTTCGGAACGGGTGTTCCGGCGGGTCAAACTTATAAATCATCCCAGACTATGGCTAAATACGCTATTAACGGTTTCGGTCGCATCGGTCGCAACGTGCTGCGCGCGATGTCCCAGACTGAGCTCGAGAAGGTCGTTGCCATCCACGACCTTACCCCCATCTCCACCACGGCTCACCTGCTCAAGTACGACTCCACCCAGGGCAAGTTCCAGGGTACTGTTGAGATCAAGGGTGAGGACATCCTTGTCGTGAACGGCCACGAGATCAAGATTCTCGGCGGTATGCTCGGCCCGGATCAGCTCCCCTGGAAGGAGCTCGGCGTTGACGTCGTTCTCGAGTCCACGGGTCTCTTCACCGACCGCGCCAAGGCTGAGGGTCATATCAAGGCCGGCGCCAAGAAGGTTCTTATCTCCGCTCCCGCGAAGAACCCTGACCTCACCTTCTGCATCGGCATCAACGACGACGAGTACGATCCTGCCAAGCACAACATCGTCTCCAACGCTTCCTGCACGACGAACTGCCTCTCCCCCATGGTGAAGGTTCTCAACGACACCTTCGGCATCGAGAAGGGCATGATGAGCACCATCCACTCCTACACCAACGACCAGCGCATCCTCGACCTTCCCCACAAGGATCCCCGCCGCATGCGCTCCGCCGCCATCAACATCATCCCCACCACGACGGGTGCTGCCAAGGCGATCGGTGAGGTCATTCCCCAGCTCAAGGGCCTGCTCAACGGCGCTTCCTTCCGCGTGCCCACCCCCACGGGCTCGCTGACCGACTTCGTCGCCATCCTCAAGAAGGATGTGACCGTCGAGGAAGTGAATGCTGCCATGAAGGCCGCTGCCGAGGGTCCCATGGGCCACGTGCTTGAGTACTCCGAGGAAGCCCTCGTGCTTCAGGACATCGTGTCCAACCCCCACTCCTGCATCTTTGACGCCGGGTTCACCTATGTGGTCGGCGGCAACATGGTCAAGGTGTGCGGCTGGTACGACAACGAATGGGGTTACTCCAACCGTGCCGCTGAGGCCATGAAGAAGCTCGGCGATTCCATCGCCTAAGCCTCGGCATTCAGTCGCAAGACTTCGGAGCGCGGGAGCAGGTGTTGCTCCCGCGCTCTTCGCGTGTTGTCCTCCTCTGCGCGCCGCTCGCTCGCGCCGAAAACTCCCTCCGGGGGCGCAATCGGGGCTTGCCCGCTGCGGTACGGCGGCGTATACTAAGCCCCATGAGTGAGCCGCAGGAAGATTTCAATGCTTTTAACAGCTGGGATTGCTTCGGCGCGAGCCTGATGCTGGGAATTACCCCCGCCATCCTCAACTACGTTTTCAACAATCACGAGATTGTTTCCACCGTTTTTCTCGCCGCCATCGGCGTGGCGGTGGCCGTGGTGGTGTTCCTGCTGGCTTTGGTGACGCGCCGCCGCCTCATCGGTTATTTGGTGAATATGATGGGCTGGGTGTTGACTCTTGTTTACGTCGGGATTGCCGTCTACTGCTGGGTTTATCTGCCCGGTCCGATGTCTGCGCCGCCCGCCGAGGCTGCTGAGCAGGGCGAGGCCTTGAGATGAACGGCGAGCGTCAGGCGGCTTGGGGGCATCTCGCGGCCTTGAGCTCCATGCTCTGCTTCGGGCTCATGAGCCCCATGTGCAAGGTAGCCATGCAGGGCGGGGTGCTCGATGGGTTGCGCTTGGCCACGCTTCGCGTCAGCGGGGCGGCGCTGCTGTTCGGGCTCCTTGCGCTCTGTCGTCCGCGTGAGCGCGTGGCACTGCGCGACATTCCCAAGCTTTTCCTCATGTCGCTCTGCGGAATGAGTATCAATCAGTTCTGCTATGTCTGCGGTATGTCGTTTACCTCGCCCACCAACGGCTGCGTGGTTGCCACCTCCACACCCATCTTCACCCTGCTGCTGGCGGCGCTTTTCCTGCATTTCCGCGTGACGCGCCGCCGGGCGCTGGGAATGGGGCTGGCGGCTGTCGGTGCTTTGGTGCTCATCCTCGGCTCCTGCCGCACAGGCGGTTTGAGCGGCGATCCGCGGGGCGATGCCCTCTGCCTGTTAGCTCAATTTGCCGCTGCCTGTTACTTTGTGTTTTTCAGCGATCTGCTGCACCGCTACAGCCCCATCACCATGATGAAATGGCTCTTCGGACTCTCCGCCGCGATCATGCTGCCGTGCATGCTGCCGCATCTGCTGGCTGCCCCTTGGGGAGAGCTGAGCATGTCTGCCGGAGCGGGTGCCGCCTATGTGGTCGTCGGCGGTTCCTTTGTCAGCTATCTGCTGCTGATGACGGCGCAGCAGCGGCTGGATGGACCCACGGTGGCCACCTACAACTATGTGCAGCCCGTCGTGGCTGCCTCCGTCGGTGTGGGGCTCGGGGTGGATGTGCTCACGGGGCAAAAAGTGTTCGCCGTGTTGCTCATCGGGTGTGGTGTGTGGTTGGTGACTCATGCCCGAAGATCCGGTCGGCGTCATTTGTTGCGCCTGCTGCTCGGGTGGCGTCGACGTATTGCGGACAGCAACTGATTTGTCCTAAGTGCGGCGGTTTCGGAGAAAGAACTTGACGCAGCGGTGCTACTGTTGCTATGCTGTAGCCCGTACACGTTCCTCCTTGCTGTCGACCTCTCGAGGTACGGTGTGTTGAGCTTATCTTCTATCGCATGATGAAAACATCGGCTTTCCTCTTTGTATTTGCCTGCCTGCTTGGTGTTGCTCCTCTGCCTGTTGCCGCTCAGCAGGCTGCCGGGGATACCCCTGCTGCTCTTTCCCCTAAAAAGGAAAAAGCCGCCTCCGCAAAGAATGCCGTCGTCACGGCAGCGAAGAAGTGCAAGCTGATCAATGGCAAACCCTCTGACAAGGCTTCTTATTACTTCTATCTCTTCTCCGCCAGCTGGTGCGGCCCCTGCCAACAGGAAATGCCCGAAATTGTCAAGGCGCACAAGGAGATGAAGAAAGACGGTCGCTGCGATATTATTCTCATCGGTGCCGACAATAGCGTTGCGGCGATGAAGGCCTACATCAAGAGCCACAAGGCCAAGTTCAGCGCCATCTGGAAGAAAGACAAGGATGTGAAGCAAATGCCCGGCATCTCGTTCCCTCCCGGCATTCCGTTTGTCAACTTGGTTTCGGCAGATGGCAAACTCCTCTACACCGGGCATGCCAACTGCATCCGCGACTGGAAACAGCTTGTTGATCAGGCCGATGCCAAGAAGGCCGAGGCTGAACCGGCCGAAAGCGCTGAGCAGCCGGGCGAAGAGCCCGAGTTGTAAGGCTGCACTTGCGACACGCCGCCCCGCACCGAATCCAGGCACCACGGCCGGTCGGAGCCGGGCTCGCGGCGGCGTTCTCAGAAGAAGTGGCGCATTTGGCGGCAGTAATTCAGCCCGCTGATCAGCGTCAGCAGCACGGCAAGAACCAGTGAGCCGGTGCGAAGGCACTCACCGCCCGATCCCACGCTCAGGCTGTGCAGCGGCTCGGGCAGGTTGGCACCATAGGCCAGATGCACCATGCAGGAAATGCAGTAGGTGAGTTGCCAAGCTGTTTTCCACTTGCCCCAGCGGTCGGCAGCCAGTACATAACCCTTGGTCGCGGCAATTTGGCGCAGACCCGTCACCAGAAACTCGCGAAAGACGATGATGATGCTGACCCAGAACGGGCAGAGCCCCACCCATGTGAGGTAGATGAAGGCCGCGCAGACCAAGATCTTGTCCGCCAGAGGATCCATCAGCTTGCCGAAGTCGGACACTACATGATATTTGCGCGCCAAATACCCGTCGAAGAAATCCGTGATGGCCGCTACAACAAAAGCCCAGAGTGCGAGGCAAACCGGCAGCGACAGCGGCGTGAACCAGCCGCCCGTCGGCTCCTGCGGAACAGGGGGGAGCAGCCCCACCGCTGCCAGCAGAACCGTATAGAGCAGCACCAGCAAAATGCGGCTCACGGTGATGACATTGGGCAGGTTCTTCATCATGCGACCCCATTCTAGCATTCCAACCGTTTGTTGGGCAAGAGAAAAGACCGCCATACGCACAGGAAATACGTGCAGCGCGGCGCGTCAGCGTTTGCGGTCGGCGTGGGTACCGCTCTTGCCCTCAGCGCGTTCCGCCGCGCGCTGTTTCCAAAGGGGCAGGGGACTCTTGCGGGCGCGACGGCGGCGGCGGGCTTCTTCCTTCTCGCGGTGTCGCTCGGCCTCGGCCGCCAGCTTGGCTGCGTGGTCGCGCGCGGCGCGAGCCTCCTCCATGCGTCGACGGATGCGCGCCGAGTGTTCCCCGTCGGCCGGGGTGATGGTCCAGGGGCAGCAACTGCCCGATTCCGTGATGGGCAGGCACACCATGTGCGGATCGATGAAGCGGATTTGGCGGTAGAGCAGGTCGCGGATGGTGGAGAGCAGGGTCTTGGGCGGGAAAAGCCCCGTGCGCCCCAGCTCAATGGTGAAGGCGATGCGGATGTGACGCGCCTGCAGGCTCATGCGCGCCATCTCCCGCAGGGAAATCCCCTCCTCCGGCTCCTCCTCGGGCGCGCAGAGAGCGGCGGTACGCAGCAGAAAGAGGCAGTCGCGCACCTTGCGGCAGAGCTTTTCGACCAAGTCGTTCACCTTGGGGCGTGCGTTGAAGCGGTAGTCCTTCACCTCGATGAGCCAGAGCTCCTTTTTGCCGGGGTGGTAGAGCACAAAATCCATCTCCTTGCAGCTGCTGCAAAAGTTTTGAGCGTGGTGTGAGTAGAAGGGTGAGCATTCGAAGCGGCACACATAGTAGCCCGCCTCAAAGTTAAAGCGGTGCAAGCCCTCGACACAGCTGGTACCTGTTTGCATGGCGGGGTCAGGGGTGCTCCATGCGGAGGTAGCGGTCGGCCTGTGCCGCCTCGGCATCGAGGCTGTCGAGCCGGTCGAGCGCATCGAGCTCCTCGGAGGCGCAGACGGCGGTGCCGCGCTCGCCGGGCTGCAACCCGAAGTAGCGGCGGCTCAGCGCGCGGTGTTTGGTCTCGGACAGGCGGATGGCCAGCTCGCGCAGCAGGAAGAGGCTGTGGGTGCTCAGCACCAGCTGCACGCCCGCATGGCACAGCGCCAGCATGATGTCCACCAGGGCGGGAAGGTGGGCGGTGTTGAGGTTCATCTCCGGCTCGTCCCAAAAGAGGGTGGTGCCGCGGTGCACGCTGCCGTTGGCGAGCAGCAGACCCAGCGTGCCGATGCGCTTGAAGCCCTCGGCTACGAGGTTGAGCTCGGTGGGTTCCTGCCCGGGGCGGTGCAGGTAAAAGCGGTCGTGGCGGCGCAGCATGCGCCCGCGCAGCAGCGTCTCGATGCGGCGAATGATGGGGAGTAGCGCGTGCTCCGGCTCCGCCGCCGGCTCCTGCTCCAGAGCGGTGCAGAGATCCCAGCCGGCCGAGTCGAGCAACTCGGGGTAGCGTCGGCCGATTTGGGTGTAGCAGGGGTAGACAGAGAGCACCTCGCGCGCAGCCAGATAAATGCTGTTGCTGTTGAGGTAGCGCTCGGGCATGGTGCTGATGTGCAGCCCTTCCTCCTCGGCCCCGCTGCGGAAGCTGAAAACGAGTTCGGCACTGCCCGGCGGCACCTTTTCCCCCACCATCGAGGCGTGCACCGTGGCGGTGCAGGGGGCGGTAAAGCGCGAGGTCAGCTCCGTCAGGTCTCGCAGCCCGAACACGCGCATGAGGATGAGCCGCAAGCGTTTCTCCTCGGCCCAGACGGCGGGCAGCTCCTTGCGGGTACTGCCGCTGCTCCACTTGCAAAGTGCGTAGCCCAGTTTCATCAGGTGGCTCTTGCCGGAGTCATTGCCGCCGATGAGGACATTGATGCCCGGCTCAAACGAAAAACTTTGGGCGGAGGGAAAGAGTGTGATGCCCTCGAGCGTCAGTTGCCGAATCATGCTGCCGATATTGTGGCATGCGAAGCGCCCGGGGACAAGGAAAAAGAGCGTGCTGCGGAATCCGTGCTTTACATGGCTCCCGGGAGTTTGTTATACAGAGAGGGTATGCGGTTCTTGTCGGCTCTGATGCTTGGATGCCTCCTCGCCATGGTGCTTCATGGCGGGGAGAAGATTCCGCTTGAGCACCTTTGCTCGCTGATCCCCGGGAAAGTGCAGAAGTTTGCGGCCTCTGCCGGGGCGGGGCAAAACACATTCCTCTTGGATGGCAGACCCTACCAAATTCGATCGGGCGAGCTGCATCCGCAGCGCATTCCCCGCAGCCTGTGGGGGCATTACATCCGCTCCGCCAAAGCTATGGGTCTCAACACCATCAGCGTGGCCGTCTGCTGGAATTTGCTGGAGCGCGAGGAGGGTATTTGGGATGAGACGGGTATGAACGACATCGGTGCATTTATCGATCTCTGCGCCGCGGAGAAGATGTGGGTGCTGGTGCGTCCCGGTCCCTATGTGGGAGCCGACTGGGATTTCGGCGGGCTGCCGTCTTATTTGCTGCGCGAGGGACCCACGGAGTTGCGCTGCGTGGAGGGGCAGCGCTTCATGGCGGCGCAGAACCGCTATTTGCAGCGCATCGCTGCCGTGATTGCTCCCAGGGTGCTCTCTGCCGGTGGCCCCGTGCTCATGGTTCAGCTGGATAATGAGCTGGGAGCCTACGCTTCGCGCCGGAACGGGCAAAAATACCTGGAGCATCTCGCAACCTTCTGGCGGGCGCATCAGGCGCCTGGCTGTATGGTGATAGAGGGAGCGCTACCGCCCTTTTTGCGCTACGACATGGGCGATATTCCCCTGGGCCTGGATTCCCTCCGTTCGGAGCTCGATGCGGTGGCAGCCAAGCAGATGCGCTCGGCCGCACCCCTGTTTTCCGGCTTCACCTGCACAGGGCGTGCCCGATATTGGGGAGATGTGGCCTGGCTGTTTCATCCCACCACGGAGGCATCGCTCCGCTGGTACATGGAGAAGGGGATTTCGTTCAACCTGTACATGATGTACGGCGGCACCAACTATGGGCTGGCGGCGGGGGCACACGGCGATCCGAGCGGGAAGGCGCTGCGCCCGCTGTTGACGAGTTATGACTATGCGGCCCCTTTGAGTGAGGAGGGAAGGTGGCAACCTGAGTACACCCGATATCGCGATCTGATTTGCTCGTATTTCGATGAGGAATATGAGCGCCCCTCCCTGCCGCCGCCGGTATCACCCGGCTATGTGAAGCTGGCGACCCCTCCCGAGATTCAGCTGCAGCAAGTCGATGTCGAACGCTTGTGGTATCTTGCGGGAACAGGCATGGCCGGAGTGTCGGAACATCCCCGCACGCTGGAGTCGCTGCGCCAGCATTTGGGGATCGGCATCTATCTCACCACCCTGCCGGCGGGGGGTGCCGGGCTTTTGCAGGCGCAGGTGCACGATGAAGCCCGGGTGTATTTGGGGAATGAATACATGGGTAAATTGGGGCGTATCGGCAAGGTAGCCGGGCTGCCGCTGCCGAAACGCGAGCACCCGACCGAGCTGCGCCTGGTGGTCAACACCTTCGGGCACCTGAGCTATGGCGCAGCGATGGAGCACGATGAAAAAGGCATCGTCGGCAAGGTGCTGTGGAATGGCAAGGCTCTGAAAACCTGGCGCATGGAATTGCTGCCGCTCGAGCGCGAACCGGGGGCTGAGCTGCGCCGCTACCCCCTTCCGCCGGGGATAGAGCCCGCCGATGGCGATGAACGGGGGGTGTACATGAAAGCGCAATTTCGGGTGGTGCGTCCCGGGGGCTTCTACCTGAACATGCGCGACTGGAAGCAGGGCTATGTTTGGGTCAACGGTTTTCTGCTGGGGCGCTACATGAATGCCAATGGCAGCCCGTCCATCCTTCATTGTCCGGTCGATATCCTCCGGCACGGGATGAATCGCATCGTGGTGTTGGATGTGGCAGAGACGGATGCCCACCCCATTTATTATGGAAAATCGTGCTGTTGTCAATAGGAGGTCAGGGAATGTCATTCCGACACACAATAGGCTTGTTGTTGCTTGTGCTGCCGCTCCGGGGAGCGGAGTGGACGGTGAGCCCCTCGGGGGTGCACGAGGATGAAGCCGTGAGCTATCCCGAGCAATACCCCCGGCATTACGAGCTGCCCCATGACACGCGGGCGGAGCGGAGCGCCTGCGCCGTGCCGATTTACGGCGAAGTGGCTCCCGTGACTTACGAGACGGAGCACTTCATCATCGGCAGCTCCATGACCCTGGAGGAAGATGTACTTGTCAAATTCGGAAAATTGCTGGAGCTTTCCCGGTTGGCTCAGAGCGATCTTCTCTCGGTCTTGTTGAATCCCGGCCAGCCCTTGGGCGTGGTGCAGGATACGTCGCAGAAACGCCCGCTGAGGCTTTATCGCAATAAAGCTGAGTACGTGGCGGATTTGACGAGCAAGGGTATTTGTTGTGCGGCGAAGACCGACGGGATGTGTGTGAACGGTACGGTTCTTCTGCCAAGCTCCAGTGTCGGGATTACTGAGGGCGGCAAAGCAGAGAACGGGGAATATCTGGTCGGAGGCGTGGTGTTGCATGAGCTCAATCACCAAGAACCCCTCTCCTCGGCTTTTCGTGCGAGCCGAGTGATGGTGGAGGGTATCGCCGTCTATGCACAGTGTATCAGCTACGAAGCCGATGAGCTGAATTTCGACCGGCATTACGTTCTCATCATCGAATCCCTGAATGATGAACTGAATGTCGGGAAAAAGTTTGCCGACTTCATGACGATTTCCTACGAGGATTGGACGCAAGGCGCTGGTCAGCATGACTATTATCCCGCTGCTCTTGCGATTGTGACCTTCCTGATTCATCTGGACGGCTCGCGCGGACGGACGGCCTTGCAACAGTTTTTGCAGCAGCGCCGCTTGCAGGTCTTGTATGAGTGCTATGGGGGAAGTGCGAATCTGGAGCACGAGCTGGTGCGGACATGGCAGGAACAGGGGGTGCAGCTGCGCTTCTGAGATGTTGCGATTGATGGAGAAAGCAGGATGGGTGGCTGAATTGCAAGACTAAATGCGACAAAGCGAAAACAACTTCATTTTAGGCA
>JBJEVK010000036.1:0-23574 GCA_051884295.1 Akkermansia sp.
TGCTCTTGTTAGGTTGTACTCGCGGCTTCACTCCACAAAAATAGACGAAGAGCCGTTTTTTTTGAGTCAATACGGCTCTACGAGGTTCGTAATAATGCGGATTATGCCTTTGCGAAGCTGGGCGAGTCGGTGAGACGACGTTCAATGAGTATCTGGGCGTGAACTTCATCGTGACGAATATGCTGCCGACGATGACCACGGAAAACAAGCTGGGCAATCAGATTGAGAATGCCCGCATGTGCTGCTTGTGGCTCAGTAATCGTGTGGGCTTCGGCATGTGGAAGAAGACGGAGTTTGAGATGCTGCCGGTGACTGATAAGGTGGATGTGCGTTATCGCCAGCCTGTGACGGCTCATATGGGCTGTGCCCGAGAGGATGAGAAGTCTGTGTTTGTGATGCCGATGCTGGAGAGCTGATGTTTTTTGCTCTGTCTGTTGATAATACAGCCCTGCCCCTGTCTTGGGGGCGGGGCTTTCTGGTCGCCAGCAAATTAAAAGAGCACCCCCGCAGGCTTGGGCTCTGCGGGGACGCGGACAACAAATAAGACGGTGCAGTTTATTTCTTTTGGAGTTTTTGCGTCTGCCCCCCCCCGCCAGCTTGATTTTTGCTGCGCGTGGTTCGACTTGAAGCAGAAGGTGAAGAGGCTGGCGCAGGCAACGAATTCACAGCGGAAAGCCCATTCTGAGTGTTTTTGCAACTGTGGTTGGCCTTGATTGTTTTGATAACCGCATTATATTCGCCGGCCTCAACTTTCGCTCTTTTAGCTCTGTTGCGAAGCTGGACAGACAACACGATAAGAGGCCAAATCAAGCCAAGAGTCAGCGGACCAGCAAAAACATCCAAACTGGTAGCCATGACCAATACTGCTATAAACGCTCCGAACAAGCAAAGCTTATAACTGCCTAACGTCATGATCTCAGCGTCCACTCTCAATTCATCAGCGATACGATCTATCTCATCCAAACAGTATTGATACTGCCTCTGCTCAACATCCTCTAAGTCAGAAAATGAACCAAGGTCATCCTCTACCTGTTCGCGGATTTGCTCTACCTTTTTGATGCGAGGGGCGATAATGAACGCTCGCATCTTCTCCAACACAGGGGAAAACACCAACAGACCTGTGCAAGTCTGTGCGAGGAAATGCCCACAGAAGCCCCACCCCGCCAAAAGCCACTTTGGCCAATCAGAGTAGAGACAATACTCAGATAGTTCAAGCGTAATCATGACGGCAGCCCGTTGCTTTTACTGGGCAAGCCCCCACAGTGTTGAAAAAGATCCATTCAAGCGTTCGGCAATCTTCCCTGCGCCCCCTGCCGTAGCCGAGGCGCAAACAATGGCCTTTTTCTCCTTCTGGTCAACTTCAAGACGGAAGCGCTTCCCGTCAATAATAAGGAAGTGCGGATATTCCTGCAACCGCGGAGCGCAACGCAGCATCTCGTTTGTCATCAGGTACTCCTTGAGGTCTGAAGACTCAAGATGATTGTAATCAGACGCAGTAATCACCTTAATATCCACGCCGCGCCCTTTAGCCATCATGAAGAGAACCTTCAGCGGATCATACACAGTCGAACTAAGCTTACCACAGAAGATGTAGGCAGTTTCTTTGGCAGCAAGAAGAAACTCACCAATAATGATAGAGGCGTGCTTCGGACTGTTATTCTGAAACACAGTATCGGACTCGTTACGAATGTAAGCCCTCACGGACTCGGCATATTTGGCGAGTTCATCTTCCTGCAAGCAATGCAGGTTCTTTTCGGACTGCTCGGACATAGGTACTATGGATAATCTTTCTATACCTCTTTGACTCCACCACTACATGTAGTGTTCGCCGATGACGGAAACGGATGGACGGCACAACGTGAAACAGGGGGAGGAGACCACATTATGGAACATTACGCGTAAAGATGCAATTCTTTTTTTGAAGTTTTTGCTAGATGCTGACAGTAAGCTTTCAACATTTGATTCATTCTAACATTATACTTTTGTGGAACGCCTTATAGCTCGCAGGCGAAAGCAGTCTACAACACCGCAAGGGAATGTGGCAAGATATGTTTGATGGTAGCATATGTTGTGTCGTGCATGGGCAGCATGCTTGCGAGACCACCACATGAAGGGTATTCCATTGCCCTGTTCACGTCTGTATGGCAAGGATGGTGAGGGGTGTTTCTCCCTGGCAGCGGATGCCGATGATGGTGTTGTGCGTCCAGTCGGAGACGGTAATGAGGTTGTTCCAGCCCTGGGGCAGGATGCCTTCTTTGTCGAGGATGGCGTATTCGCTGCCGTCGATGGTGGTGGTGATGCTTTCTGCCGGGGTGTCGCTGGCGATGTAGACTTCCATTTGCCCGGAGAGGTGTTTGCGGGCGTTTGCATCCGGGAGGGCGAAGGCGGTGGTTTCCATGGTGGAGGTGTAGCCCAGTCCGTCTCCGTCTGTGTAGGGGGAGTTGTCGTCGATGACTTCCAGGTAGCGGGTGCCGTCTCGCGTGGTGATGAGGAAGAGGCGGTCGCTGTTCTGACCGTCCGGCAGGGCGCAGGCGGCGATGATGGTGCCTGCCGTGATGTAGCGGTGCCAGGCGTTGACGTTGTGGAAGGAGTTGTAGGTCATGAGCGCGAGCGTGCCGTCCGCCAGGACAAAGACGGCTTTGTGGCTGGGCTTGCGGATGGCGGTGCCGCTCACGATGTCTCCGCGCGTGGTGGCGATGTGGTCGGCAAAGATGGTGCGGTCTGTGGAGATGTAGGCGTTTGCGTCGTAGTTGAAGCCGTATTCGTAGATGCGGCTGCCTCCGCGCTCGCAGTAGAGGCCGTTGTCTGAGAGGTGGACGGCGGGGATGTGTGCGCTGTCGTTGTAGCCGTAGTTGGTGATGCGGATGTTCTTCGGGGTGAGGACTCCGTTGTCGGTGCCTTTGATGCACCATTCCCCTCCTTCGGTGCCGAGCATGATGAGGTCTCCGCGTGAGCTGCCCCAGCAGATGCCTGCCTGGGTTGCGGTGGCCATGGTGAGCAGCATGCCGGAGGAGTCCAGCTCGCCGACGGAAAAGTTGTTGAGGTCGTCGGTGGCGGAGAACCAGAGGGTTTGTGGCTGGGCTGCGGTGGCGGCGAGGATGAGGCGGCTTTCATGCAGCAGGGCGACGGTTGGGTAGCCGTAGCGGGCGGAGAAGCCTGCCCAGCTCCAGTCTTGGGTGATGAGGTCGCCGTCCAGAGGGAGGAGGATGGGTGTTTCATCGTCGTAGCTGATGTCCGGTTCTGTGTTTTCAAAGTCGATGACCTGGCAGCGCAGAAGCATATCATGCTTGTAGCTGGGGACGCTGCGGCGGTTGGAGCAGGTGTCTGACGGCCAGCCGCCGGAGAGGTCGTTATGCCCCAGGTATTTGGTGCGGGTGAGGAAGCGGCGCAGCCAGCATTCTTCTTCTTCCTCATTGCCGCTGATTTGCTCGTTGCTGGAGGAGCCGATGCGTGAAAAGCTTTCTCCACGGCTTTCCCAGGGGAGGTCGAGTTCTTTGCCGTCGTAGCAGCGGCGCACTTCGTAGCAGCCGTGCCAGGTGCCGGAGCAGTAGAAGCTCCAGGTGCCTTTGCATGCGAGTGCGTCTCCGACGGCGATGCCGCGGATGAAGTGGCTGGGGTAGTGCGAAGGCAGGCTTTTGCCGCTGCGGTAGTCGTCCGGCGTGAAGGCTTTGATGCAGGGGTAGAGTTCCCAGTATCCGCTCTGGATGGCGATTTTGGCTCCTTTGGTATAGGTGTTGCCTGAACTGAGTCCGTAGATGGGGGTGACGCTGTCGAAGCCTGAGAGGTCTTCTGCGGCGAGGAAGTTTTCCGGGTAGTTGCCGGGCATGGTGAGCCCGGTAACAAAGTCGTTGCTGCCCTCCCAGTCTGCGGTGCAGACCCAGTAGGAGCAGGATGTGTCTCCGTGCATGGCGATTTTCTTGTCCTGGGCGAGCGAGGTACTGGGGGAGATGGAGTCTATGATGTCAATACCTGCCCGCAGGTCGCGGCTGGGGGCGAAGGCTTCCTGTTGCTGGGTGTAGTAGGAGGCTCGTAGGAGGTCTCCGTTCATGCCCTGGGTTTCTTCTGCGATTTCCCCGGCATCGAAGCTGACGCGGTAGGTGTCATCATCCTGCGGGGAGATGATGATTTTGGTTTCTCGTGCGTCCACCGTGTACCAAGGGGGCATTTTGTACTCGTATTCTCCGAACTCCCAGGAGCCGTCGCCTTGCATCCGCAGTTCCATGACGGGGGTGTTGGCGGAGAGCAGCAGCAGGATGGAGTTTATCTGGATCCAGGTGACGCGGGTGAGGTTGCTGTATGACCAGTTGTCTTCCCCGGAGAAGGTGGTGATTTCGTTGCCGTCTTTGTCGCGCACAATAAGCTGCTCGGCGTAGAGTTCGATGAGGTAGACGTGGCTTTCATCATAGGTGTAGGGGATGAGGACACTTTCTTCATCCGCGAGTTCGGCGAGGGGACGCATGCCGCGCCGCCGGGTGATGCCGCCGGTTTGGGCGATGTCGAAGTTGTCCAGCCGGGAGCAGGGCGGGCATAGCTGTCCATGTCGGAGCGGAGTGCCATGTTGGGGCTGATTTCGCCACCGTTGAATGAGAGTCTTTTCATGAGAGGAAATTGCTGACGAAGGATGATTGGCTGCCTTTCCAGCTTGCGGGGGTGCCGCCTGGCTGGGGGAGTCCGGGGGTGTTGTAGAGGGTGATGAGTCCGCGCCCGACGGCGACGGCGAAGCAGCGCAGTGCATCGCAGGCGTGGGAGCATTGGTCATGCAGTGGGGTGGTGCGAAGGCTGCCGTTGCTGCCCGCCGGAAGGGTGCGGTAGTTGGAGAGGGCATCCGTGCCGCTCATGTACTGGATGGTATCGACGCGGGTGGGTTCGGAGCAGCGGGTGTGAATGATGCAGGAGTAGAGCAGGTCTCGTGTGGTGTCGATGTCTGCCCATACGTCTGTGGTGCGTGGGACGCGGATGACCTGGTAGCCTGCGCGTTCGATGCTTTCATCAAAGGAGAGGAGGTTGTAGTCTCGGCGGTTGCCGTCGTGCGGGGTGATGCAGGCGGTGATGCGCCCCCATTGGGCTTCTTTCTCGCGCACGATGCCGAGGTAGTGAGCGAGTTCTTTGTTGTTGGCGGTGTAGTTGTCCAGCAGCAGGAACTTGCCTGCGCCGTCCGGCTGTATCCACCAGATGCTCATGTAGTCGCCGATGCCGATGTCCCACGCGGTGTAGATGGGGCGGTGGCGGGAGGGTTCAAACTCTGCCCGGAGGTGGCCGCGCTCGCGCAGGGTGGCGATTTGCCCGGCGTAGATGGTGCCGTCTGTGATGGGGTTGAGGGCTTCTTCCGGGGTGGAGGGGTACTCCTGCTTCATTTTGCTCTTCTGGATGCGGCGCATGGCGGTGTACCAGGCGCGTTGCCCGCGTGTGATGGTGGTGCCGTTGTCTGCTTGCAGGCGGTTGAAGTAGCGTTCATCTTCGCTGGTGGGGTGGTACTCGCTGCCTTCGAGACTGTATTCCGGGTGTTCGTACCAGGGGAAGAAGAAGAATTTGTAGTCGATGGGTGCAAGGGGTTTGCCGATGCAGTCCATGGCGGCACAGATGAGTTCGTAGTTGTAGCCGTATTTGCCGCCTTCGTGCGTGGATTCGAGGTAGACGCACCCTCCTTTGCCGACGGCGTTGAGGGAGCCGGTGACGATTTCTGCGGCTCGCTGGGGGTCGTGTACGGCGATGCTGCCCAGCTCGGAGACGTGGAGGAGCTGGAGGGTGCTGCCGGCAGGGAGGTTCCTATATCGATGCGGCTGCCGTTGGGGAAGATGACGGATTTTTCGATAAAGCGGATGCCTTCCATGTGGCGTTTGAGCATGCCGCCGATGGCGGCGAGGTCGCGGTCGGCTTCGGTGGGGTTGTCGGGCAGGTAGTCCAGGTTTTCAAAGGCGTAGCGGATTTTGCGAAGCTTGCCAGTGGCATCGTCCAGTGTTTTGTCGATGATGCCTGCGGTGAAGTTGGGGGTGAAGAGGCAGGTGTCGAGTATCAGCATGGCCAGATAGGTGCTGATGCCGAGCTGGCGGACTTTGAGGACGTTGTTGCGGAGGTGCGCCT
Organism: Akkermansia sp.; assembly: GCA_051884295.1. GTDB lineage: Bacteria > Verrucomicrobiota > Verrucomicrobiia > Verrucomicrobiales > Akkermansiaceae > Akkermansia. The sequence goes on from JBJEVK010000036.1 coordinate 6,082, forward strand.
GGCGGTGGAGCCGCTGTTGCGCCCAGTTTATGCGGAAGCGTTCGGCGATGCCGTCTTTGTTGAGTATCCAATACAGTTTCAGACGCGATTCATGGTCGCTCAGGAAGGTGGTGCAGGCATCCGCCTGTTCTGCTGTGAGGGGGGTATCCATCAGAGCGGGCTTATTTTGTAGCCGAGTTTGAGGTGGCGGGCAAAGGTGGAGATGTCGCGCTCGCGGGTGTCATAGTTGTTGCGGAAGTCTCGCCGGTAGCGCACGCGGTCGTACCCTTCCAGGGAGAGGAGCAGCTTGCAGAGGGCGCAGAGCTGGGAGCATTGGAAGAGGACGTGCAGGGTGCGGGGCGCGTCTTCGCAGGGGACGGCGATGAGCAGGCAGTCCGGCGCGAGGTGGACGATGCCGTTATGCGAGACGGCGTAGTCGATGAGGTCGGCAAAGGAGCCGGGGCGCAGGTTTTCTAGGTACTCCCGCCCGGTGGTGACGCGGTTGTTCATTCGATGGAAAGGATGGGGAGGGTGATGGTGGTGTTGATGGCGGGATAGACGAGGTAGGCTTGATAATCGGAGGTGTTCGGGGAAGACGAGTTGATGGTGATGTAGGTGTCGCTGTTGGTGACGCTGGCGGCGTCAAAGGTGTACACGAGCCGATCCTACGAATAGAGTTTATGCCCGTGAGATTGCCCCCCATACGTTGGCGAGCTCTGTTCCCGATGGCATTGACGTGACGATGGTACGGCAAGCGGCAGAAACCTTTTTTTGCCACTTGCCCCAGTACATGCGGGCTTGCGTGCCATGCGGGGGAATATCTATAGAACTTTCGCCTTTGATGCCGTTGCTTTCCTTTTTAGGAATAAGGATTTGGACGCTGATGGATTCCACGCCCTGCACGTCTGACCGGAGCGGGCCAAAGCCTTCGTTGAAGGTGATGATGCCGCCGGTGGAATACGTTGCTTTCTGATATGCGGCATAGGTGGAATTGAGGAAGTAGAAGGAGCCGCCGAACTTGAAGCGCATGTACTGCTCTGCACTGCTGGATGTCTGAGTTTGCGCCATGGCGTAGTTCCAGATGCTCGACCAGTATGTGCTTGCCAGTGCGTCCGTGTTGACGATGATGCGCTTGACGCGGTCGGTGGGGTCTGGCCATATCTGCTCGCCGCCTTTCATGATGCGGAGTACCGGTCTGTCTCCCAGGTACTCCGCCCATAGTTCGCGGTTGACGACTCCTGCTGCTCCGTGGGTGATTTTCATGGTCAGCTCTTGTTTTTAAGGACGTGGTAGGCGATTGTGGGATTCAGCCCGTTGGCGAGGGAGGCGGCGAATTCATCCTCTGAGAGGTAAAGGTCTCCTTCCCAGTTGCTGGTTTTGGCAACATAGAGTTTTTTCGCATTGGCTTGCGTCAGGTAGGTTGCCGATGCGTCGGTTTTGGAGAGGAAGGTGGAGTTGATGTGCTGTTTATTGTAGGTGTAGTTCTTCACCCAGGTCTCGGTTTCCGTTTTCGTGTAGACTTGCTCCTTGTTGTAGTACCAGGTGGCGGTTTGGCTGGCGGTGAGGACGGCATCCGGGCGGGTGTCTCCCCGGCTGGTGGCGATGTAGACTCCGGCGAGCAGGGTGGTGGTGGCAGAGTTGAGCGTGAGCCCTTCTTCTTCTGACTGGGAGAACTGAATGGATGTGTGCAGACCTGTATAGTAGCTGTCATTTTCCAAAGTTCCAGAGGGCAGTAAGCTCACCCATGGCATGGCTTGAATCCACGCTGTGGGGCGCATGTGTTTGATGGCACCCCTGTTGAGGTAGTTATTGCATAGAGTGTGGTCGGCATTCATGCCTACGCCGATTTGATAGGGGATGTCATTGAGTTGCTTCATTTCTGAGCCGGGCTTGACGGCTCCGCCATGCGTCAGGTCTGCCTAGGTGCAACCGGTGCGCCCATCCGGCATGAGTGCCACGCAGTCTACTGATGCCGTGCGTCCGGTAGAGTGTTTGATAACACCCCAACGCGTGTTGTTGGCAGGCTGTGCTACCATTTTGCCAGAGTAGCGGGTGGTTGTGACGGCTCCGCCTTCGTGCAGTTCCAGGTGTTCATCCAACGCTGGCTGTACGGAGCCAGGAGTTTCCAGTCCGGCCAGGGGTACGGAGAGTTGTCCGACTTCGTTGTTGCCCACCGGGGCACCTTTCTTGACAACAAGGTCGGTGGCGATGTCGTTGGCGAGCCCGGTGCATACCCAGCCGGAGGTGCCGTCCGGCTGCTCCAGCCAGGCAAAGACGAGGTGTCCGTCCTTTTCTTCTCTGGGGATTTCCAGGACGTGGTAGCCGATGCCGCTGCGGTTGATGGTTAGGGTTTCGCCTTCTGAGTGTATGATGCAGCTTGCGCCGTCTTCAATGGCAATGACTCCGACCATGTTGGCGGCGTTGATGGCGGCGGCGAGGGCGGCGGCAGCGTATTCCGGGGGCAGGCTTTCGATGCCTTCCTCCAAGATGATGGGTGTGCCGTCGATGGTGAGGGTGTCTGTGGATTCCCTGCCTTCTTTCAGTGGGGTGATGATGGCTTGCGGGAGGGTGTCATCGTTGCGGAGGTAGTAGAAGACTCCGCCGTTGCAGGTGTCCCCGCTGGTGGGGATGTCTTCTGCCCTGTTGACGAGGATGCGGCGTGTGGTTGCTCCGTTTAAGCCGTCCTTGCCCATGGCGGAGGTGCCAGTGTCTACCCATGCTCCGTCACGCCATTCTACCCATGTGCCGATGGCGGAGATGTAGGGGCTTTTGCCGTCTTGCCCGATGGCGGAGATGCCGGTGTCTTCCCATTGTTTTGTTTCGTTGTTGTAGATGATCCAGCAGTAGGCGGTGGAAAGTCGGGGGCTCTTGCCGGGCTCTCCGGTGGCGGGGGGGGGCGGTGAGCTGCCCGCCGATAACCCAGCAGTTGGTGGCTTCGTCAATGCTCACTTGCTTGCGGAATTCGGCGTAGAACTTGGCAAGCAGGTCATCCAGAGTGGTGAGTTTGCCGAGTGCTGTCTGAGCCGTTTGGAGGGTTTGTTCTGCCTTCTCGATGAGCTGGGTGATGTCCAGGATTTTTTCGTATTCTTTCCGGGCTTCTTCTGCGTAGTTGGCGGCAACGGAGGCGGCTTTCCATTTGAGGTTGAGCGGGGCGGCGATGTTTCCTGCGAGGCGGCCGGTAAGGCTGCGGAGGACTGCTTTGCGGGAGTTGTCTACGAGGTCTTTGGCGTACTTGCTGGTGAGCGGGGTGATGCGCCCGTAGAGCAGGCGGTCGGTTTCTCCTTCAGACGAGGTGGCGAAGAGTTCCCAGTTCAGTTCGGTGGCGGTGAGTGCGGGGACGTGCAGCAGCAGTTCCCCGGTGAGGGCTCCGTGTTCAACGATGATGTCGGTGCGGTTGCCGTTGTTGTCGGTCGCAAATGCCGTCCAGGTGGTGTTGTCTACGTCCAGCACGCTGCTCTCCTGTTCGATGGTCAGGGAGATGGTTTCGGGCAGTCCGGCGGTGGTGGTGAAGGAAAAGCGGGTGCCTGTGGTGTCGTTCATGTTGCCATTTTAGCACCCCTCCGCGCGTGGGTAATGTTCCTTTTGGGAATATTACCATTAAGGACATTACAGGCTTTTTGAGGGGTGCTAAAATGGCGCAGATGGATAAGGGTGACCTCTTCAATCTTGCGCTTTCTTACTTGGGCGACCGCGCTTACAAGGCGGGGTCTCCGGCGGCGATTGCGTGTGATGCGGTGGGGCAGCATTGTATTCATCTTGCGCTGGATTATGCTCGGTGGACGTTTGCGACGCGGCGTGTGGTGTTACCTTTGGTTGACCACGCCTGTGAGCTGCCGACGGATTTCCTTCGGGTGCAGAAGGTGGGATTGCCAAAGTTCGGCATGTATGGTCGGACGGTGGTAGATATACTCGGTTGCAACAAGGATGTGGTGCTGGTGTATACGTCTGACGAGATGGCGCAGACGGTATGCGTGCCGGACAATGAGCCGAGGTTCTGCGAGGCGGTGGCGTTGCTGATTGCGGCGACGGTGGCTCCGCGCATTGCGTGTGACCTGGGGATTGCCCAGGCGTTGGAGCAACGGGCATATCAGCAGCTTGCTGCTGCGAAGTACAAGGATGCGGTGCAGGTTGACAGCAACGACCAGATGCCGGAGAACCATTTACCTTTGCTTGACTGATGGGGCAGTTCGTACAGGGGCAGAGCCAGGGCAGCTCCTACAATCAGCAGGCGCAGATGGCGCGTGTGCAGGGATTGCAGCAGAAGAGGGAGGCGTACCAGAAGGCTTACTCTCTGGAAGACCAGAGTGCCAAAAACTCTTACCTGGCGATGCAGAACATGATGGCTGCCCGCCAGAATCAGCATGCGGCGGTGGCAAGTGAGCTGACGCGCGGTGCGGGGAGTGGTTTCATGGCTTCTACCGGGACGATGCGCCGTAACCAACAGGGGGTGGCGGAAATTGTGGAGTCGGCGATTGCCAACATGAACATGAGCAACGTCATTTCCGATGAGAATGCCCGCATGCAGGCGAATCAGTATCGCGCTTATGGTGACCAGGCATTGACGATGACCAACATTCAGGCTGACTACTACTCTAAGCTGGCGAAGACGGCTAAGAAGGCGAGCTGGTGGGGGCTTGTGGGGGATATTGGGTTGCAGTCAATGTCTCTGGGGCTGACTTATGGCGGTGGCAGAACAGACAGTACGGATACGCAGAATACAATAAATACCGGAAACCCTTCCGGAGGAGGTAAATCATGACTGGAGCATTGATAGCAGGTGCAGTTGGGCTTGCGGCGACCGTGGGCAGCACGATGTACACGGCCAACAAGCAAGAGAAGGCTGCGGCTTCTGCCGCTGCGGAGGCGGCTAAGGCTGCGGACAAGGCGGCTGCGGTGAGTACGTCCGAGAATACGGCGCAGCAGACGAATACGCAGCAGAAGGCGCAGTCCACGGTGGATAGCTCCGCCTTGCGGCGGTCATCCCTGAGCAAGACGGTGAACCGCGTGAGTCCTTCCGGCTTACGCACTGCTTTATGATAAATACTTATGAGCAAGGAAGTTAAGACGATTGTGGGGGGCTCTTATTCTGTGACGCTGACGCAGGCGGGAACTGTGCAGGCAAAATGCTCCAACGGCTCCCTGGTCACGCTGGCGACGTTGAATCAGCCTGGGCAGGCGACGTTTCAGGCGGTATCGGCGGTGACGGTGGTGTCTGATGATGCTGCGGTGATGCTTCCGTTCCGACGATTCAGGTACGCAACCGGTGGCGGTAGTGGCGGAATCTCTGCTGAGGAAGTTCAGGTGTTGATTGAGGAAGCTCTTTCTGCTAATGCAGAGGTGGCCACCGCTGAGGGGGTGGAGGATTCGCATTATTACTATGCCGATATTCCCGCCAGGTACATTACTCCCGGTGAGTTGCATAGCATTGTTTTGAAGGGTCCGCAGCAGATTCTTGATGCGTATGGGTCACCTGCCTACATGTCAGTGTGGCAGGAAAGTTCACCGGGGACGGATGACTTCCAGCCGGTCGCTGTATCCAACAATGCGGTGAAGCTTGAAGCAAACCATCTTCACGAGTGGCGTTTTGATGGAGGTACGCTTTCAAGTAATCGCATACGCTTCTGCCTGCTGGAGACCGATGCTGAGGACGCGGTATTTCGACGTGACCTGAACATTCGTTCCAGAGTGAGCATTACTGCCCAATGGCAGGATGGGCATATCTTCCAGCCCAGTGCCGCCAATCGCTTGCCTGAGATGCTGATTCGCGTGGCTGTTGCTATGGATCGTTTCGCTCCCAATAGCCACACGTCTGATGCTGTTGCTCACTTGTCCGCGGAAGAGCATGCCGGGTTGACTGCTTTGCTGGCGCATAAGGATGAGATTCTGGCCTTGTGCCCAGATACGTCCACCACGGAACTTGAAGAGGATGAGCAGCCGATGGATATGGATCGGTACATTTCTCCCGCAGAAACGACGGAGAGCGAACCGGATGCCCAGAGTGACGATATGCCGGTGGTTGAGCCTTTCGAAGAGGATATGCCTGTTCCCTCTCCGATGAATTCTCAGAACTAACATACTTAACCCAACAATACGACAATGGACAACAAAGAAAAAGCGAGCTGGCTGGCCGGGCTTCTTTCCGGCTGGGGTATCAAGGAATCCAGGGCTAAGATTATTACCGGGGCGGTTATCGGCGCACTTTGTGCGGCGGGTGTGCTGAAGCAGACCGGTTTCTCCGTGAACATGACGAAGTTGCCTGACGGCACCTTTTCATTCAGTATGGGAGGAGAACAGCCTGCCCCTGTGGTAGTAAAGGAGGGTAAGTAAATGTGCAAGCCTGTAAAGGACTGGCTGGGAGTGCTGCGTGAGTACACGAAGGAGGTTATCACGTTTGGCGGGTTCATCCTTTGCATTTTCGTGTATATGGATTTCCGCGACTTGGCGCACCAGATGGCAGTTCATACGGCGCAGACGAATGAGATTCTGCGCTCCATGGATAGCCGGATTACGTCTCTGGAGAAATGGCACGCGCTGGAGGAGCGTGGGAAGCGAACCTGTACGGATTCTTTACAAGTTCAACCGTAAAGATTTTCTTTACAGTTCCGGCAACCTGTCGGGTTTTCCGACAGGTTGACAGGAAAGGATAAAAGATTGAGTAGTAAACAAAAAATTGACAACTTGGTATGAAGATTGCACTTGATGTGGGGCACGCCAACGGCACCGGGGCAAGCGGTAATGGCTTGCAGGAGCATGATGTGTGCCAGAAGGTAGCGGCGCACCTGCGGACTCTCCTGGAGGGGGAGCACCATGTGGCGGTGATAGATTTTGCGGAAAAGACGAACCGCGAGGATTTGAATGCCACGGTGAAGGCGTTGAATGAGTATCCCTATGACTTCGGGATTTTTCTTCATTGCGATTGCTCCGACAAGGAGGAGGCGCATGGGGCGCATGTGTGCTACGTTTCCGGCAAGGGGCGCAAGCTGGCGGAGGCGATTGCGGCTTCTCTCTGCAAGCTGCTTCCGGGCAGGGCGCAGCATGTGGTGTGCCGTACTGACCTGGCGGTGTTGCGGCGCACAAAGCCGGTGATGGTGCTGGTTGAGTGCGGATTCATCAGCAATGTTTATGACTCCACCATGCAACGATTCCGCCCCCATGTGATTGCCGAGGCGATTGCGGAGGGCGTTCGTGCATACATTTCAACCCTGTAATTTCCCTGCGACATGGACTCCCGCGATTATGCCAGGCTGGCGCGTTCGGTGCTGGATTCTGCCGACAAGATGAGACCGCTGTGGCGATGGCTTTCCAAGCGCATTATGCCGCGCATGGAAGAGGCGGTGCAGCAGTTGGATGCTTCCACGTCGCCGAAGCGTGACTTGTCGAGCGTCGCGTCGGAGTCCATGCACACGCTGGCTTCCGCTCACCATTCCTACATTACGCCTGCCGGGATGCCCTGGTTCAAGTTCACGGCGCAGGACAAGGCGGAGCAGAAGAGATATGAGCGGTGGTATGCCCATGCGTCCGAGGTGGCATTGCAGGCTCTTTCCCGCAGCAATTTCTATGCGGAGGTGCAGGAGACGTACCAATGCCGCGTGCTCTACGGTTCTGCCCTGTTGCTCTGCGAGCCGAGGACGGGCGGTGGGCTGATGTTCCGCAACGTGCCGGTGGGGACGTTCGGATTTGCAGAGAATGCGGAGGGCGAGATTGATACCGTCTGCCGCAAGTTCTCGTTCACGCCTGCCCAGGCGGTGAAGCGTTTTGGCTACAAGCGCGTGCCGGAGGCGGTGCGCCGCGCCTACGATGACAAGAACAACCGGTTCAGCGAGGCATGCAAGTTTGACTTCCTCCACCTGGTGACTCCGCGTGATTCCTACACACTGGGAAATGGGGTGAAGGCGGTGCCTGCCACGCAGATGAAGTTCCTGTCCGTCTACCTGTACGATGGGGAGGATACGCCTGTGGTGGAAGAAAGCGGGTATGAGGAGTTTCCCTTCCTGGCGACGCGCTTCCTGCGCTGGCCGGGCACTGTGTGGGGGTATGCTTCGGGGCTCAAGTGCATGTCTGCCTTGAACTCGCTGATGAAGCTGGAGAACAACATGGATATTCTCAGCGACTTGGCGGCTTTCCCCCGCATTCTGAAACTGGCGGAGCAAGTGGGCGAGATTGATTTCCGCGCGGGTGGCCAGACGGTGATTTCGCGCGAGGCATCAGCAGCAAACCTGCCCCGCGAGTGGGGTACCCAGGGGAGGTATGATGTGGCAAAGACCGCATTGACGCCAAGGAGGAGCAGATTCGTTCGGCGTTCTTTGTGCCTTTCCTCAATATGATTTCCAGTGTGGATCGCACGATGACGGCGACGGAGGTGCAGGCTCGCCAGGAGGAGCAGGCGTTGAGTTTCAGCCCGACGTTCACGCAGTTTACGGCGGACTTGAATGTGATGCTCTACCGCATTTTTGCGATTCTCTTCCGCCAGGGTGAGTTTAATGCCGAGGTTATTTCCCAGCCGGATAAGCTGCTGGTGGATGCGGAGGATGGCACGGAGAATTACGACGTGCAGGTGCCGCAGATTAACTACCAGGGGAAGATTTCCCAGGCGATTGAGAAGGCGCAGTCTCATGGCTTGCGGGCGGTGTTCCAGATGTTGCAGGAGTATGTGCAGGGCACCGGCGATACGTCTGCCCTGGACTACATTGATACCGGCAAGATGCTCAAGTATCTTTACATGCAGTCCGGCGCACCTATTGAGGTGTTGCGGAAGGATGCGGATGTGCGGAAGATGCGTGACCAACGTGACAAGATGCAGGCGGCTGCCGAGCAGATGCAGGTGGCGGCTATGGGGGGCAGGCGCAGAAGAATTTAGCTCAGGTACCGGCATGATGGATGATGATGAGATGGATGCTCTCACGGAGGAGCAGAAGAGGCAGTACTTTTCACGCAGGAGCCATGTGGCGGCGTGTTTGGATGAGGATGCCATTGCGTTCCTGGAGGAGCGGTTCGAGACGAACTACTGTTGTTTCCAGGGCAAGCGTGGGCAGTATGACCCGCTGGATGCCATGCGTCGCGATGCCCACCGCGAGGTGATTCTGTACCTGCGCTATATCCGCGAGAAGTACCTTGAGGCACAATAGAAGATTTCAGACAGACAACAACATGAATACTGACACCAACACACAGACGGCTTCGGAGGCTCCTGCCCCGGAGGTAGTTCCCTCCCCTGAGACTGTGGCTGCTCTGGCTCCTGAGACTGCCGCTCCTTCTGCGCCTGCGGATGCTCCGGCACCCCAGCCCGGTGAGGCGGAGATTTCTCAGCAGGCGGCTGCTATGCAGGCGGATTATGCCCTGGACTCGCCGGAGGAGAGTGAGAATCCGCCCCAGACTGGCCAAGGTGAGGAGCAGGAGGAGCAAGGCGGGGATGCCCAGCAGGAGGTGGAGTACAGCCTGACCTTCTCTGAGAACTTTGAGGCGCAGCCTGAGTTCCTGGAGCTGGTGACTGCAAGGGCAAAGGCTGCCGGGCTTGATGGCAAGGCTGCCGGTGCGTACACGGAGGGCGTTATCCTCGCGATTCAGGAGCAGGAATATGCCAATATGGTCAAGACAGATGCTGAGCTGAAAGCTGACTGGGGCGCGGACTACGCTGCCAACAAGCGAGAGGCGAAGGCGTTTGGTGTGGCTCTGGCGCAGCGTGCCGGACTCACCATGCAGGATATGGCAGTCTTCCAGTCTCCGAAGGGATACCGCCTTCTTCATGAACTCAGGATGGCAACGGCATCCGCTCCGGCGGCTGGCATTGGTCGTTCCGCCACAAGCGATGTTGACAGCAGCTATGCCCATGAGGTGATGCACAATCCGAACCATCCGGACTATGCCGCCTTCCATGAGGGCTTGTCTAATCCGCGCTTCCGCGAAGTGAATGAGCGATACAACCGTGCAAAGGGTATTATTTGACAGTGAAGGCATTATAGCTTAAATGCTAAATTAGCTTTTATTAGCACTTACAGGGGCAATGTGCAAAAAATGCACATTGCCCCATGATTTGGAACTGCCGAGGATGACTCGGCAGTTCAACTTTTTAATTTTCCTCAAGAGTTCAATTTACAGAAAAGGCTCTCTGGTATCAACAAGCCATGTTACTGTTCCCATGGGAGTATCAAAGTTCCGGGAGCCTGGAGGCGGCTTCGGCGAGCTGGTCTCCTGTTGGGCGTACATAGACGGAGTGGATGGCGGCGGATTCGTGACCTACCAGGCGCATGGCCATGACCTGGGAAACACCGGCGGCGTGCAGGAAGGTGGCCACACTGGCGCGGAGAGAGTGGAAGGTTTTGGAGTGCCAGGTGCGGCGGTTGCCACCTGCGTCTTTGCCGACAAGTCCGATTCCATGATAGCGCACGAGCTGGGTGAACTCTCCTGATGGATTGGAGTGCAGGCGCAGGCGTGGGTGTACCCATACGGCGGCATCTCCTCCGGCGGCTTGTCCCGCCTCATAGCGCGAGCGTGACCAGGCGTAGAAGTCATCTCACATGGGCTGTACGAGGCAGTTGGCGGTTTTGCCGGTGGTGATTCGTACCACGCGATTCTCCCAGTCAAATTGCTCCCAGCGCAGGGCTAGGATGGCGCCGAGTCGCTGCCCATAGGTACCGATGCAGCAGCGCACCGCGCTTGACCATTCGTCCGGCAGCTTCTCAATGAGGAGGCGGATTTCTTCCAAGGTAAAGGCTTCGTGGACTACTTTCTCGTCTTTGGTGTCGGGTGGTATCTTTGCTCCGGTGCATGGATTGGCGGGCATGATGTCTGCGTCCGCTGCCCAGGCGAAGGCGGAGGAAATGACGGAGAGGTCTTTCTTGACGGTGTTGAAGCGCACTTCTGCACGGCGGCAGATTATCCATTCGCGGATGTCTGCCTTGGTGATGAGACGTGCGGGTTCATCCGCACGCTTGCCGAGCCAGGTGCAGAATTGACGATAGCTGGTGCGGGCGTTGTCATAGGTTCGTATGCTGACGCGCCCCAGCTTGCCTTGAAGCATGAGCTCGAAAAGGGCGCGGACGGTGGTGTTGTCGAAGGAGGCGTATTCCTCTGCATCCGCGCTGGCTATGCTCACGCCCACGAGCATGGCACGCTTCTCGGCTTGCGCCTTGGATAGCTTCTCTCCTTGGTACATGCCGCCCTGATGGGGTGCCTTCGTGCTTCTGCGCTTCTGCCCGCCGTCCGCCCCGATGAAGGATACCATCCAATAGGGCGAGTTGGGAACTTTGTTCAATGATATTGGTCCGGTGTACATACTCGTCATAGTTGCAATTTGAGTTGCAATAAAGTTGCAAGGCATATTTTACTGCTGCGGCGAGTACGTTATGCGTAAAGCGTTGAAAAAGCAAGGGCAACCGCAAAGTGCGATTGCCCTGAGAGCGGAGAGAAAGGGATTCGAACCCTTGGTGACATTCCTGCCACGCTCGATTTCGAGTCGAGTGCCTTAGACCAACTCAGCCATCTCTCCCTGTTGCCGCACCGCGCCCGCCCTGATTTCCGCATGCCGAACGCAGAGACCACGGCGGCGTGCCGCACGCGCAGCATTGTGCCCGCTTCGGCGGCGGCTGTCAAGGATTTTCGCGTCAGAACGCCGCCGATGGCAGAAAAACGGCGCAGCGCCCGCCGCAGCAGGCGCCGTACCGGGGAAAGAAAGGAATCAGCCCTTGAGCTCGGCGATGGCAGCCTCGAGCCCGGCGGCATCCTCGATGGAGATGACGCGCGCTTCCTTGCAGATGCGCCCCATCATGCCCGCCAGCGTCTTGCCCGGCCCCATTTCGATGAAGAGGCGCTCGCCCTGATCAATGAGCTTCTGCATGCTGTCTGCCCAGCGGACGGAGCCGCAAACCTGCGCGCCAAGCATGGCGCGGATGTCCTCCGTGTCGGTCACGGGGCGCGCCTCGTAGTTGCAGTAGACGGGGCAGGAGGGCATGCTCATGGGGGTCGCCGTCAGTTCGGGGAGCAGTTTTTGCTGCGCGCTCTTCATGTAGCGGCTGTGGTAGGCACCCGCCACATTGAGCTTCTTAGCCAGCTTGAACCCGGCGGCGCGCGCCCCCGCAATCGCCTTGTCTACCCCCTCGTGCGAGCCGGAGACCACCGTCTGCCCGGGGCAGTTGTAGTTGGCCACGTCGATGTCGCACTCGGCGGCCAGCTTCTGCAGCGCCTCGGGGCTGCCGCCGATGAAGGCCGCCATGGTGCTGGGGGCGGCTTGGCAGGCTTCCTCCATGTAGGCTCCGCGCTTCTGCACCAGCTTGAGCCCGTCCTCCATGGAGAAGGTGCCGGCGGCGGCGTGGGCGGTGAACTCGCCCAGAGAGAGCCCGGCGGCGGCTACGGGGCTGATGCCCGTGCGGGCGGAGAGCACCTTCCACAGGGCGAGCCCGTGCAGGTAGAGCGCGGGCTGGCAGTAGCAGGTACGCGTCAGCTCCGCGTCCGGACCCTCGAACATGACCTTCGTCAGCGGGAAGCCCAGCGCAGCATCAGCGGCATCCATGAGGCTCTTCACCTCGGGATAGTTGGTGTAGAGATCGTGACCCATGCCCACTTTCTGGGCACCCTGTCCGGGAAAGAGAATGACGGCTTTCATTGTGTTGACTCCAGCTTAGCGATTGGGGGGGGCGGCGTCAAGCTTTTCTTGCTTTGCTGGGCTGCGTCGGGGCTTGACAGCCGCCTGAGCGTGTGCTATGGAGGGCGGCGCTATGAACAACGATTCGCTTCGGATGTTGACGATGGTGGGTTCCCCCACGCAGAAGACCTTGGTCGGGATGCTGCTGGCCTCGCTGCTGGCCTCGTGCTCGCTGATGCCGGTGACGACGATTTCCCGCAAGGAGTTGCTGACGCCCACGGTGATGACGGCGGTGGACACGAGCACCTACACGGATATGATGTACTACGGCTCGGATGAGACCTATGATTACTTCACGCGCAACAGCCTGAAATATCGCGTGCTGCGCACGGAGAACGCCGTGCCTGCCTCGGCGCGCTTCAGCTTCGACAACTGGCAGACAGGCAAGCTCTACCGCCAGGTGGCGGCGCAGGGCGCGGCGCAGAAGGTGTCGGAGTGGATGAACCGCTACCGCCAAGCGCAGTAATCCCCCTTTGTTCACGCACGGACACGCCGCAGCCCCCGCCTCGCGCACGAGACGGGGGCTGTTTGGCGGGAGCCGCGGGCTCAGAGGTTGACGGAGTAGAGCGCCTTGTTGTTGTTGGCCGGGTCGAGGATGGCGAAAGCCTCGCGGTGGATGCCGGGATCGCTGCGGAAGATGAGCCGCCCGGAGCATTGGCGCTCCAGCTCCACGAGCAGCTTGGAATCCTCGTTCTTGAAGCGCGAGAGCACATCGCTGTTGACCACCACAATCATGTCGCCCACGCTGTCGCGGTAGCGCATAATCGTTGCCTTGAGCTGGCGCTGAATCTCCACGCTCATGGTCATGACGCTCTTGATGCGCCCGCGCCCGTGGCAGTAGGGGCAGTGGTCGTTCACAAAGTCCAGCAGCGACTCATTGATGCGCTGGCGCGTCATTTCCATGAGCCCGATGGGGGTGATCTGCATGACCTGCGTCTTGGCCTTGTCGCGCTTGAGGGCGTCCTTCATCGCCTTGTAGACGGCGAGCTGATCCTTGCGGTGGCGCATGTCGATGAAATCCACCACGACGAGCCCGCCAATGTTGCGCAGGCGCAGCTGGCGCGCAATCTCGCGGGCGGACTCCAGATTGGTCTCCAGGATGGTCTTGTCGAGGTCTTTGTTGCCCTTGTTGCGCCCGGTGTTGATGTCGATGGCGATGAGCGCCTCCGTCTCATCGATGACCAGGTAGCCGCCGCAGGGCAGTTGCACCTGGCGCTGGAACGCCTCGTTGATCTGGCGCTCGATGCCCAGCTCCTCGAAGATGGGCTGGCGGCAGGGCAGGTACTGGATGTGGCGCTTGGAGCGGCGCGAGATGCGCCCGGCAATCTCCTGCATGCGGCGGGTCGTGTCCTGATTGTCGCAGACGATGTTGTCCACGTTGTCGGTGAGGAAATCGCGCGCCGTGCGCTCGATGAGGTCGGGCTCGCGGTAGACGCAGAGCGGGGCGGGGCGCGAGGCGAACTTCTCCTCCACCTCGTGCCACTGCGTCAGCAGCATGGCCAAATCGCGCACAAAATGGCGGAAGCGCTGCCCCTGCGCCACCGTGCGCATGATGATGCCCATGCCCTCGGGCACATTGAGCTTCTGGACAATCTGGCGCAGGCGCTGGCGCTCCTTGGGGTCGTCGATCTTGCGCGAGATGCCGAACTGGTCGGTGAAGGGCATCAGCACGATGTAGCGCCCCGCCAGCGAGATGTTCGTGGTGACGCGCGGTCCCTTGGAGCTGATGGGCCCCTTGGTGACCTGCACCATGATTTCCGAGCCCACGGGGTAGATTTCGGGAATGTCCTTGCTGGTGATTTTCTTTTGCTGTCGGCGCGGGCGACCCTCCTTCTGGATTTCTTCCAGCGAGGAGTCGAGCGCCAGCGGCAGGGCATCCCAGAAGTGCAGGAAGGCGTTTTTCTCACCGCCGATATCCACGAACATGGCCTTGAGACCGGGCTCGATGTTCTTGACGCGGCCCTTGAAGATACCGCCGACGATGTTGTCCTCGCCCTCGCGTTCGATGCTGTATTCCTCCAACACGCCGTCCTCGAGCAGGGCGACGCGGCGTTCGAGTTTTTCGGAGTTGATGACGATGGTGGTTCCCTCCTTCGGGTTGCATTGGCCGAACCCGAAGAGGTGTTTGACAGATTGAATCATTTTAGAAAGTAGCGACAAAGCTGTGGGTTTAGGTTAAAGGGTTTGGCAGAGCCGGGAGCCGCCGGACAGTGCGCGCAGAGCTGCCCCATCGGGAGCCGCGGGGGCGAGCGGCGCGCGGGTCGGAGAGCAGCGGCAGGGGGATGCGGGGAGCGGCGATGCGTGCGCCGCCCCGTCGGGAAACGGCGCGTTAGTCCTCGTAGAACGCGTCGTCGTTCTCCTGCAGGAACTTGCCCGTGCCCTCGGCCACGGCGCTGAGGGGATCCTCGGAGATGACCACGGGCAGACCCGTCTGCTCGTGCAGCAGCTCCTTGAGCCCGCGCAGCAGCGCCCCGCCGCCCGCCAGCGTGATGCCGCGGTCGTGGATGTCGCTCGCGAGCTCGGGCGGGCAGTGCTCCAGCGTCTGGCGCACCGCGTTGACGATGACGTCGAGCTTGTCTTGGAGCGCCTCGCGGATCTCCTCGGAGCGCACCTGCACGGTCTTGGGCAGTCCCGTTACGCGGTCGAGCCCCTTGACATCCATCGTCAGCTCGGTTTGCAGGGGGTGCGCCGAGCCGATGCGGATCTTGATATCCTCGGCCGTGCGGGGGCCGATGAAGAGGCTGTGTGCCGAGAGCATGTGGCGGATGATGGTGTCGTCCAGCGCATCGCCGCCGCATTTCTCGGACTTCTTGCACACGATGCCGGAGAGCGAGATGATGGCGACCTCGGTCGTGCCGCCGCCGATGTCGATGATCATGCTGCCGATGGGTTCGCTGACGGGGAGCCCGACGCCGATGGCGGCCGCCATGGGCTCCTCGATGAGCCGCACGGCGATGGCGCCGGCTTCGTAGGCGGATTCCTCGATGGCGTGGCGCTCCACTTCGGTGATGCAGGAGGGGTGCGCGATGAGCACGCGCGTGCGCAGGCGACGGTGGTGGCAGGCCTTCTTGATGAAGTAGCGCAGCATGTTGTGGGCGACCTCAAAGTCGGCGATGACGCCCTCCTTGAGGGGGCGGATGGCGACGACGCTGCCGGGCGTGCGCCCGACCATGCGCTTAGCCTCCTCGCCCACGGCTTTAACCTTGTCGCCCTTCATGGCGACAACGGATGGTTCGCGCAGCACAATACCCTGGTCCTTAATGTAGACCAAAGTATTGGCCGTGCCGAGGTCAATCCCTACGTCGTAGGAAAACAACCCGGCGATTTTACGGAAAAAACCGGACATGGAAGATGGTGAAAGTGGAAAAAGGTGAGTAACAGCTGAGACCCGCCCGGCGCGCGATGCTGCCCGGTCCTCCTTTTCAGGGGATGAACCGCCGTGGGTGGCATGCGCGCCGCCGCAGGCTCCGAAGGGGGGTACAGAAACCCGTGCGCAAGTATACGGGCGAGGCGAGGGAACTGTCAAGGAAATTCCTAGTACAGCTCCCGCGCTGTCAGAATCATTCGCCCTGCGACTCCGCGGCCTGCCGATAGATAGCGCGCAGCTGCTCCAAACTCCGCTGCGGGGTGTAGTGCGCTTCGTAGCAGGCGCGCACGGGCTGCTCCCAATGCGCGGCGGGGATGCGGCAGAAGCGCCGCACCGTGTCGGCCAAATCCTCCGGCGAATCGTGGCGGAAGCGCATGCCGTTTTCGCCCTCGCGCACCAAACTGCCCGCATTGCCCAAGGCCGAGCACAGCACCGGGGTTGCGGCGGCAAACGCCTCCGCGATCACCATAGGAAAACCCTCGTACCACTGCGTCGGCAGGATGAGCGCCCGGCTCTGCCGCAGGAGCGGCTGCAGCTCGGCGTGGGGCATCGCCCCGCAGAACACGACGCGTTGCAGCCGGTGCTCGCGAGCGTAGCCGCGGCACTCCTCGTCGAGCTCGCCCCCGCCGCAGATCGTCAGCAGCGGGGCATCGCCCTCCTGCTCCAGCAAACGCCACGCCTGCAACAGCACGCGCAGCCCCTTGAGCACACTCAAGCGCCCGGCAAAGAGAAAACCCTCCCGCTGCTCCGGCGGCAGCGGCTCCCCGAGGCTCGGCGCCGTGTTCGGGCGCACCCAAACACGCTCGGGCCGCACCCCCGGCAGCTGCAGCAGCTTGTGGCGGTTGAACTCCGTCAGGCAGATGAAAAACAGCCGCCTGTAGACCCCGCAGCGGCGTTGCAGCCACAGGTTGAGTACGCAGAGCGCCGTCTGCACCCGACTCCCCCGGTAGCAGCGCCGCCCCAGTGCCGCCCCGAGCCCCCGCTGCAAACAATCTTCGCAGACGGCACCCTCGCGGTAGCAGGTTCCCGCCGGGCAGAGCAGGCGGTAATTGTGCACCGTCTGCACTACCGAAACGCCGCAGGACGCCGCCGCAGCATACACGGCAGGGCTGATGAGCGCCAGCGTGTTGTGCACATGCACCAGCTGCACCCCCTCGCGGCGGATGAGGCGGCGCAGCTCGCGAAAGGTTCGGGGGTTGAACAAGGTTGCCACGGGCAGCAGCAGCTTGCGCCACCACGGCGCGGCGGCAATCTCATCGTTGTGGCGCGTGTAGCACAGCACGCGGTAGCCCGCCGCCTCCAGCATCCGCCGCTCCTGCGCAAACACCGTATCCTCCCCGCCGGGAATGCGGTAAAAATTATGCACCAGCAACACAGTGTTCGGCTCGACCATGGATAGGGGCAGTATAAAAGCCACCCCCGGCGCCGTCAACCGCTTTTTCGCGCGTGCGACCCCGGTGTAAGTTGCAAAATCAAATGCGACACCGAAAAGCCGTTGCAGAACACCTTG
>JBJEVK010000037.1:0-22699 GCA_051884295.1 Akkermansia sp.
TGTTGGCGTAGCAGAGGATGTTGTATTTGTCGCTGTCGTTGTACTGCATCACCACATCGACGATGACATCGTCCTGCATGGTCTTGCCGTCGTACTCCACCTCGATGTGGCGCACGCCGCTCATGGCGATGGGCTCGGGGGTGATGAGCGTCTTGTTCTCGTTGAGCTGGTGCACGAACTCCTTGATGCCGTCCTTGTAGAAGAAGGTTTCACGGTGCTCGGGCGTCTCGCGCTCATCGACCAGGGTGATGACCAGCCCGGGGTTGAGGAAAGCCAGCTCGCGCAGGCGGCGGCTGAGCATGTCGAAGCGGAACTCCGTGGTGTCGGTGAAGATGGTGGGGTCGGGCAGGAAGGTGATGGAGGTGCCGGTCTGGTGCGCGGGGCAGCTGCCGACGACGTGGAGCTTCTCCACCGTCTTGCCGCGCTCGAAGCGAATGACGTAGCGCTTGCCGTCGCGGCGCACCTCAGCCTTGAACCAATCGGAGAGCGCGTTGACACACTTGGCGCCCACGCCGTGCAGACCGCCCGAATACTTGTAAGCTCCCTGCCCGAACTTACCGCCGGCGTGCAGGTTCGTGAGCACAAGCTCCACGGCAGGGATGCCGAACTTGGGGTGCATGTCCACCGGGATGCCGCGACCGTTGTCGACCACGGAAATGGAGCCGTCCACATGGATGAGGATCTCGATGTGCGAGCAGAAGCCCGCCAAATGCTCGTCGATGGAGTTGTCCAGCACCTCGAACACGCAGTGGTGGAGGCCGCGCTGGTCAGGGTCGCCGATGTACATACCGGGGCGCTTACGCACCGCCTCAAGCCCTTCCAACTTGTCAATCTGCGCGGCGCTGTATTCCTGCTGAGCCCCGGTCGCGGTCGCATCGACCTCGGCGGGGTGAGTGTCTTGTTCGCTCATACGCGCGCATTATACGCGCGTACGCGCGCGCCCGTCAATGATATATTGTGACATCATGCTCGGCCGCACTGCGCTCATGCATGCCGAAGGCATCGCGATGCAAGCGCAGCTGCGGGCGTGCATCGGCGTACAGGAAGACCTCGATGATGTCGAAGCGCGTGGGCACGCTGCGCCCCAGCAGATGCAGCCAATCGCGTGCGCCGAGGCGCACGCGCTCGCGTTTGTCGCGATCGACGCGGTAGAGCGGCGCCCCGTTGGCCGCATAGCGGGTGCATTTGACCTCGCTAAAGACGAGTGTGTCGCCCTCGCGCGACACGATGTCGATTTCTCCGCGCGCGGACCAACGCCAGTTGAGCCGCAGGACGCGGTGTCCCCTGCTCCGCAGCCAGGAGGCCGCCACCAGCTCACTGTAACGCCCCAGAGCGCCGGGGGACATCTCTTCGCCGCCCCCGCAACCGCGCAGGCGATGCAGCAGGTGCAGACGACTCAGCAGGCGGCAGAGTCTCACATCCATGGGTAACTCAGTCCTCTGTCTTTCGGCGGCTGCTCCGGCGCTTGGGCGCCTCGGGCTTGTCGCTCGCCTTGGCGCGGCGTTTCGGGCTCAAGGGAAGCGTGGCGGATGTTGCCTCGGCCTTGTCGGGCGGATTCGGCGCGGCAGGGGCGAGCGTTTCCGCGGCAAAGGCAATACTGTCGGTTCCCTCGGGGCGGATAGCACGCGAGGCATGACCCGCGCTGAGGTCGCCGCGCAGGATGGCCTCGGCAATGGGATCCTCCAGCAAGTGCTCGATGGCGCGGCGCATGGGGCGGGCGCCGTACTGCGGGTCGTAGCCCTTGTCGACCAGCAGTCCGACCACTTCGGGCGAGAGCGTGAGCGTGATTTGTTTATTGGCAGCCAGACGCCGGATGAGCTTCTCGGCCTCCAGCTTGACAATCTGCTCCAGATCTGCACGCTCCAGCATGCGGAACACCACCAGCTCATCGAAGCGGTTGATGAACTCGGGACGGAAGTGCTGCTTGGCGGCCTCGGTGATTTTCTCCTTCATCGTGTCGTAGTCGGCCGACTCGTTGGCGATGGCGCCGAAGCCCATGGTCCCCTGACGCTGAGCGAGCGAGGCACCCACGTTGCTAGTCAGGATGATGATGGTGTTGCTGAAGCTGACCTTGCGCCCCAGGGAATCCGTCACGCAGCCCTCCTCCAGCATTTGCAGCAGCAGGTTCATGACATCGGGGTGCGCCTTCTCCACCTCGTCGAAGAGGATGACGGCGTAGGGGCGGCGACGCACCTGCTCGGTGAGCTGCCCGCCGTCGTCGTGCCCCACATAGCCCGGAGGTGCGCCGATGAGCCGACTGGTGCTGAATTTTTCCATGTACTCGCTCATGTCGACCTGAATGAGCGCATCGGCCGTGCCGAACATGATTTCCGCGAGGTTGCGGGCGAGGTAGGTCTTGCCCACCCCCGTCGGTCCCATGAAGAGGAAAGAACCGATGGGGCGGCGCGGATCTTTGATGTCGGCGCGGCTGCGGCGCAGCGCGCGCGCAATGGCCGAGCAGGCAATATCCTGCCCAATAACCTTGCTCTTGAGCTCCTCCTCCATGTGCAGCAGCTTTTCGGTCTCCTTTTCTTCCATGCGCTCCAGCGGAATGCCCGTCCACTTGGAGACGACCGTCATGATGTTGTCCTCCGTCACCTCGGTAATGTCGGCGTTCATCCGCTTCTTCCATGCATCGAGCTTCCGCTGCGCGGTCTGACGCAGGCGGCGGACCGTATCGCGCAGTTTGGCGGCCTTTTCAAAATCCTGAGCCGCAACGGCCTCCTCCTTCTCGCGCTCCAGCTCGGCGCAGCGCTGATCGCTCTCCTTGAGCGCGGCCGGGCGCGTCATGCGCTGCACGCAAAGCAGTGAGCCGGCCTCGTCCATGAGATCGATGGCCTTGTCCGGCAGAAAACGCCCCGTGAGATAACGCTTGGACAGGTTGGCGGCTGCCTGCAGCGCCTTGGGCGTGTAGTGAACGTGGTGATGCGCCTCGTACTTGGGGGCAATACCCTCCAAAATGCGAATCGTGTCCTCCACCGAGGGTTCACCGACCTGCACCTGCTGAAAACGGCGCTCAAAGGCGGCATCCTTCTCGACATGCTTGCGGAATTCGTTGAGGGTGGTTGCACCAATGGCCTGCATCTCGCCGCGCGAAAGCGCCGGCTTAATGATGTTGGAGGCATCCATCGCGCCCTCGGAGGAGCCTGCTCCCATGAGGGTATGCATCTCATCGATGAAGAGAATAACATTTTTTTCACGGAGAATCTCATCCATCACGGCCTTGAGCCGCTCCTCGAATTGCCCGCGATATTTGGTGCCTGCCACCATGAGCGCGAGGTCGAGCGAGATGATGCGCCGCCCCACGAGGAACTCGGGCACATCACCCGCCGTAATCATCTGCGCCAGCCCCTCGACAATGGCGGTCTTACCCACGCCGGCCTCGCCCAGCAGGACGGGGTTGTTCTTGGTGCGGCGGCAGAGGATTTGGATGACGCGCTCGATTTCCGTGCGGCGCCCGATAACGGGATCCAGCTCGCCGTCCGCCGCGCGTTTGGTCAGGTCGCGTCCGAAGGCGCGCAGAGCCGGTGTGCGCGAGCGCTCAAAGGATTCCGAGCCCGTATTGCCGCTGCCGGCAGTCTGGTGCAGGAAGGCGTTGGCATCCTCCTCATCCTCATCATCGTTGCGGCGCTGGCGGGGAGGCTCCTCACCGCCGGGGCTGTCATCCGCCTCGATTTTGGGCTCGATTTCAGCCATCACGCCCTTGCGGGCTTCCTCGTAGCTGAGACCCGAGCGGGTGAGCGCATGGTGTGCCAGGCCGTCCGCATCGCGCAGCATGGCCAGCAGCAGGTGCTCGGTACCCACATAGCTGTGGCGCAGGGCGCGCGCCTCCTGCCCGGCAATTTCCAACAAACGACGCACGCGCGGTGTCAGCGGCAGCGATCCCGAGCTGCTCGGAGCCATGCCCGGCACCAGCGACTGCTCAATCTGCGTTGCCAGTTTGTCGATCACAATGCCGGCATTTTCCATCACGGTGACGGCTACGCCCTGCCCCAGCTTCAGTAGCCCGAGCAGAACATGCTCGGCGCCGATGTAGTTGTGGTGGAAACGGTCGGCCTCGCGGCGGGCAAGGTTCATCACTTGTTGTGCCCGGGGGGTAAAGTTATTCATCTCAGTATCAGTCGTAAAGGGTTGTAAAATGATGCGGGCGATTGCTCAGCCAGCTGCGCATGCTCATGGCGCGCTTGTGGCTCAGCGGCTCCTCCTGAGCGTCGCCGCTCAAGGCCGCCTCCACCGAAAAGCGATGCACGAGTTCGCCCAGCTGCTCCACAGCGTCCCTAGGCAACAGGGGAGTCCACTCCAAATGGCCGATCTGAGTCGCCAAAATCAACAGCGAAACAGCATCGCGCAACTCGTGCAGAGACAGTCGGTGCGCATGGCGCAGCAAGCCGTATGCCCGACCGATGCTGTCGCAGAGCTTCGGCAGATCGTTTTCCTGCAATCTTCCGCGCACCTGCAACTCGCGGAGCTCCATTTGCGACATCACGGCGCCGAAGTATTGCGCCAGCTCCGACTGACTGTCCAAAGGCCCCGGCACGGACGAGAAGATATAGGTGTTGCCCGTGCCCTCGTTACCATCGGCATAGAACGGTCCCATGGATACATGGAGTTTTTCCATCGCTCGCGACACCGCCTCCATCATCCCCGCGAGATGCAGCGCCGGCAGGTGCAACACCTGCGAGAACTGAATACCATCGCCGGCCTCGCTCGGCAAACTGGTCAGGTAGCCCATCTCCGGATCAAAGGCCCAGGGGATATCCTTGCTCGCCGCATCGAGTTCGCGCAAGAGGCGTGAGCTGTCATCCAAAACATCCTTGTAGATACTCGAGAAACAATGCGCGACGAGATGCTCTTCCTCATTGAGCATGAACACCGTCTTTTTCTTGGGATAGAGGACGACGCGACAGCCCGCTCCGCGCGCCGCCATGCAGGGCGTCAGCAACTTGCGTTCCAGCAAGGCGCAGCGCTGCTCGTAGCTCAGCTCGCTCATGTCGAACTCGCAGCCGTTGCGGTACCCACGCATCAACCGAACCACCGGCAAGAGAGCGGTGACCACGGCATCTCGCGATTCCGGCGTGCTCCATCCGGGGAAGGGATAGCCTTTCAGGTTGCGGGTCACGCGGATCATCGAGGTCAGCACGACATCGCTGCCCAAGCCCATCGTCCACCATGCCGGACTCTTGAGAATGGAAGAAAGAGAGCTCATGCTTGTGGCTTGTCGTTGAGTTGGCGCAGCCGATCTCGCAGGGTGGCAGCCGTTTCGTAATCCTCGCGAGCAACGGCCTCACGCAGCTGCGCTTCGAGCGAGGTGCAGGAATCCGTATCGCAGTCCTCTCCGGCGTCCGACATCGCAGGAGCCACGGCGAACTCGCGCGCAAACACCGTGTAGCAATCGGGGCAGCCAAGCCGCCCCGTGCGGCGGTAGACCTCCAACGGGAAAGCGCAAACCGGGCAATGCGTCAGCACATCCTTCTCCTCCGTCTGAGGAGCGGATGTTGCCTGCTCCCCCTTTTCGATCAGCTCGCGCACAATTTTATCGATCCGCTCCTTGAAGGCCTCCGGGAAAAATTTTTCGGAAAAAGCAAGCGTCTGCGGGTCAAAAAGTCCTCGTTTGCGGGCACACTCCTCGCACAGGGAAAGTTCTGTCACCTGCCCGTTGATGATTTGCGTCAGAAACATCGACGCGCGCTTCCCACAAATCCGGCACTTCTTCACGAGCGTGAGCATAGCGCAAAAGGCATCGGAAAGCCAGCATCTCCCGTGTCAATCTGTGTCAGTTCGCCGTCCCGTTTCTCCCGAAAAGGCGACACGGCAGCACTGTCACAAACAGGCGTACTGCAACCTTGACAGTGCCGCCCGCCCGCGCTAGGCTTATAGCGCTGCGCGGGCAACCGCGTTCACCACCAAGCACCGTTATGAACAAGAAGTACATCACCATCGCCGCCGCTGTTGCCCTCGTGGCCGCCGGGGCTGTCACCCCTTACTGCTTCTCCCAATCCAACGCCGGAGCTCCCGCCGCCGCGCCGACCGCCGCGCCCGAGACGCCCGTGACCGCTGACCAAGCCAAGAAGGCATTTTCCTACTTTGCAGGCTATCGCTTCGGCCAAGAGATTTCCCAGGGCATTTCCACCCTCACGGCAGAAGATTTTGACCGCGACACCTTCTTCCGCGCGCTGGAGACCAGCCTGAGCGGTGCTCAGCCCACGGAGGAGGAGCAGCGGCAGATGGAGGCCGGCATGCAGGCTTTTGTTGAGACCATCCAACAGCGTGAAAAGGCTCTCGCCGAGCTCAACCTGAGCAAAGGGAAAGCTTTTCAGGAGAGCTTCGGCAAGCAGGAGGGTGTGACCAAGACGGAGAGCGGGCTGCAATACCGCATCCTGACCAAGGGCGAGGGTCGTACCTACGATGAGCAGGCGGATGGCGCAGCAGCAACGGCGCTGGTGACCTATGAGGGCAAGCTCATCGACGGCAAGACCTTTGACAAGAGCGAGACTCCCGTTCCCATGCCCATCAATCAGGTGGTGCCCGGGTTCTCCGAAGCGCTGAAGCTCATGCCCATCGGCTCGGAGTGGGAAATCTGCATTCCCGCGGAGCTTGCCTACGGCGAGCAGTCCACGGGCCCCATCGGCGCCAACTCCACACTGGTGTTCACGATCAAGCTGCACGACATCACCAAGGGGGCGACCGGCGGCATGAACCTGCCCCCCGACATCATCCAACAGCTGCAGGCTCAGGGGCTGGAGGTCCCTGCTTCCGACGCTGCCGAGACAGAGCCCGCGCCGGAGGAAGCTCCCGCTCCTGCGGAGGAGGCTCCGGCGCCTGCTGCTGAGGAAGCTCCCGCTCCTGCGGAAGCGTAAAACACCTTCCGAAAAAAAACTTGCCGGATGTCCCGAGACGGGGCATCCGGTCTATTTTTATCCTCCGCACCGACGGCGAGCGGATAATAGGCTTGATTTTGCGCCGCATTGGGAGCAAAATACGGCAGCGCCGCGCTGCGCGGTGAGCCGCGAACCTCAACTTGAACCGTTTCCGGAGCATGATTCGCATTTACACACAGACAGAGAACGGCATTTCCCGCACCGTGGGGCTGGAGGAGCAAGCCGCGCGACGGGGTGAAATTTTCTGGATTGATTTGCTGACGCCCGATGCGGACGAGCTACGCTTTGCCGAGGAACTCTCTGCCCTCGAAATGCCCACCAAGGACGAGATGCGCGAAATTGAGGCGACCTCGCGTCTGTACTGTGAGGATGGCGCGCGCTTCATGACGACGACGGTGCTCTCGCGGGTCGAGACCGATGACCCGATCATCGCCGAAATCACCTTCATCCTCAAGGGGCGCATCATCATCACCATTCGCCACACGGATTCCTACTCCTTCCGCGTCTTTTCCCACCAGCTGCTGCGCACCCCGGGCACGAATCGCGATCTGGTGTTTGTCGGGCTGCTGGAGACGCTGGTCGACCGCCAGGCCGATGTTCTGGAGCGCTTCGGAACGGATTTGGACGCTCTCTCCAAAAAGGTGTTCGGCACCAGCAGCCGCCGCCGCAAGAGCAATGAGGAGGATCCCGACACCGAAGATCTGCGCGATGCGCTCGAGGAGCTGGGGCGCGTGGGTGACCTCATCACCCGCCAGCGCGATGCGCTGGTCAACCTGCTGCGCCTCATCACCTTTGCGGGCAACGAGGACTCCTGCACCGACGCGCACGAGAGCCTGTACATGGCGCTGCGCTCCGTGAGCCGAGATGTCAATTCGCTCGCCGAGTACGCCTCCTTCCTATCCAATAAAATCAGCTTCATGCTTGATGCCGTGCTCGGGCTCATCAACATCGAGCAAAACGACATCGTCAAGGTGTTCACCATTGTCAGCGTGCTCTTCCTGCCGCCCACGCTCGTGGCGAGCATGTACGGCATGAACTTTGACTGGATGCCCTTCCTGCACTCGCCCTACGGCTTCTGGATTGCCCTGTTCTGCATGTTCATGGCCGCCTCCCTGCCCCTCATTATCTTCCGTCTCAAACGCTACATATGATCAAGATCCGCCCCGTTGCCAAGCCCGAGGAGGAAATCCTCAAGGCCGACATCCTCATCGAAGCCCTGCCCTACCTGCAGGCCTATCGCGACAAGACCATCCTCATCAAGTTCGGCGGCTCGGCCATGGACAATCCCGAGCTCGTCCGCTCGCTCATGCGCGACATCGTGGTGATGGAGACCATGGGGCTCAACCCTGTGGTGGTGCACGGCGGCGGCAAGGCTATCTCCAAGGCGATGCAGGAGGCCGGGCTCGAAGCTCGCTTCGTCAACGGGCTGCGCGTCACCACCCCCGAGGCCATCGACATTGTGGAGCGCACCCTCTCGGGGCAGATCAACCCCGGGCTCGTGCAGATGATGCGCGACTGCGGCGGCAAGGCGGTGGGCATCCCCGGCACCAATGTCTTTGTGGGTGAGAAAATCACCGAGCGCGATGCCGAGGGCAACCCCGTGGACATCGGCATGGTGGGGCGCGTCATCGGCTGCCTGCTCCCGCGCATCGAGGAAGCGCTCTCGCTGCAGCTGACCCCCGTCATCTCTCCGCTGGCTCGGGAACTGGGCACCCACCAGGCGCTCAATGTCAACGCCGATTTAGCGGCGGCGGCGCTGGCGCGCGAGCTCAAGCCTGTCAAGCTCATCTACATCTCGGATGTTCCGGGGCTCATGCCCGACCCGAAAGATCCCTCGCGCATCATCCAAAGCATCGACCGCAAGGAGGCCTTCCAGCTCATGGACGAGGGAGTCATCTCCGGCGGCATGATTCCCAAGGTCAAGAGCGCGGTCGACGCCCTCAACGCCGGCGTGCGCAAGGTGCACTTCATCGACGGTCGCCTGCCGCACACCCTGCTGCTGGAGATTTTCACACCGCAGGGTATCGGCACCGAAATCGTGCGTGAACAACGCTGAACCGAGATGAAGCCCCCCGCCTCCATCGGCATTCTGGCTCCGAACCGCAGCGCCGCCTGCATGCAGGCGCTCGAGCGGCTGATGAACAGCTGCGCCGCAGCCGGACTCCGCGCCTATGAGGTGGGTGAACTCACCGAGAGCGACCCCGTGCTCGGCCAGCCCGAGTTGCTCCTCTGTTTGGGCGGAGACGGCACCATGCTGGCCGCCGCCGAAAAGGCGGCTCCCCGCGGCATCATCCTCGGCGGGGTCAACCTGGGGCATCTGGGCTTTCTGAGCGCTTGCGGGCGCGACGAGATGGACGAGCTGACGGCTGCTCTGGCAGAGGGGCGCTACACGGTGGAGGAGCGCACCATGCTGCAGGTGCAGCGCAGCGGCAACACAGGGCACCTGCACCTGGCGCTCAATGAATTGGTGCTGATGCGCGCCCAGACGGGCAAGATGATTGATGTGGATGTCGAGGTGGGCGGCTCCCTGCTCAACCGCTACCATGCGGACGGCATTCTCGTCGCCACCCCGACCGGCTCCACCGCCTACTCCCTTTCTGCCGGCGGCCCGCTCGTCTGGCCCACGGCGCGCGTAGTCTGCCTGACGCCCATTTGCCCGCACAGCCTCACCAACCGCTCCCTGACCCTGCCCGATGATATGGAGATCACCATGCGCCCGCGCGAGCGTCGCGGACGCGCCGGCGAGAGCCTCATCTATTCGCTCGACGGGCGCTCCACCCATCCCATCGCCTTGGAGGAAACGCTGACGACCCGCAAGGCTCCCTACCCGCTTCGCCTCCTCTCCCTGCCGCAGGGAGACTACGCAGCGCGCCTACGCGCCAAGCTCAAGTGGTGATTGCAGTGCCTTCAAGGAAGAAGGAGAGGGGGGCGATGTCATGGCGATGGCTGCAATCATGTTTGTGATTGCTTCCCGGCACCGTGTTCGGAAGACGTTGTGTCAGGGCATGAGTCCGGGGCTTTTTTTCGTTTCATCTCAGCTTGATGAATCTCGAAATTGGGGATCCATCCGGGCGGAGTGTCGAGCAATCCATCGTGGCATGCCACGGAAGATCAGTAACGGACCGGCAAGAGCGACCGTGGCGGGGTTTTGATGTACTCGAAGAGCGAACCCAGGCGAATCTGAGCATCCTCAAACCGCACCGAACTCGGCCGACAGAAGGATAAGCTTGCGCGGCGGCGCCGCTGCGGTTTGCTGTCGCGGAAGAATCACGGCGGTGGCGAAACAGGCTCTGAGGTCAGGGACCAAACTCGCGGAAATCCACCCGGAAATTCCCCGCCGCAACCCCTGCCCTCCCTCGGGCACGTATTCCACACAATTAATGGGGAGGAAAATGAGCATAGGCTCGCAATCCCCATCGCACGGGCTTCAGCGAATCTAACAAACACATTTCATGACGAATCTGTGCCATTGGAGCATTCTTTTTGCATGCGCGTGCTCCCTCTGCGTTGGTGGCGACTGGCTTTGATGACGCCTGTCGGCTTCAGCTCGTCTTTGCTGACAAGTCCCCTCACGCAGCCCCATGAGTCTGTTCCCCTGTCTGACCTCACGCAGCAGCTCATCCGGCGCGCCATGCCATGACCCCGCAAAGCATGGGCGCGCTGTCGGCTCTCCCGGCAACGCGCCCGTCAACAGTTTGCTGCCTGACCCTGCGGTCTTAATCCTTGGGCTTGATGACGGCAATCTTACCCGAGCGGATGACCATCTCCACGTCGTAATCCTCCATCAGGTTGAGGAAACGGGCGATGCGGAACTCACCGCCGCTGACTTCAATGGTCAGGGTCTTGCGGGTGGCATCGAGCGTGCGGGCACCGAAGATGTTGCACAGCTCCAAGATTTCCTGCTTCTTCTCGCCGAAGCGCACGCGCAGGAGCACAATCTCGCGGTAAATGGTGGGCTCGTTGCGATAATCGATCACCTCCACCACGTTGACAAGCTTGCTGAGCTGCTTGATGACCTGATCCAGCTTGCTGCCCTGTTCGGCAACATCAATGTTCATGCGCGAAAAACGAGGGTCCTCGCAGGGCGCAACATTGAGCGAGTGGATGTTGTAACCACGGCCGGAGAAAAGACCGGCGACGCGGGACAGCACACCGAACTTGTTCTCGACAAGAACGGAGAGGGTGTGAATGGTGGTGGTGTCTGACATAATAGGTACGGTTGAAGATAACGGATTGTGCGCTGCATGTCAAGCCGTGGCTGTGTTTTGCGGGGCTTGAGGAGCGGCGGGGGGGAATGGAGGCGTTTTCTTGGTGTTGTAGCGGTTGGCAGCGGCAGCAAAACCCTCGCGCAGCGCGCAGAGAGCCGCATCGGCCGCGCGATTGAGAGCGGATTCAAAGGCCGGACGCTCCTCGGGCGAGAGCTTGCCGAGCACATGGCCGACCATGTTTTTCTGTCCCGGAAGGCCGATGCCGACGCGAATGCGCGGGAATCGCTCGCTGCCGAGATGCGCGATGAGGCTCTTCACCCCGTTGTGCCCCCCGGCGGAGCCGCTGGTGCGCAGCTTCAGGGTGCCCGTGGGGAAAGCGATATCGTCGTAGATGACCAGCACCTGCTCGGGCTCGTATTTGTAGTAGCGCATGAGCGGGCCGACGCACTCGCCCGAGAGGTTCATGAAGGTCTTCGGGCGCACGAGCAGGGCTCCCGGCGCGGCCGCCAGCTCGCCCTTGCGTGCCTTGTCTGCCTTCCATGTTGCGCCGAGCCTCTCGGCCAAGCGCGCCAACACCATGAACCCGACATTGTGGCGGGTTTCGGCGTAGTCTCGCCCGGGATTTCCGAGGCCGACGATGAGACGAATGGGAGCAGACATGGCTCGGAAGGCTCAGCTTGCCGCGTCCAGAGCGCTCAGTGTCAGGCTGCGGTTGACGGCGTTGAGGTAGGCTCGCGCCGAGGCTTCGATGATGTCGGTGGCGGCGCCCTTGCCCGAGACAGGCTTGGGCTCTTCGGCGCTGAACTGCACCTTGACCGTGACCTCGCCCAGGGCATCCTGCCCGACCGAGGTCGAGCGCACGTTGAACTCCGTCAGCGTGCCCTTGACGCGGGTGATGCGGTCGATAGCCTTGAAACAGGCGTTGACGGGGCCGTTGCCGATGGCGCAGTCGGTGTACAGCTTACCCTCCTTTTGCAGGGTGACGGTGGCGGTGGGGTTGGCAGCCGAGCCGGCCACGAATTGCAGGCTCACCATCTTCCACGCGCCGTCGTGCTGGTCGAGCGAGTCGTTGACGAGAGAGGCCAAATCGTCATCATAGACGAACTTCTTGCTGTCGCCCACCTTCTTGAAGCGATCAAAGACGGCGCCCAGCTCGGTGTCGGAAAGCGTGTGCCCCAGCCTCTCCAAACGCGCCTTGACAGCTGCGCGTCCGCTGTGCTTGGTGAGGGGGAGCTCCGTCTCGCCCCAGCCCACTTCCGCCGGGTCGATAACCTCGTAGGTGCCGCGGCATTTCAGAATACCATCCTGATGAATGCCCGAGCTGTGCGCAAAGGCATTTTCGCCGACCACGGCCTTGGAGCGCTGCACCGACAAACCGCTCATGCGGGCAACGACGCGACTTGTCTTGACAAACTCACGGGTGTTGAGGTTGTGGGGCTGTTCGCCCGACGCAAAGCCGAAGGCTTCGGGCCGGGTCGTCAACGCCATCGCCACTTCTTCGATGGCGGCGTTGCCCGCGCGCTCGCCGATGCCGTTGATGGTGCCCTCGACCTGACGCGCTCCGGCCTGCACGGCCGCCAGTGAATTGGCCACGGCCAAGCCGATGTCGTTGTGGCAGTGGACGGAGAGTACGCACTTGTCGATGTTGGGGACAAACTTGACCATGTAGTCGATCATGGCAGCATATTCCGCAGGAGTGGTGAAGCCAACCGTGTCGGGCAGGTTGACCGTCGTGGCGCCGGCCTCAATCACGGCTTCCACCACCTGCGCCAGGTACTCGTGCTCCGTGCGGCTGGCATCCTCGGCGGAGAACTCGACATCGTTGACCAGGCTCTTGGCAAGCTTAACGCCCGCCACGGCCATCGCAATGATTTCCTCCTTGCTCTTCTTGAGCTTGAAATCGCGGTGCAGCGGGCTGGTGGCCAGGAAGGTGTGGATGCGGGCGCGCTCCCCCGCAGGTGCCACAGCGGCAGCGGCGGCGCGAATATCCTTCTCCACGCAACGAGCCAGACCGGCAATGCGGCATTTTTTCACGGTGCGGGCAATGGTCGACACCGCCTCGAAGTCACCGTCGGAAATGACGGGAAAACCGGCCTCGATAATGTCGACCCCCAGCTTCTCCAGTTGGCGCGCGACCTCCAGCTTCTGGCGGAGATTCATGGAGGCGCCGGGGCACTGTTCACCATCTCGGAGGGTAGTATCGAAAAATAAGACCTTGTTTTGCATTGTCGTCGTGTGTTGCTGCGAGCAATCTTAAATCAAAAATGAAAAATGGCAAGTTTTATTTTTGATTTTTTCATTTTTGCTCGCGGGCGCGCGCATTTGCGCGCTAGCGATACGCGCGCGCACGTGAGAAATCTGCAAATCATCTGTAGGCTGTTGACGAAACGACAGCAAGGGTGCGCGGCGCACCATGGGCGCTGAAGGACTTTGCGCTTGCCTTTCGGGACCGAATGGGCTAGACTCGCCGCCATGCGTTTTTTTGCAACCATCGCAGCTTCGTGCCTCGCGGTCTTGCTCGGAACCGCGCAAACGGCTTGTAACGCCCAAGCATACCCGGTCACTGCGGAGATGCCGTACCGCGGCTCCGTCGTTGCCCCGAGCGGCGCCATGCCCCACACCGCTACGCCCATTCCCAACGCGGCACGTACAATTGCCCCGCCCTCAGCCACTTCACTCAACCCCGCCCGCCCGCTGGCCACGCCGACCACGCCCGCTCCCAAGCCGGACTGCGCCGCCGTCTGCGTCATCGACCCCAACAACGGGCGCATCCTCTACGCGCACAACGCCAACACCCGCCGCCAAGTGGCCAGCACGCAGAAAATCATCACCGCCCTCTGCGTCTGCGATGCCAAGGACCTCAACAAGATGGTGACCATTCGCCCCTCGGACAATCTGGCACCGCCCATCCGCCTCAACCTGAAGCCCGGCACCCAGTACCGCAAGATCGATCTGCTGCGCGCCATGCTCACGGGCAGTTTCAACGACGTGGCCGTCACGCTCGCGCGCGATACCGCCGGCAGTGTGGACGCTTTCGTGGCTCGCATGAATGCCCGCGCGCGCCGCATGCACATGTACGACACCCACTTTGCCAACCCCAATGGGCTGCCCGCCGAGCAATACTCCACGGCGCACGACATGGCGCTGGCCGCCTGCTACGCCTACAACAACCGCATCATCCGCAGCTGCATCAACATCCCCGAGTACGACTTCCGCAAGGCGGACGGCAGCGTGCGCCGCATCCGCTCGACCAACCGCCTGCTGCGCAGCTACCCCTGGGTGCAGGGTATGAAAACCGGCTACACCAACCTGGCAGGTAAGTGCCTCATCTCCTGCGGCAGCGTGCAGGGGCGCGCCGTCATTGTGGTGGTGCTGGGCAGCACCAGCTCCAAGGTCTGGGGCGAGTCGCTCAAGTACCTCAAGTGGGCGCTCAATATTGCCTGAGCGACAGCTCCCGCATCTCCCCCTTCCGGCGCAGCAGGCTCGCCCCCTGCTGCGCTTTTTTGTGCCCGCAACTGCTTTTCGGCTGACAATGCCGCCCCGGGCATGCTATACTGCCCGGGCACGCTATGGCTTTCACCCATCTCCATGTTCACACGGAATACTCGCTGCTCGATGGCATGATCCACACCAAGGATCTCATCAAGCGCTGTGCCGAGCTGGGCATGAACTCCGTCGCCATCACCGACCACGGCAATGTATTCGCCGCCATTGAGTTCATGGTCAATGTCAAGAAGCACAACAAGGGCATTCTGGCATGGAACGCCGAGCACCCCGATGAGCCCAAGCCCGTGTTCAAGCCCATCCTCGGCTGCGAGGTCTATGTGGCGCCCACCCCTCTTTCCGTCAAAAAACAAATCCCCGGGCGGCAGAAATACTGCCACCTCATTCTGCTCTGCGAGAACAACATCGGCTGGGCCAACCTCATCCGCATCGTCTCGCGCGGGCACCTGGACGGCTTTTACTACAAGCCACGCGTGGACTACGACACCCTGCGCGAGTTCAGCAAGGGGCTCATCTGCCTGACCGGCTGTATCTCCGGTCCCCTGCAGGAGTGGATTCTGCGCGATGAACCCGAAAAGGCAGAGGAGATTCTGCTGGAGCTCAAGGACATCTTCGGCAAGGACAACCTCTTTGTCGAGCTCCAAGATCACGAGTTGCCCGAGGAGCGCAAGTGCACCCCCGAGCTCGTGCGACTGGCGCGCAAGCACGATGTGCCGCTGGTGGTCACCAACGATGCCCACTTCCTCAACGCCGACGACTACGACGCGCACGACATCCTCATCTGCGTGGGTACCGGCAACAAGCGCATGGACGGCAAGCGCATGCGCTACCCGCGCAGTGTCTACTTCAAGAGCGAGGAGGAAATGCGGCAACTCTTCCCCGAGTACCCCGACGCCTACGAGAACACCAACCGCATCGCCGAGCGCTGCAACACCTCCATCAAGCTGGACTCCACCTCCACCGAGCGCTACCCCGAGTTCGCCACGCCCGACGGATCGCCGCGCGAGGAATACCTGCGCAACATCTGCTTCAAGGGGCTCAAGGAGCGCTACCCCGATGCCACACCCGAGCGCTGGGAGGAGCTCAGCCAGCGCCTCGACTACGAGCTGAGCATCATCAACATGCTGCGCTTCCCGAGCTACTTCCTCATCACCGCCGACTTCATCAACTGGGCCAAGGATCACGACATTCCCGTCGGTCCCGGGCGCGGCTCGGCGGCGGGCTCGCTCGTGGCCTATGTGATGAAAATCACCAACATCGACCCCTTCAAGTTCAGCCTGATCTTCGAGCGCTTCCTCAACCCCGAGCGCGTCAGCCCCCCCGATATCGACATCGACTTTTGCCAAAGCCGCCGCCCCGAGGTCATCGAATACGTGCGGCAGAAGTACGGCGAGCGCGCCGTGACCCACATCATCACCTACGGCACCATGGGCGCCAAATCCGTCATCAAGGATGTGGCGCGTGTCATGGATCTGAGTTTCTCCGACAGCGACAAGATGGCCAAGCTCATCGAGAGCGGCCCGGGTGTGACCCTCAAGAGCAGTTGGGAGGCCAGCGAGGATCTCCGCAATCTCGTGCAGAGCGATCCCACCTACCAGGAAATCTGGGACTTCGGTCTCAAACTCGAAGGCACGGTGCGCAACGTGGGCATGCACGCAGCGGGCGTCGTCATCGGCGACCGCGATTTGGACGAGTATGTGGCGCTCACCCGCGATGACCTCTCCAACCCGCAAGGCGAGGTGGTGGCGCAGTGCGACATGGGCGCTATTTACAACGCCGGGCTGCTCAAGATGGACTTCCTGGGGCTCAAGACCCTCACCGTCATGAAGGATGCCGAGCGCTACGTGCGCTGGCGCGAGCCGGACTTCCGCTACGACACCGTCAGCATCGAGGACGCGGAAACCTTCGCACTGCTCAACCGCGGGGAGACCATGGGGGTGTTCCAGCTTGAATCCGGCGGCATGGTCGACACCTGCAAGCGTTACGGCATTGACAACATCGAGGACATCATCGCTCTGCTCGCCCTCTACCGCCCCGGCGCTATGCAGTTCATGGACGACATGATCGCCGTGAAGAAGGGGCTCAAGCAGGCCGAATACGAACACCCGCTGCTCGAAACCGTCTCGGGCATCACCTACGGCGTAATGATTTACCAAGAGCAGGTGCAGGCCGCCGCCAAGCTGCTGGCGGGCTACACCCTCGGCGGTGCCGACCTGCTGCGCCGCGCCATGGGGCACAAGGACATGAACGAAATGATGGAGCAGCGCAAGCGCTTCGTCAAAGGCTGCTGGGATGTCAACCAAATCGACGAAAAAACAGCTAACGCCATCTTCGATAAAATCCAGAAGTTCGCCGGTTACGGCTTCAATAAGTCGCACTCGGCCTGCTACGGGCACATCTCCTACTGGACGGCCTACCTCAAGGCGCACTACCCGGTGGAATTCTTCTGCGGCATCATGTCCAACGAATCCACCAACGAAAAAATCGGCGTCTACATTCAGGAAGTCAACCGCTTGGGCATCGAAGTGCTGGGCCCCTGCGTCAACCACTCTGCGGTCAAGTTCCAGCCGGAAACCATGCCCAACGGGCATCTGGCCGTGCGTTTCGGGCTGGCCTCCGTCAAGAGCATGAGCACCGAAACCGTGCGCGTCATCGTGGAAGAGCGCGAGAAGAACGGACCCTACAAGAGTTTGGAGGATTTCTGCTACCGTATCCCCCCGCAAAGCGTGCGCCGCAACCAAATTGAGGTGCTGGTGCAATGCGGCGCCTTTGACTGGATGCACGAATGCCGCGCCGAAATCTTCGACAGCATCGAGCAATGCCTCACGGGTGCCTCCACCGTCCACAAGGACAACGAAGTAGGGCAGATGGCGCTCTTCGACATGACCACGGAGGCCATCGCTCCCGAGAAGAGTAAAATCCTCATGGAATGGCCCAAGGAGCAGCGCCTGGATCAGGAAAAATTCCTCACCGGGGCCTACTTCACCGGCAACCCGCTCGACAGCATGCGCGGCATCATC
Source organism: Akkermansia sp. (assembly GCA_051884295.1). Taxonomy (GTDB): domain Bacteria; phylum Verrucomicrobiota; class Verrucomicrobiia; order Verrucomicrobiales; family Akkermansiaceae; genus Akkermansia. Next base: position 17,611 of record JBJEVK010000037.1, read on the forward strand.
GACAACCCCAAGTACCTGCGCATCGGCTCCCTGCCCGATCTGACGGACGACGACATTCGCGGCGTGCAGGACATGGCCGGCATGCTGCGCAGCGTCTCCGTCAAATCCAGCAAGAGCAGCGGGCAAAAATTCGCCGTCATCACCCTGGAGGACTTCACCGGCAGCTGCGAATGCCTCGTGTGGGGGCGCGCCTACGACGAGGCCGCCAAACAGGAAGGACTGCTTGAAGCGGGCAACTTCGTGAGCCTCCGCGCCCGCGTCTCCCCGGATGAAAAAACGGGCGGCAAGAAAGTTTCGGCCAACAAGGTCGAGCAACTCGGCACTCGCCGCCACGGTAAGGCCAACAACGCCTTCTACGGCATCACCCTCAACACGGCGCGCCACGATGCGGGCGACATCGCCCTTATCAAGCGCATTCTCGGCAAATACCCCGGCAAAACGCCCGTACACCTCACCCTGCGCAACTCGCTGGGCAACCGAGCTGTTTTGGAACTGGGCGCCCGCTACTGCGTCACACGATGCCCCCAACTCGATGAAGAACTCTCCCTCTACAGCTAAGCCTCTGCCGCTGCGCCTGCGCCTCTCGCTCTACCTCCTCTGCTGCGCCGTCGGTCTGGGAATCGGGCTGGCAATATCCACCCTGCGCCGAGGAACTCCGGACACGACGCAGTCAGAAACCTACGCTGTTCCCGAGGGCGGGGTTCCGGTCGATGCGTTCAGCCTGCGACTCTTTCACGCAGCTCTGGAACGGCAGGAAGGCGCTCCGCTCACGCTGGTCGCCCCCGCCTCCGTTGCCGCCGGGCTCAGCCAGCTGGCTGAGCTGAGCGAAGGCAGCCCCCGCCAACAACTCGAGGCCCTCCCCCTGCCGCAGCAATTCCTGCCGAACACAGAGCCCGCTATTCTCGCCGCCGATCTCGATCTTCCCTTTCGGGCAGATGCTCCTGCACTGGTGCGTCTGCCGCTCCGCAGCCAATTTCCCACCGCTTTCACACTGCTCAACCAACTGCTGCCGGGGCGCATTCCCATCGGCACCGAGCTCATCTCGCGCGAAACACGATTTGCCGCTATCTCCCCTGCTCCCGAAAGTCCCCGATGGAGCATTCCCTTCCTCAGCGGCAACAGCGTGACCCGCGAATTCGAAAATGCCGACGGCGCCATCCCCCCCTGCCGACTGATGCGTGCCCGCGGACTTTTCCGCTGCGCCGAGGCAGCGGATGGGCAGTGGAAAGCCATTGCCCTACCCCTCGACAACGGCGCGCGGAAGGGTGAGCAGGCTCTGGTGCTGATTCTCCCCCGCAGCAACGCTCGCCGCTTTGCCGAGGAGCTGATGCCCGAACAGCTGGGAAGCATCCGCACCGCGTTGCTGCAGACCGAGCCCCGCGACATCTGCGTGGAGCTGCCGAGGCTGACCGTCTTTCTGCCCCCGAGCTCCCTCACCCCCGTGCTCAGCGCCATGGGTATCACCCATGTCTTTGACATCCGTCACGCGCATTTCGATCATCTCGTCACCGAGCCTCTGGCACTCAACATCTTCGTTCAGCGCCGCGAGCTCAACTTCATTGAAAACCGCGAAGCTCCCGGCAACGCTCCCGAAGCAGCTCCCGAATGCATCTCCCTCAACCGCCCTTTCCTCTGGTACCAGGGCGATTGGAACAGCGATGCCCCCCCGCTGCATATGGGGCTGCTGGAAAATCTCTGAACAAGTTTTTTTCTTTTTTCCGGCATAAGGGGTAGACGGCATCGGCTTGCTGTTGTATCATGAGCAGCGTGAGCCTCAAATGGAAAGTCGAAGAACGGGCGGAGTGCGAATCCACCTTTAACATTGCGCGCAAACTGCCGGCCTGGACAGTCGTCAGCTGCGACCGCCAAACCAAAGGACGGGGACGCTTCAACCGCGCGTGGTTCGGAACCCCCGGCGGTCTCTGGGCCACCTACAACGTGCCCATCGATCCGCGCTCCGCACACCACTGGGGACTGCTGCCGTTGGTGGCGGGAGCCGCTATCATGGATGCCCTGCGCCCCTACGATATCGAGGGACTCCGCCTGCGCTGGCCCAACGATGTGCTGGTGGGCAAGTCCAAGCTGGCGGGCATTTTGGTCGAGCGCCCCTCGGCCACCATGGCCTCCATCGGCATCGGCATCAACATCCGCAATGATTTGCGCCCCCTGGAGGGCATCACGCAAGATCCCGCCACCCGCCTGGCTGACCTCACCCCCCTCTGCCCCTCTGTCACCAAGTTCCGCACCATTTTGGGCGACAGCATTGCCGAAGTGTTCCACTACTTTGTCGAGGGCGGGTTGGATGCCATCAACCCCATGCTCGAAGCCGCCTGGGGCGAATCGCTGCCCGTCGTTGCCATCACCGATGCCGAGCGCATTTGCGGCTACTTTGCCGGGGTCGAGCGCGACGGCTCGCCCATTCTCCGCCGCGCCGACGGCAGCCTCGTCACCGTGCCCGGCATCACCGTCAACCGCCTCAAGGAACTCATCTGATCCCGGCACGGACTCCCTTTTTTCCCGAGCCTATGCTCCGCCTGAGCATAGGCTCGTTTCTGTATCAGCCACGCGGCTACAGCTTCGACAATGCTGTTGTCAAGCAGTGAGAATGTTATTGATTGAAAAAAAAGCAGATGCGGAGTTTTTCAACGAGGCACACATTGGCCGACACCTCAACTAAAAAGACCTAACTTGTTCTGTTCGCGATATCAGAATCGCGCAGCATTGTCGATGCTGTATTCTTCGGCATGCACAACACTTTTCGTTGGGGTACCCTCAAGACATACGGAAGCCTTCTACTTCTATCCCTTCCTTTCTGTCTTTTATTCCTCCCTCAGCTGGATTCTGTGCTACTCTATCCGAGTACCCCTTCAACTCTTTGTTGGCTAGCCCTGAGCGGAGCGCTCTGGATAGGGTTCATGTATTACGTATTGCATTATCGTCGCGAGCCTCAGCTCTACTCAGCGTTGCGAGGTGTATCCGTCTGTATTCTGTCAGTTGCTCTCCTTTCCCTGCTCTGTCAGGGCAAATATGCAATGCACCCGTTGTTTGCCGACACCACCCGCGTCGGCTGTGGTCTTATTCTCAGCTACGCGCTGTTGCGTCGCTTCTCCATCCCCCTGTTCGTCATCTGCTGCCTGCTTATTGTGCTGAAAATCGCCGGTCGGCTTCTCCTGAACCTCACACTCTCTCCCTACACACTTGCTGAGGCCATGGGCGCGACGCGCGAGGATTGCCTCCCTTTCCTCACAACGACCCACCTTAGCGTACTGCTTATCTCCCTACTCCTCTCCGGCACTTGCGGATACCTTTTCTACCGTTACATGAAGCGCTGTTTCTCTCGCCATCTGCTCGTTTTAGCTCTCGGCGTGGCAGCTGTGCACGCGCTATACATTCCTCTCTATGGCTATCGCCAGGCAGACAAAGGAATTTCCGGCTTCATGTGGAGTGTGCCGATGGCCTACGCCATTCATTCCTACTCGGCTCATGTGATCGATGCTCTTCCCTCACCAGCAGACGCTCCCTCCTCCCTGCCAACTCTGCGGGGAGACGAGGGCTGCGTATTCATCATTCACATCGGCGAGAGCGTGCGTGCCGACCATCTCTCCATCAATGGCTACCCCCGCCGAACCGATCCTTTCCTTGCCTCCTATCCCCGCATCATCAACTTCCGCACCTGCATCTCTGTCATGGCCAGCACGGTGCACGGCATGCTGGCAATTCTCACAAACGCCCGCACCACCATCGCCACCCTGACGCAGGAGTCACACATCTCGGCAGACCTGCTCCCCACTTGTGGTGCCTTTCCGGATCTTTTTGCCCACAACGGCTTTGCTTTCTATTCACTCGCAGATGCGCCTCAGCTGCAAGCCGACCGTGGCTGGTCAGCTCAGTTCAACCGCCTGCTGTATGTATGCACCCGCCATGCACGACACGATTATTCCTCCGGTAAGGAATCCGCGCAACTGGCAGCCATCAACACCATGATCCGGGAGATGCCGAACACCAACCTCTGCATCCTCATCAACAACGGGGGCAGCCATCTACCCTTCGGAAACTACAATCACGAGAAGCCACCATTCCTCCCGGCTTCAACGGATGCCTATTTTCAATCTCCGGAAAGCTCACCTGCTGTAGCGGCTCAAGTTATCAATGCCTATGACAACACCATCCATGCCACCGATTCTTTCATTGCCCGAATAGTCACAATGCTTCAGGGGAAACCCTTTGTCTATCTCTATATCAGCGACCATGGTGAATACCTCAATGAGGAACAGGAAGGGTGGAAACGAAGCTCGGATAATCTCCAGACATACTACAGCAAACGCTGCTGCGAAGTACCTTTCTTCTTTCTTTATTCCGAGGAGTTTCTTCGCCTGCATGAGCACTTTCCCCGGGCGCTGGCGCAGCTGCACAAGAACAGCCACCTGCGCGTGGGTCAGGAACACGTCTTCCACACGGCGCTGGGTCTTTTCGGTCTGCAAACGCCTTACTACGATTCGGCACTCGACCTTTGCACCGAAGCTCCTGAGGAATACAACGGGCCATGCCCGGCCAACGGCGGGCAAGCAACAGACGGGCGAATCTGGTACTGAGACCGCATCGAATACGCGCTTGACGCTCAGGGCAAATGTGCTATACTTCCTCGCACAGCGTGGCAAATTCCTACGCAAACCAAGCTCAACAACATGGAAGACGATATCATCTGCACCGAAAAAATCATTGCCGACCGCAAAACCTTTTTCTTGGATCTCAAGAGCAATGCTCGCGGTCGCGTGGTGCGCATCACGGAGAAAGTGAGCTCAAACCGCGACCGCATCATGGTGCCCGCTGAAATTCTGGATGATTTCATCGCTGCCCTGCAGGACATCCGCAAGGCCAACGAGGAAAATTGATGTTCCGCGAGTCCGTCCCCTGAAGGGACGGGCTATGTTCGACAAGGGCTCTTCCCCCCTTTGCCGGTGGGAAGTTGCGTTCTGTTGCAGTTCCGCTGCCGACGGCAACGGAACTGCGTTTTCCGGCGGCTTTGTCATCACTTGAACGCTGAATTGCAAGACTAAATGCGACAAAGCGAAAACAACTTCATTTTAGG
>JBJEVK010000038.1:0-5315 GCA_051884295.1 Akkermansia sp.
TGCCTAAAATGAAGTTGTTTTCGCTTTGTCGCATTTAGTCTTGCAATTCAGCCCCGTGCTCAACTTTTCGGCACCCGCGCATTGCCCTGCTTGCCGTGTTTTCGGCGCTTGACGGCGGGGGTGCTGTGTGCTAACCTGAAGGGTTATGGATCAACCGAGCTTAGAAGAGGAGTTGTTCGCTGCCGTTTGCCACAACGAGGCCGATACGGTGGCGAAGTTGCTGGCTGTCGGGGCGGATGTGAACGCCCGCCTGCATGCGGGGATGACGCCGCTGATGCAGGCGGCGCGCGCCGGGGCGCACGCGGTGCTGCCCCTGTTGCTGGCGGCGGGGGCGGATGTCCATGCGCAGGACGCGCTCTACGGACGAACGGCGTTCCACTGGCTGTGCCGGCATGGCTTGCCGAGTCACTATCATCCCGAGGTGCATCTGGAGAGCGCCCGCGCCCTGCTGGATTCCGGGGCGGATGCCTACCGACCGGACCCATTCGGGGAGACACCGCTGCTGCTGGCGATTCGGCGCGGCATGCAGGCGGTCATTCGCCTGATTCACTGCGTGGATCCCTTTCCCAACGGATCCGGGGACAAACTGCTTTTCCCGTGGCTGGATGCCGCGTGGTTGCGCCGCCATGCGGGGTGGGCGGCAGAGGTCAGCGATGCGGAGCTGCTGGCGCCGCCCGCTCCTTGGCGGCGCGGTGCCGGGCGCGCGGTGTACGGCGCGGAGTGGGCGCGGCAGGCAGATCTCGCGGCGGTCGACCGCCGCGGCTTCACCGCCTTGCACCACGCGGCAGGGCTGGGGCTGACGGAGGTGGCGGCGATTCTCATCGATCGCGGGGCGGAGGTCGACGCCGCCGCGCGCTCCGGCGCGACCCCGCTCATGGTGGCGGCGCGCGGCGGACAGTGGCGGGTGGGGCAGCTGCTGTTGGCATGCGGTGCCGACCGCGAGCGCCGAGATGTCCGCGGGCGCTCGGCGGTCGAGATGGCACGGCGAGCGGGGAACCGGCGGCTTTTTCTCTGATCGGGGCTGCGCCCTGTCGCGCGGTGCCCCGCTGCCGCGACAACGCCGGGCTTGACCTGCGGGGGCGTGTTTGGTAGCATGGCGCTATGATTGCTTTTCTGCGCGGCGTGGTGGCGGAGGCTTTGCCGCAGTGTCTTGTTCTGGATGTGAACGGGGTGGGCTATGAGGTGCAGGTGCCGCTGTCGACTTTCGATGCGCTCAACCCGCATCTCGGGCAGACCCTGACGCTCAAAACGCATGTGCATGTGCGCGAGAACGGGCAGACGCTCTACGGTTTTGCCACGGATGCCGAGCGCGATATTTTTCGCCTGCTCATCGATCGCGTGTCGGGTATCGGTCCCGCGACGGCGGTCGCCATCCTCAGCAGCCTGAATGTGCACGCCTTCAAGTCCGCCGTGGTGAGCGGCGATGTGCAGGCGGTGGCGCGCGCCAAGGGCGTGGGCAAGCGCACGGCGGAGCGCATTATTCTGGAGCTGAAGGACAAGATCGGCGTGGCGTCGACCTGGGAGGCGCAGCAGGCGGGGACGACGAGCGAGGCGGCGGGCGATGCGGAGCTGGCGCTGGTGGCGCTGGGCTTTAAGCAGGGGGAGGCGAAGAAGGCGATTGCGGCGCTGGTGCGCGAGAACCCGGAGGCGACGACGGATGAGCTGATTCGCGGTGCGCTGCGCCGCATGGGCTGAGCAGGGTGAGGTGCCGATGACGGGGGAACGGGAGTTCGAGGACTTGCTGCGCGCGGTGTCGCGCAGTTTTTACCTGACGATGCGCTACCTGCCGGCGGCGATGCGCCCGGCGATTTCGGTGGCGTATCTGCTGGCGCGGGTGAGCGACAACGTGGCGGATGTGAGCAGCGCGCCCCCGGAGCAGCGCCGCGCCGTGCTGCGGCTTATGCGGGCGGCGGTGTCGGGACAGGCGGATGCCGAGGCGCTGGAGGAGCTTTTTATGCGCTTGCAGGCGCCGGCTCTGGCGGGCTCGCCCTCGGAGCACATCCTACTGCGGCTCTATGGCGATTGGCTGCTGCGCTTGGAGCAGCTGCCGCCGGAGCAGGGGGAGCTCGTGCGCCGCGTGCTGGTCACGATTATCGGCGCGCAGCTGGAGGATCTGGAGCCGACGGTGGATTTGGGCACGGAGGAGCAGACCCTGCGCTACTGCGATGGGGTGGCGGGCTGTGTGGGTGTCTTTTGGACGGAGCTGGGTTTTGCCGCGCTGGACGGGGGCTTTGCACCCCCCGAGCTGCGCGCGCTGATGGCGGAGGCGGGGCTGCGCTACGGGCGCGGTTTGCAGCTGGTGAATATTTTGCGCGATGAGGAGGAGGATGCCGCGCGCGGGCGGCGCTATTTTGCCGCTGCGGAGCGGGAGCGCTGGTGCGCGCGCGCGGAGCGCTACCTGCGCGACGGGGTGGATTACGCGCGCCGTTTGCGCACGTTCCGCCTGCGCTTTGCCACGCTGCTGCCCGCGCTGTTGGGGCTGGGCACGCTGCGCCTGCTGCGCGGGCGCCGGGGGACGGAGCGGGTGAAACTGCCGCGTCGCGCGGTGTATGCGGCGATGCTCGCGGCGGCGTGGCGCTCGCTGTGAGCGCGGGGAAGGGGCCGGGCGAGTGCTGCGGCGCCGGTTCCGCAGGTCGCCGGGAACTTGCCGCTGCGGAGCGGGAGCGCTGGTGCGCGCGCGGAGCGCTACCTGCGCGACGGGGTGGATTACGCGCGCCGTTTGCGCACGTTCCGCCTGCGCTTTGCCACGCTGCTGCCCGCGCTGTTGGGGCTGGGCACGCTGCGCCTGCTGCGCGGGCGCCGGGGGACGGAGCGGGTGAAACTGCCGCGTCGCGCGGTGTATGCGGCGATGCTCGCGGCGGCGTGGCGCTCGCTGTGAGCGCGGGGAAGGGGCCGGGCGAGTGCTGCGGCGCCGGTTCCGCAGGTCGCCGGGAACAAAAAGCCTGCGCCTCCGGGTGGAGGGCAGGCAGGAAAAGAGGGTTGTCAGCGGTGTTCAGCGACGCTTGTCGCTGAGGCGTTGCAGCTTCTTCTTGAGGGTGATGCGCGCCGCGCTGGAGACGCGGTCGACGAAGAGGTGCCCGTCGAGGTGGTCGCACTCGTGTTGCAGGCAGCGCGCGAGCAGCCCGCCGCAGTCCAGCTCCAGCACGCTGCCGTCCAGCTGCGTCAGCCTGGCGCGCACGCGATCGGGGCGGATGACGTTGGCGCGCACGTTGTGCACGCTCAGGCAGCCCTCGGTGAAGAGCTCGTTCTTGCCGTAGGGCTCGATCTCGGGGTTGATGAAGATGAGCGGCATGATGCTGCGCACGGGGCGCTCCTCGCCGTTGACGGTGCAGAGCTCCTCGCCGTCCTCGGCGGCGTCCTCGTCATCGGGCGGGCAGACATTGATGACCACCATGCGGATGCTGCGCCCGATCTGCGGAGCCGCCAGCCCGATGCCGTGCGCCGCGTACATGGTCTCGAGCATGTCCTGAGCCAGCGTCTCCAGCCCCGTCGTGTCCGTCACGGGGGCGCAGACCTCGCGCAGCACGCGGTCGCCGTATTGGTTGATGGGGAGAAGCATGGGCGGGCAATCAGACAGGGGTTTCAGCGGGCGCCGGCTCAGCAGGAGTCGCGTCAGGTGTTGCCGCTGCGGGCGCTTCGGCAGCCGGCGTTACATCGGCGGGCTCTTCGACGGGCGTTGCTTCGTCAGGAGCTTCGTCAGGCGTTGGTGCGGCAGGCTCTTCGGCGGGGGCCGCTGCGGGAGCCTTTTGATCGGCGGGGCGCTTGCCGCTCTTCTTCTTGGCGGGGGCCTTTTTCTCCTTGCTCTGCGGGGCAGCCGACGGGGCGCTCTCGCCCTTGGGGAACCAGACGGCGTTGTCGCCGGTGACGACGATGTAGCCCTGCTCCAGCAGCCAAATCATGTCGGCCACGTAGGGGGCATACGCCTCGGCAGCAGCGGCTTTGCCGGCCTCATCCGTGCCGGCGGGCACCCCCGAGAGGGCGGCGAACATCAGGTCGCAGGTCTTGCCGCTGTTCTCGCGGCTCCAGTTGATGATGGCCATCATGCGGTCGGCCAGCACCGTGCCCTCGGGAATGGCGCGCACGCGGCTCGGACCCGTGTAGTGCTTGCCGTGCCACTTGAAGATGGGCAGGTGGAAACGCGCCATGCCGTGGCAGAGATTGGGGATGAGCATCTGCGGGAACTTGCGCGTGCGGTCGGAGAGGATGGCGAGGTGCGCCGCCAGGCCGGGGCTCAGACGGGCGCGCTCGGTCGCGCCGTTGATGAACACCTTGTCCGTTGTCTCGTAGATTTCATCGAAGTGAGTGGCGGCAAAATCGGCCTCCACGGCGCGCCAGTCGTTCAGCACGAGCTCGGCGGCGCCTTCGCGGGTGGGTTTCCACACGGTCTTGTGCGAGGCGCTCTTCAGCCACGCCGCCACGGCCTCTTCGTCCTTGTTGAGATGCACGCTGTTCCTGAAAGCATCCAGCGGCATACGGCGGCTGTACTTGCTGCGGTAAAGGTTCATGAGCGCGGCCTGATAGCCGTGCCAGCTGACGGGGCCGATGACCTCCCCGCCCAGTGAGCAAACGGCTACCGCTGTGAACTGCCCCTTGGGGGCTTCGGTTTCCATTTCCTCGGTGCTGTAAAGCTCGGCCAGCCACGGAGCCTTGGGCAGGTAAGACAGTGCCTCCTCGCGCGTGAGCCAGCAGGCGCCGTCGCCCTTGCGGGAGTGAATCAGAGGGGCGCCCTCCTCCATCTTCATGAACACCAGGTCGTATCGATTCTTGGCAGCCATGACGACCCGGGCGAGCTCAATGAGGGGCAGGGTGCGCTTCTGCTTCTGAATTTCGGCGGCAAAGACTTCGAGAATGGCGTTGGCAGGGCGCAGCTCGACCCGGTAGCCGGCGGCGGGCTCGGGAAGCTCGCGGTGCGGACGGCGCTCGGGCGCTTCGCCCCGGCGGTTGCGCGGCGCGTGACCACGCTCGCTGCGTTCGCCGCGCTGCTCGCGGCCGATGCTGCGGCGTTCGCCCTCATGGCGGCGGGGGCGGCGCTCTCCCCGTTCGCTGCTGCGCTGCTCGCGTGCCTCGCGGGGCAGGCGGGTGTAGTCGACCGCAGGTGTGGAGCCGGAGCGCGCCCACGAGGGCCCGAATTGAAAATCAGTCAACTCAGAAAGGTTGAGAGGGGAAGCATCATCCTTCATAGGTCTTGCAGCGTGATAACCGGGAGCAGAATACCCCGAAAACAGCGCCATGGCAAGCATCTTTTGCGTTCAGAAGCCCAATTGTAAGTTGCAAAATCAAATGCGACACCGAAAAGCCGTTGCAGAACACCTTGT
>JBJEVK010000039.1:0-22210 GCA_051884295.1 Akkermansia sp.
ATGCCTCGGTGGAGCTGCGCGCGGATTACACGAATGTGAACGCCACGCTCGGTTATCGCGTGAATTTCTGAGCTCCTGAGCTCCGGAGCTTGGCGCGGTCGGGATGCCTCTCGGTGTCCCGACCGCTTTTTGTGTGGGGCAGAGTCAGCCCGCGGATGAGAGTCGGTGTGCCCTTTCTCTGTCCCGCCCCGGTGGCGGGCGGTTCAGCGCCCCGTTAGCTGCCGCCACAGGGTAAAGGCGATGAGCAGCCGCAGCGCCAGCGCCGTGAGCATGCCCCAGCAGATGGCCAAGGTGAGCTTCTGCTTGGGGCTCAGGCGGCGTGTGCGCGCCAGCCGCCACCACAGCAGCGCCTGCACCAGCGCGGAAAAGCACAGCGCCGCCGTGGCGTTGAAGCCCGCGAGATCCAGCAGCCAGGCAAGGGGCTGCAAAAAGCCCGCCGCGCAGGAGAGTAGGTCGCCCATGTCGCCGAGGTAGGCCACCACTGCCGAGGGCAGCACCACGCAGAGCAGCAGCGTGAGCCGCGCCACGCGGGCATAGCGTTCGGCTTGGGTCGGGATGTACATGGCGGCGGAGCAGGGGGGAGGCGCCCCTACTATGCCCGAGCCCCCTGCGAAAGTCAAGCGGCGGGACGGAAAATCCCGGTCAGCGGCGCAGCTTTAGGCTTGAAACAGGCAGTGGCAGTGGTTTATAATCTCGGGCGTTATGAGTACAGACGCAACCGAACTACCGGCCTCCGTCAAACGCTATGCTCTCTACCTGATGGTCATGGCGGGTCTCGGTGGCTTGCTTTACGGCATTGACGTCGGCGTGATTGCCGCCGCTCTGCCTTATATTGAGGCCACCACCGACTACACCCCCTCGCAACTCTCCGTGGTTGTGGCGGCCGTGCTGCTCGGTTCCGTGCTTTCGTCCCTGTTTGCCGGCATGCTGGCCGAGTGGATGGGGCGCAAGAAGGTGATTATTCTCTCCGCGCTGCTCTTCACGCTGAGCATCCCCGTCATCTGCTTCTCCGGGCTCATCGGCGGCTTTGTCGCGCTGATGCTCGGCCGCATTCTGCAGGGCGCTTCCGCCGGCTTGGTCGGCGTGGTGGTGCCCATGTACCTGGCCGAGTGTCTGGATGCTCAGTCTCGCGGCAAGGGCACGGGCATGTTCCAGTTCCTGCTGACCGTGGGGCTGGTCTTTGCCGCTGTCATCGGCATGGTGACGACCATGCTCGTGGGTGCCGCTGCCGATCCCACCGTGAGCGAGACGAGCAAGACCATCGCCTGGCAGACGATTTTCTGGTGCTCGGCGCTGCCGGGGCTCATACTCTTCTTCGGTGCGTTCAAGCTCAAGGAGTCTCCGCGCTGGCTCTACCGCCGCGGTCGCCGCGATGAGGCGCTCTGCGCGCTGGCGGCGAACAACGGCGACAAGGCCGCCAAGGAGATTCTCGATGAGATGGTGGCGGCCGACGAGGCCGATGCCGCTGCCAAGGCCGAGCTGGCCGGCGCAGCCAAGGGCGACAGCCTGCTGCAGCGCAAGTATGTCGTGCCCTTTGTGCTGGCTGTCGTGGTGCTGGCCTGCACGCAGGCCACGGGCATCAACTCCGTGCTGAACTACTCCGTCAAGATCTTCCAGCAGGCCGGTTTGGAGGGCTCCACCGCCAACGTGGCCGACTTCGCCATCAAGGTGGTCAACATGCTCATGACCATTGTTGCCGTCTCGCTGGTGGACAAGAAGGGTCGCACCACCCTGCTCAAGATTGGCACGCTGGGCATTATCTGCGGTCTGGCGGGCGTGGGTGCCATGTTCCTGACCGTGGAGCAGAACCGCGTGGATGTCACGGAGAGCGTCGCCGCCGCCGTGACGGACCACAGCCTCAAGCTGAGCGCGGATGACATCGTGAAGCAGGCCATCGCCAAGAATCTGACCGCCGAGCATCCCGAGTTCGCCGAGGGTGAGAGCGTGACCCCCGGCATGCAGCTCATCGTGACCTACCGCCAGGGGGATGACATGAACCAGCAGGTCGCTGAGTTCAAGGGCGCGGGCCATGCGGGCAACACGAGTATCGACATCGCCAAGAGTATCGCGCTCAAGCCCAACTTCCTCGACAAGCTCTGCTTCTGGAGCACGCCGCTGCCCGAGGGCACGGTGAAGGAGCTCACCGTCACCCGCGCGGAAATCGGCATGAAGCCCACCCCCGTCACCGGCTGGGCGGTCACGGGCTTCTTCGTGGTGTTCATCGCCTTCTACGCCGCCGGTCCGGGCGTCTGCGTGTGGCTGGCGCTCTCGGAGCTGATGCCCACCCGCATCCGCGCCAACGGCATGGCCATCGCGCTGCTCATCAACCAAGGCGTGTCCACCACCATCGCGGGCACCTTCCTGCCCTGGGTGGCCAGCGCGGGCTATTCGGGCGTGTTCTTCATGCTCGCGGGCTTTACCGTCATCTACTTCATCACGGCGGCCTTCTTCATGCCGGAGACCAAGGGTCGCACGCTGGAGGAAATCGAGCAGTACTTCACCACGGGCAAGATGCCCGAGAAGAAGGAAGAAGCCTGATTCTCCCGCCACCCGCCATCGATCTGATTCGCCCGCTGCGGCCCTGCGCCGCAGCGGGTTTTTCGCCGATTGCGCGGCGCGAAGCCGCCGATTTAATTGAATTTTCATAAGAATTTAGCTTGACATCTCAGTTTTTGAGTTTATAATCCTGCCAGCCCCTCCTTCTACTCTTGATTGATGGGGTGCTTCAAACATCAAACAACAGTAAGATCAATATGAAGACCATCGCTATCCTCGCTCTTACCGCCGCTGCCCTCGTTTCCTGCCAGCAGCAGCAGCAGCAGCCCGCCCCCGAGCCCACTCCCGCTCCCGTGGCTCCCGTGAAGGGCAAGTAAGTGCTGAAGGAAGATTGACGAAAAAATCTTCCGCGACACACTACGGACGCGCTCGGAATATCCCGGGCGCGTTTTTTTGTGCCCCGGTGGGTGCTGTGCGTGTGCGGCGGGGAGGGGGCTGACCCCTAATCAGAATTCGACCGCTTGCTCGTCCGTTTCGGCTTGGCGGGCGTGGCTCCAGATGTAGCGGCGGAAGATCACCTTGAGCGAGGCGGTGAGCGGCACGGCCAGCAGCGCCCCCACCACGCCGCCGATGACGTAGCTCCAGAAGAGCACGGAGAACATGACCGTCATGTCGTGCATGTGCAGGCGGCTGCCGACGATGCGCGGTTGCAGCACCCAGCCGTCCAGCTGGCTGATGGCGCCGAAGATGAGGCTGACCCACAGCAGCGCACAAGGGTCTTGGAACTGCACCCAGGCGATGAGCATGGCGGGAATCCAAGTGGCAATCATGCCGATGTAGGGGATGATGCCCAGCAGTGCCGCCGCTGCCCCCAGCGGGATGGCGTAGGGCAGTCCCAGGCAGCGCAGCGCGATGGCCAGCAGCACGCCGTCCGCCGCGCTGACCAGCATTTGCCCGCGGACGAAGGAGATGATGTAGTCGTTGATTTCGCTTAGGGTGCCCACCAGCTCGTCGCGGAAGCGCGAATCGCGCAGCGGCAGCAGGCTGTGCCAGTTGTGGGCGATCACATCGCTGCGGCACAGGAAGAAGAAGAGAAAGACCGGAACCATCACCGTGCCGATGAGCAGCATGCCCACGCCGGAGAGCGCGTGCGTGCCCGCCGAGAGCCAGCGCAGCCCCTGCGCCGCGAGGTAGTCCGTGTTGGCGCGCAGCACGGTGCCCAGCTTCTCCTGCGGCGTGGCGGCGGAGGCCAGCGCCTCCCACTCCGGCCCCTCCAGCCCGCTGTTCTGCGCCTCCTGCACGGCGCGGCGGTGCAGCATGTCCACCCCGTTGCGCAGCAGCTCGCTGCCGTCGAGGGCATCGTGCACCCCGTCGGTGGCGGCGGCAATGAGTTCGCGGTGCTGCCGCACCAAATGCCCCGTCTGGTTGATGAGTGGCGGCAGCGCCGTCCACAGCAGACCCGCCAGCAGCATGCCCGCCCCGCCCATCACCAGCAGCACGGCCGCCACGCGGTGGCGCACCCGGCGCTGCACCCACTCCACCACCGGCAGCAGCAGGTAGGCCAGCACCCCTGCAATGACCACCGGCATGAGCACCGGCTCCAGCAGCAGCAGCAGCGTCCCCAGCCCCGCCAGCAGACCCAACACCAGCAGCACCAGCACCAGCAGCGCCAGCCCCGTGAGTGCGTGGCGGCACACGAGGCGGTGGAAACGCAGCGAGGCATCATCAGGGGAGCTCATGTTCCCATTCTAGGCAGGGGGCGGCTCCCTGTCAAGCGAATGCTCCGGGGGAACGGCGCGCAGCTCCAAAAAGCCCAGCGTCTCCGCGCGGCGGTGGGGGATGTAGCAGCGGCTCCAGGCCGCCGCGCTGCGGCGCGGGGCGCGCGCGTAGCTGCGGAACACCTCGCCCGTGAGGCGGTGGCAAAGCAGGTAGCGCACTCGTCGCGGAGCGGACGGCGGGGCAAAATCCTCGCAGGCGGTGGTGGCGCGCTCGCCGGGAATGCCCAGCGCCGCGCAGTAGGACTGCCAGACGCGCCCGTGCCCCCGGCTGCGCCGCCGCTCCCAAGCGAGCGCATGCGCCAACTCGTGGTGCAGCGTGCGCTCGATGAGCGCCTCATCCCGCTCCAGAAAGTGGAGCGTGAACGCGCGCGAGAGGCTGATGCAGCGCTGCGCGGGGCGGCAACAGCCCAAGCGGCGCACCGCGCGGTCGTAGGCGAACTGCCAACCCCGCAGCTCCAGCGCCGCCAAGCAGCGCTGCGCGTAGAGCGCCACCCCCTCCGGCGAGCCGAAAGGCGCATCGCGCGGCGGCAGGATCAAGCCTGAAGAACGGCGGGGGAAGAGAGCCATGAACAAACATCCCCGCCTTGGGGGGCGGGGATGGGGGGAAGAAAGAGAGCGAACAATCAGCCTTGCGCCTCCGGGGTCGGGTCCATCTTCTCGCGCACCTTGGTCTCAATCTCGGCGTAGAGCTCGGGGCGGGTGCGCAGCAGCTCCTTGCAGGCATCGCGCCCCTGCGCCAGCTGGCTGCCGTTGTAGCTGAACCAGGAGCCACGCTTCTGCACGATGTCGTACTCCATCGCCAGATCCAGCAGGCTGCCCGTGGAGGAAATGCCCTCGTTGTACATGATGTCGAACTCGCACTCCTTGAAGGGCGGCGCCACCTTGTTCTTGACCACCTTGAGCTTGGTGCGGTTGCCGTTTACGCTGCCGTCCGTGCCTTTGATTTGGCCGATGCGGCGGATATCGCAGCGCACGCTCGCGTAGAACTTCAGCGCGCGGCCGCCGGGGGTCGTCTCCGGATTGCCGAACATGACGCCGATTTTCTCGCGGATCTGGTTGGTGAAGATGCAGATGGTGCGCGCCTTGGAGATGAGCGAGGTCAGCTTGCGCAGCGCCGCGCTCATCAGGCGCGCCTGAGCGCCCACCGTGCTGTCGCCGATGTCGCCCTCCAGCTCCTGCTTGGTCACCAGCGCCGCCACCGAGTCCACCACAATCACATCGATGGCGTTGGAGCGCACCAGCGCCTCGCAGATTTGCAGCGCCTCCTCACCGCTGTTGGGCTGCGACACCAGCAAATCATCGAGATCCACCCCCAGCTTGGCCGCGTAGGAGGGGTCGAGCGCGTGCTCCACATCGATGAAGGCCGCGAGCCCGCCCGCGCGCTGCGCCTGCGCAATCACCGTCAGCGTCAGCGTCGTCTTGCCCGAGGACTCGGGACCGAACACCTCCACAATGCGCCCGCGCGGGAAACCGCCCACGCCCAGCGCGCGGTCGATGAGCAGGTTGCCCGTGGGAATCACATCCACCTGCATGGTCTTGTGGTCGCCGAGACGCACGATGGCGTTCTCGCCGAAATCTTTCTGAATTTGCAGCATCGCCGCATCCAGCGCCCGCTGGCGCTGCGCGGCAAGTCGCTCCTGTTCCGGTGTCACATCCTTGGCCATATCGCCCGCAGTTTACCTGTTCGCCGCTCCCTTGGCAAGCTCAAAGCACGCGCGCGCGACGCGCGCAGCGGGGCATGACGCGCTGCCGCCCCCGCCCGCCGTGCGAGGGTGCTTGACCCCGCGCGGCGGGCTCTGCTACAATGCCGCCATGGCCTACCTGGAGCTCGACAACATCTGCGTGCACTTCCCCCTGCGCGGCGGCGGTGTGCTGCGCGCGGTGGACGGCGTGAGCCTCGCTGTGCAGCGCGGCGAGATTCTCGGGCTGGTGGGTGAATCCGGCTGCGGCAAGAGCACGCTCTCCCGCGCGCTCATGCAGCTGCAGCCGCTGACGGCGGGCAGCATCACGCTGGACGGCGTGAACCTCAGCGCCCTGCCGCCTGCGCAGGTGCGGCGGCGGCGCTTGGAGTTCCAGATGGTGTTCCAGGATCCCTACGCCTCGCTCAACCCGCGCATGAGCATCTACAGCACCCTGCTGGAGGCGCTCACGCGGCGCGCCCCGCTGCCGCGCGCCGAGCGCGAGGAGGCGGTGGCAGCGCTCATGGAGCGCGTGGGGCTCGCCCCCGAGCACATGTACAAATACCCGCACGAGTTCTCCGGCGGGCAGCGCCAGCGCGTCGCCATCGCCCGCGCCATCGCGCCGCGCCCCGCCCTGCTGCTGGCGGATGAGCCCGTCTCCGCCCTCGATGTCAGCATCCAGAGCCAAATCCTCAACCTGCTTACTGACCTGCGCCGCGAGCTCGGGCTCACCATGATATTCATCTCCCACGATCTTTCTGTGGTGCACTACCTCGCGGACAACATCGCCGTCATGCGCCGCGGGCGCCTGGAGGAATACGGCAGCGCCGAGCAGGTCTTTTGCCGACCCCGCGCCGCCTACACCCGCCGCCTGCTCGATGCCGTGCCGCGGCTCTGAGCGCTCCCTCCCGAGGCTTACGACCCGCCGCGCAGGCGCTTGATTTTGTCGCGCAGCACCGCCGCCACCTCGAAATCCAGCCGCGCGGCGGCTTGGCGCATCTCCTTCTCCAGCGCGGCGATGGCGGCGGCGCTGTCGGGCTCCTCCTCGGCGGCGCTCAGGTCGCCGTTCTCTTCTTCGTCATCGGGTGTGTAGAGGCGCAGGGTGCTCTGGTCGCTGCGCGCCACGCTGTGCGGCGTGATGCCGTGCGCGGCGTTGTAGGCCAGTTGCAGGGCGCGGCGGCGGTCGCTCTCCTCGATGAGGCGGCGGATGGATTCCGTCTGCACATCCGCAAAGAGCACGCACTCGCCGTGCACATGGCGCGCCGCGCGCCCCGCCGTCTGCACCAGGCTCGTCTCGTTGCGCAGAAAACCCTCCTTGTCCGCATCCAAAATGCAGACCAGCGACACCTCCGGCAGGTCGAGCCCCTCGCGCAGCAGATTGATGCCCACCAGCACATCCACCTTGCCCGCGCGCAGCTTGCGCAGAATCTCCACGCGCTCAATCGCGTCCACATCCGCGTGGATGTACTCCACCGCCAGTCCGATGCGGCGCAGGTAGTCCGTCAGGTCCTCCGCCGTGCGCTTGGTCAGCGTCGTGACCAGCACGCGCTCGCGCCGGCAGATGCGCTCGCGGCAGAGCTCGATGGTCTTGTCGATCTGCCCCTCCAGCGGCAGCACGGTAATCTTGGGCTCGGGCAGCCCCGTGGGGCGGATGACCTGCTCCACGATGAGCGGTTGCCCCAAGGCGCGGGGGTGAAAACTCTCCGGCGGCGCATCGGAGGGATGGGGCGGCACCCGCAGCTCGGAGAGTTTGTGGAAGAACACGCCGCGAAAGCCCTCCGGCGCGCGCGTGATGGCTTGGCTGGCTTTTTCGCTGCGGGCGTGGGTGTTGCCGCGCGTGGCTTTCAGCACGGGGATGTAGCTCGTGTTGCCCGCTACGCAGTTGACATATTCAAAGGGTCCCGGGGTGGCGCTCAGGTAGAGCAGCTGGGCTTGGCGCGCCATGAACTCGTCGAAGCGCAGCGGGCGGTTGTCCAGCGCGCTGGGCAGGCGGAAGCCGTGGTCGATGAGCACCTGCTTGCGCGAGCGGTCGCCCTCGTACATGCCGCCCAGCTGAGGGATGGTGGCGTGCGACTCGTCGATGATGGTCAGGTGGTCGGCGGGGAAATAATCTTGCAGGGTGGAGGGGGTGGAGCCCGGCGCGCGCCCCGCGAGGTGGCGCGAGTAGTTCTCGATGCCCTTGCAGAAGCCGATTTCGCTGATGAGCTCCAGGTCGTACTCCGTGCGCATCTTGAGCCGCTGCGCCTCGATGAGCTTGTTGTGCTGCTCCAGCCAGGCGACCCGCTCCGCCAGCTCCGCGCGGATGGACTGCATGGCGGGCAGGCGCTTTTCCGGGGCGGAGACGTATTGCTTGACGGGGAAGAAGAGGTAGCTTTGCAGGGACTCGCGGCGGCGCCCCGTGCCGGCGTCGATGAGGGAGATGGCATCGATTTCATCCCCGAAGAACTCGATGCGGATCGCTTCGCCGTCGCTCTGCGCGGGGTAGACATCCACCACATCGCCGCGCACGCGGAAGCTGCCGCGCCGGAAGTCGTAGTCGCTGCGCTCGAAGAGCAGCTCGGTGAGGCAGGCGAGCAGCGCGTCGCGCGCCATGTCCTGCCCGCAGGAGACGGCGAGTGTCAGGTTGCGGTAGTCCTCCGGCGAGCCCAGACCGTAGATGCAGGACACGCTCGCCACCACGATGACATCGCGCCGCAGCAGCAGCGAGCGCATGGCGTTGAGGCAGAGTCGGTCGATCTCTTCGTTGATGGCGCTGTCCTTCTCGATGTAGGTGTCCGTGCTGGCGATGTAGGCCTCGGGCTGGTAGTAGTCGAAGTAGGAGACAAAGTATTCCACCGCGTTGTGCGGGAAGAAGTTTTTGAGCTCGGAGTAGAGCTGGGCGGCGAGGGTTTTGTTGTGGCTGAGCACGAGGACGGGGCGATCCTGCGCCGCGATGATGTTGGCCATCGTGAAGGTTTTGCCGCTGCCCGTGACGCCGAGCAGGCACTGGTGCTTGTTGCCCGCGCGCAGCGAGCTGAGCAGCTTTTCGATGGCCTGCGCCTGGTCGCCCGAGGGGCGGTAGTCGGTGACGAGTCGGTAGAGGGACATGGCTCAGCGCTTTTCGAGGATGAAGAGGTATTCCGTGACGCTCTTGGCGCGCGCGGCGAGGTTGCGGCAGCCCCGGAAGGTGGCGTAGGGCTGCGCGAGGGTTTCCGTGCGCCCCAGGCGTTGCAGGCCCGCCAGCAGCTCGTCGCGCGGCACGAAGCCCTCGCTGTTGTAGGAGATGAGGACAAAGCGCGCGGGGCAGCGCTCCGCCAGCGACAGCAGGGCGGGGGCGGCCTCCGCGCGGCGGTTGTAGACGGAGCGGTTCCAGCCGCGCGGGATGCCCGAGACCGCCGAGAGCTCGCGAGGCTCGCGGTACTCCGTCAGCAGGTTGAGCATGAAGTAGTTGCTGCCGTAGGGGTGCTGGTTGTAGGGCGGGTCGAGGTAGGCGAGGTCGAGCTCGGGCAGCTCGGCGGCGCAGGCGGCGGCATCGCCGCAGCGGCAGTGCACCGCGCTCTCGAAGCGCGAGAAGAGAGGCAGGGGCAGGGTGATGTCGCCGCAGATGCGCGCGAGGGCGTGCCCGCCTGCGCCGCCGAAGCGGCCGATGCCGTCGCGTCCCTTGTAAAAGCCTTTGAACACGCCCGACGTGTTGGTGTGCACCGAGGCTTCGCTGAGCAGCGGGGCGATGAAGTAGGGCTGCAACGCTTCGGGCAGCTCAGCGATGGCTTGGCGCGCGCTGTCGAGGAAGAGGGCGTTGCGGCGCGTGTAGAACACGCGGTCGGCGCGGGTGATGCGCCGCTCATCGCGCGGGGCGTAGAGGCGTGCGAAAAAGCCCTCGCGCGGCTGCGCGGCGATGTCGGCAAGCAGCGTGCGGTGGCGCTCGCGCAGCTCGGCGAGCAGCTCGGGGGCGGCGTTGCTCAGGTAGCAGCGGTTGATGCAGTGGGCGTAGGGCTCCAGGTCGTTGGCGTAGAGGGTGTGGGCGCTGCGCTTGAGGAAGCGCGAGACGATGCCGCTGCCCGAGAAGAGGTCGGCGCAGGCGAGCCGCTGCCGCCCCAGCCGCTGCTGCACGCGGTGCAGCGCCTGCGCCGGCAGCTCCAGCAGGGCGCGCTTGTTGCCCAGACAGGTGATGAGCTGCTCGCGGAGGTAGCGCGGGTCTTCGGGGGGGAGCTCGGGCATGGCGGGGAGGGGGCTCAGCGCGCCAGCACGGCGGGCGTGCCGGAGATGCCGCTGCCGGAAATCGGGCGCAGGGCGATGCGGTCGGCGCTGCGCGCCACGGCGGGTTGCAGGGTGTAGCTTGTCACCTGCCCGGGCAGGATGGCCAGCGTGAACCAGCGCCCCTTGTTGGCCACTTGCAGGGCGTACTTGCGGGCGGTGCCGTCGTTCGTCCAGCGCAGGGTGCAGCCCGAGCCGCCGTCCTGCGCGCTCAGCGCGGGGGTGCCGGGGCGCACGGAGCTGCTCCAGGGCATGGGCGGCGGCAGGGCGAGCGCGGCGTAGCGCTTGGCGAGCTCGGCCTGCACCCCGCCGCGGTTGCTGCCCAGCGAGCGCCAGCTCCAGTAGAGCTGCCCCGCGCTCTGGCGCGCCAGCTTGCGCGACCAGTCCACCTGGGCGCCGATTTCGGAGGCGGGGCGCCCGGGATCCTCGCTGCTGTTGATGCGCACGGAGGCGATGCCCGGCCACACGGGGCGCGCGGGGTTGATGCCGCTCCACCAGCGCATGAGCGCGGGGAAGCTCTGCGGCCCCTCGCAGCGCCAGTAGAGCTGCGGGCTCAGGTAGTCCACCCAGCCGCGCGCCAGCCACTTGCGGGCATCGCAGGCCAGATCCTCGTAGGCGTTTACACCGCCCGTCACCCCCTCCGGGTAGCCCGGCTGCCAGATGCCGAAGGGGCTGATGCCCACGCGTACATAGGGCTTGAGCCGCTTGACTTCGGTGTAGAGTCGGCTGACGAAGGCATCCACCGCCGCGCGACGGCGGGCGGGGCTCTTGCCGTCCGCCACGCGGTGGTGCGGCGGGTAGGGGTAGAAGTAGTCGTCCAAGTGCACGCCGTCAATGTCGTAGCGGCGCACCACGTCGGTGATGACGCTCAGGACGTGGCTCTGCGTTTCCGCCGCCGAGGGGTTGAGGATGGTGGTGCTGCCCGCGCGCAGGGTCAGCCCCGGGCGGCGGCGCGCGATGTGCTTGCGCCCCACCTCCTTGCCGCTCGCGGTGGCGCGGAAGGGGTTGAACCAGGCGTGCAGCTCGATGCCGCGCTTGTGCGCCTCCGCCACGGCAAAGGCCAGCGGGTCATAGCCGGGGTCGGTGCCGGGGCCGGAGAGCCAGTAGCTCCAGGGCTCCAGCGGCGAGCGGTAGAACGCATCCGAGCAGGGGCGCACCTGCAGCAGAATGGCGTTGAGGTGCAGGCGCTGCGCCTGTTGCAGAATGCCCAGCAGCTCGGCGCGCTGCTGCGCGGCGGGCAGTCCCGGGCGCGAGGGCCAGTCCAAATTGTACACCGTAGCCACCCACGCCGCGCGGAACTCGCGCACGGGCTCCGGCACGGGCTCCTGCACCGCCTGCCACGCCGCCAGCGGCAGCGCCGCCGCCAAAAGCATCACGCTGAGAAGAAGCAGTCGTCTCACGCGCCCCAGCATAGCCCGCCCCCGCCCGCGATGCAAGCCGTAAGCACGGCAGCAGCGCCGCCGCCCGCGCGTTTCCCCTTGCCAAGGTGCGGACGGGGGTGTATGCTCAGCGCTGACGATGAACAGCTACAACATTGCCGTTTTGGCGGGCGACGGAATCGGCCCGGAGGTTATGGAGCAGGCGCTGCGCGTGCTCGATGCCGTGGAAAAGAAGTTCGGTTTTACCACCGTGCGCACTGCCTGTTGGGTGGGCGGCGCGGGCATTGACCACTGCGGCCGGGCGCTGCCGGCGGAGACGCTGGCGGCCTGTGAGGCGGCGCAGGCGATTCTCTTCGGCTCGGTGGGCGGCCCCAAGTGGGATACGCTGCCCCCGGCGGAGCGTCCCGAGCGCGGCGCGCTGCTGCCGCTGCGCAAGCATTTTGAGCTCTACGCCAACCTGCGCCCCGGCATCTGCCTGCCCGAGCTGACGGCGGCCTCGCCCCTCAAGGCGTCCATCGTGGGGCAGGGCTTTGACATCCTCTGCGTGCGCGAGCTGACGGGCGGCATGTACTTCGGCGAGCCCAAGTTCTACGGCGAGCGCGAGGGCGAGGTGGTGGCGCTGGATACGCTGGTGTACAAGCGCCGCGAGGTGGAGCGCATCGCGCATGTGGCTTTCCGAGCGGCGGCGGGGCGCAGCGGGCGGCTCTGCAGCGTGGACAAGGCCAATGTGCTCTCCTCCTCGGTCATGTGGCGCGAGGTGTTTACGGAAATCGCGGCGCAGTACCCGCAGGTGCAGCTCTCGCACCTCTACGTGGACAACGCGGCCATGCAGCTGGTGCGCAACCCCGCGCAGTTCGATGTGCTGGTGACGGAAAACACCTTTGGCGACATCCTGACGGATGAGATGGCCGTCATCTGCGGCTCGATGGGCATGCTGCCCAGCGCTTCGCTCGGCGCGCGCGGTAGCGAGGGCTTCTTCGGGCTCTACGAGCCCTCGGGCGGCTCCGCTCCCGACATCGCGGGGCAGGGCATTGCCAACCCCATCGCGCAGATTCTCTCCATGGCCATGATGCTGCGCTACAGCTGCGGGCAGGCGGCGGCGGCCGAGACCGTGGAGGCGGCGGTGCGCCGCGCCATCGCGGCGGGCTACCGCACGGCGGATTTGACCACGGGCGCGCCCGGGGAAATCCGCGTGGGCACGGCGGGCATGGGCGATGCCGTGCTGGCCGCGCTGTGAGGGTCGGTCATTCTCAGCCGGGGGCGGCGGGTGTTGTGCCCGCCGCCGCCGCCGGGGCTGAGAGCCGAAAATCCGAGCTTGTCAGGACGCGGGGCTTTTGCTAGGATGCTTGCATGATACGCCGAGTGTTGACAGCCATGCTGTTGGGCTGCGGGCTACTGTCCGCCGCGCTGACGGAGGCGGATTTCGCGCAGGCCGCGCCGCAGGAGAACCCGGATCCCATGACCTGGTGGCGCGAGGCGCATCTGGGCATGTTCATCCACTACGGGCTCTACTCCGGGCTCGGCGGCCTCTTCGGCGACAAGCCCTGCAGCGCGGAGTGGGCGCAGAACAACCTGCAGATGGACTCGGAGCAGTACGCGCAGGGAGCCGCCCCCCTCTTTCAGCCTGCGGAGGGCTGCGCCGAGCAGTGGGCGCGTCTGGCGGCGGCGGCGGGCTGCCGCTACGCCGTGCTGACCACCAAGCACCACGACGGCTTTGCCCTGTTTGCGACGGAGACCACGGAGTTCAACGCGCAGAAGCTCACGGGGCGCGATGTGGTGCGCGAGTTTGCCGATGCCTGCCGCGCCAACGGGTTGCGCGTGGGCTTCTACCACAGCGTCATCGACTGGCACCAGCCGGACTACGACTACAGCGTCCCCTGTGATTTACCTTACCCCAAGGGGCAGAAGCAATGGCTGGAGGCGGCGGGCATCCCCCGCAACCAAGAAAAATACCGCCGCTACCTGCACCGCCAGGTGGACGAGCTGCTGACGAACTACGGCCGGGTGGACATCCTGTGGTGGGACTACTCGGCGGGGGGGATGCAGGGCCCCGCCTGGGATGCCGAGGGGCTGGTGCAGCTCTGCCGCGAGAAGCAGCCGGAGCTCGTGATGAACAACCGCCTGTTCACCTACCACGCCTTGCAGGCCGGGGGGGATGCCGCCGCCGCGCAGGGGGACTACGGTGACTTTCTGACCCCCGAGCAGCGCATCCCGAGCGAGGACTTGCAGGATGCGGACTGGGAGAGCTGCATGACCGTGGGGCGCAACTGGGGCTACAACCGCTTCGACGTGAACCTAAAAACCCCCGCCGAGGTGATTGCCGCGCTGGAGGAATGCGTGGGCAAGGGGGGCAATCTGCTGCTCAACATCAACCCGCGCGGCGACGGCTCTGTGCCCGAGGGCGTGGCGGACGTGTTTCGCCGTCTTGGCAACTGGATGCAGGTGAACGGCGCTGCCATCTACGGCGCCCACCCGGTGGAGGAAGTGGACATGCCTGCGGGGATGTACCTCGTGGCGGTGTGGGATGAGCTGTTTGTATACCTGCCGCGCGAAGTGCCGGAGGGCGATGCGCTGGAGCTCTGGCTGCCCGCGGCGGAAATCGACACCGTGATGCCCGAAATCCTCGGGCAGCCCGACTGCGATGTCAGCGTGGAGCGCGTGGAAGAAGAGCCCGAGACCGCCGAGGGCGAGCCGCGCGCCTGGCTGCTCTACACCATCCCCACCCAAGCCTGGCACGACGCCGTGGAGGGGCTCCCCGTGCTGCGGCTCAGCGCCGAGTAGGACCGCGTGCGGGGACACCCGGCGGCAAGGGAAGCGCAACGGCGAAAGGCGTTGACGCGCCGCCGTGGCAGGACCAAAAACAGTGGTACGCATTGACGCGCCGCCGTGGCAGGACCAAAAACGGTGGTAGGCATTTACGCAGCGGCCTTAAAGTTGTAATACTAAAATTAGTCGCGGTGGTAGGGGCTGTTGGCCAGCAGCGTGTGGACGCGGTACAGCTGCTCCAGAAGCACCACGAGAGCCAACTCATGCTGCATCGTCTGGCGACCGAGGCAGAGCACGCAATCAGCGGCGGCGCGCAGAGCGGGACTGTGCCCATCCGCCGCCCCGACCAAAAACGCCACATGCTTCACCGACTGCAACTGCCAGCGGCGCACATGCGCCTCGAACTCGCGCGTACTCCAATTCTCCCCGCGCTCATCCAACGCCACGCGCAAGCAACCCTCCGAAGCCGCCAGCAAACGCGCCGACACCTCCGCCGACGAACCATCCCGCACATAACGCAACTCCACCCTGCCCAGCGGGCGCAAGCGTTGCTCAAAAAACGCCACCCCCTCCCGAGCATAAGCAAGGGACGGACGCGCCGCAGCCACCACACGGAAATCCATCGCAACAGCCCTCAGGAAAGCAACAGCGAGCGCAGCTCCGCCGCATCCGCACACAGCGGCGCCCCCCAAGAGGACAACTCCTCCGGGCGCGCATAGCCCCAGCGCATCAACACCAAGCGGCAGCCCGCGTTGTGCGCCGTCAGCGCATCGAAAGGCGAATCACCGATGAGCGTCACCTCCTGCGGCGCGAGCCCCCAGCCACGAATGATACCCAGCAGCGCCGTCGGATCCGGCTTGCGCGGCACACCCGCCCGCTGCCCCGCAATGGGGTCAAACGGCACATCGGGAAAAAGCGCCCGCACCATCGGCAGCGTCACCTCATGCGGCTTGTTCGACAACACCGCCAGCCGATGCCCCGCCGCCGCCAAGTCCCCCAGCAACTCGGGAATCCCCGGAAAAGGGCGCGTCCCCCCCTGCCAGCACAGCGGATACTCGCGTCGGAACGCGCCGTGCACCGCCTCCAAAAGCTCGGCCGGCGCCTCGGCCGCATCCGCATAACCGATCGCCGCCGCGCAGAGATTCGCCGCCCCGCGCCCAATCATGCCGCGCACCGCCTCGCAAGAGTGCTCCGCGAGCCCCAGCGAACGCAGCGCGCGGTTGAGCCCCTCGGCAATGCCGGGCAGCGAATCCGCCAGCGTCCCGTCCAGGTCAAAAACGAAGGGCATGAGACTCCTCAGAGAATGCCGCGCTCACTGTCGCTGCACTTCACAAAATCGACAAAACGCCGCAGGCAGGGATTCTCGCCATGCGTCGCATCCGCCTCCAGCAGCGCGATAGCCTCCGCGCGCGAAAGCTCCTTGTGCAGGAACAACTTCGTGTATGCAAACTTGATCGCGCGGATATCCGCCTCGGAAAACCCGCGGCGCTTGAGCCCCACGATGTTGATGGCGCGCACCTCCGCCGGGAAACCCTCCGCAATCGTGTAGGGCGGCACATCGCGCGGCACGCGCGCGCAGCCGGCCACCATCGCGTGCTCACCCACATGCACAAACTGGTGCAGCGCCGCAAAGCCCGAAATAATCGCCCAGTCATCAATGCGGCAGTGCCCCGCCACCCCCGCAAAACCGGAGAGAATGCAGTGATTGCCCACGATGCACTCGTGACCGCAGTGGCTGTTGATCAGGAAATGATTGTGCGAACCGATAATCGTCTTCGTCTCGGGACCCGTCGAGCGATTGATGTTGCAATTCTCGCGGAACACATTGTCATCCCCCACCTCCAGGAAGGTCGGCTCGCCCTTGTACTTCAGATCCTGAGTCTTGAGCCCGATGACCGCGAAGGGGAAAAACTCATTGCGCTCCCCGAACACCGAAGGACCCCCGATGACCACATGATTGTGCAGCACGCAGCCCTTGCCCAGCCGCACATGGGGACCGACCACGCAGTAAGGACCAATCTTCACGTCCTCTGCCAGCTCGCAAGTCGGGTCAATAACCGCCGTAGGATGAATCTCTGCCATGAGAGACATTCTACCCGCAGTATCCCTGTCCATCAAGGAGAAAATGCCGCAATATAACGGTTTTCTGCCGCAGCGGAGACTCAGTAGCGCTCGGACGGCACAAATTGGCAGCGGAACACCTCGCAACCCGCCGCGAAGAGGTGCACCTCGATGCGGCCGGGGTGATGCTGCACCGTGTAGGCATCGTGCTCCTCGGGCGGGCGGGGACTGAAGCGCCGCACGCGGTCGGGAGCCAGCACAGCCGAGCGCAACACGCAGACCAAACGCGCATTGCTCATGCCTTTCATCTGCTCGAAATCATCGGTCGGCAGCGTGAGAGAAGGAATCGTTTTCGGCATCACGCGCGCACTATACACAGTGGGGCACCCCTTGTCAAGAGCCGACTGCGGCCGCGCAGCACGCGTGCCACCCGCCCGAAACAACACGGCGGGCAGCACTGCGCAGGCTGCCCGCCGAACATTGGGAAAGACAAGCCCGAGCGAGCCTCACATCGTCATGCCGCCATCGACCACGAGCACCTGACCCGTGATGTAGCGCGCCTCATCCGAAGCGAGGAAGAGCGCGGCATTCGCAATATCCTCCGGCTTGCCGAGGTCGGCCAGCGGAATGCGCCCCAGCATCGCCTCCTTGGCCTTCTCGGGGATGGCATCCGTCATATCCGTGGCGATAAAGCCGGGCGCGATCGCATTCACCGTCACCTTGCGACCGGCGATTTCCTGCGCCATGCTCTTGGTAAAGCCGATAACCCCCGCCTTGGACGCGCTGTAGTTGGCCTGCCCGGCATTGCCGCTCATGCCCACGATGGAGCTCATGTTGATGATGCGCCCCGCCGGGCTCTTCATCAGCGTGCGCTGGAAAGCCTTGACAAAGAGGAAGATGCTCTTGAGATTCGTGGTGATGACGGCATCCCAGTCCGACTCCTTCATGCGCATCAGCAGGCCATCCTTCGTGATGCCCGCGTTATTCACCAGAATATCCACCGCGGGGAATTCGGCCAAAACATCCTTCACACAGGCCTCAACCGCAGCGGCATCGGCCACATCGCAGGGGAAAGCCTTGCAGCTGCCCGGGAACTCGGCGTTGATGGCCTCTGCCGCGCTGCCGCAGGATGCGGGATTGCGGGAAATGAGAATCACCCGAGCGCCCTCGGCTGCAAAACGGTGAGCAATAGCCTGACCGATGCCGCGCCCGGCACCCGTCACCACAGCGGTTTTTCCTGCAAGTCTGTTCATAGCAGCATTATACGGTGCGACGGGCGAAATAGCAAGCTCCTTTTCGCCGCCGCAGTGCCTGCACCAAAAGCCCCCCCTGCCCGGCGGGGCAGGGGGGGACGATAGGCGCTGTCGGGGCAGCTCAGCGGATACGCTTGAGCAGCCAGTGGAGCACGTCCTTGATGGGGAGGCGCTCCTGCTCCATCGAATCGCGGTGGCGGATGGTCACCGTGTCCTTGAGCTCCTCACCCTCCTCGCCCAGCGTGGCGAAGTCGACCGTGATGCAGAAAGGCGTGCCCACCTCGTCCATGCGGCGGTAGCGGCGACCCACCGCGCCGCCCTCGTCGTAAAAGACATTCATGAAGGGGCGCAGGCTCTCCTCAATCTCGTGGGCGATGCGCACCTGCTCGGGATTCTTCTTGAGCAGGGGGAACACCGCCGCCTTGATGGGCGCCATGCGCGGGTGGAAGCGCATCACCACGCGGATGTCGCTCTTGCCGTCCTTGCCCAGCTCCTCCTCATCGTAGGCCTCGCAGAGGACGGCCAGCACCGTGCGGTCGCAGCCGGCCGAGGGCTCGACCACATTCGGAATAAACTTCTCGCGGCTCGCCTCGTCGAAATACTCCATCGGCTTGCCGCTGCCCTCGCCGTGGCGCGTCAGGTCGTAGTCCGTGCGGAAGGCGATACCCTGCAGCTCCTGCACACCGAAGGGGAAGGCGTACTCCAAATCGTAGGTCTTTTGGGAGTAGAATGCGCGCTCGCCGTCCGGCACATCGAGGATGTGAATCTTGTCGCGGGGAATACCGATGTTCTCATAGAACACCAGGCAGCGCTCCAGCCACTCATCCGTCAGCGCCAGCCCGTCCTCGGGGCGGCAGAAATACTCAATCTCCATCTGCTCGAACTCGCGGGAGCGGAAGGTGAAGTTGCGCGGGTTGATTTCGTTGCGGAAGCTCTTGCCGATCTGCGCGATGCCGAAAGGAATCTTCATGCGCGAGGAATCCAAGATGTTCTTGTACTGGCAGAAGATGCTCTGCGCCGTCTCGGGGCGCAGCCAGCCCGTCGTGCTCGGGTCGTTCTCATCGGCAGCGGCGCCGATGGTCGTCTTGAACATGAGGTTGAACGAGCGCGCCTCCGTGACGAGCGAGCCGTTGGCGGGGTTGTAGCGCACGCTGTCGCGCACCTCCTCCGTCGTTTCCTCCAGCAGCTCGATGTCAGCGGGCGTCAGCCCATGCCCCGCGATCTGGCTGTAGTACTGCGCCGCCCCCTTGCGAGCGGTCTTGGCATCCTTGGGCTCAGCGCTCGGCACCAGCATCGAAAAAGCCTTTTTTGTGCTCCAGCTGCCGTCCGCGCTGCGCGCGCCCTGCCACCAGAACGCCGTGCCGCTCTGCGCGGGAATCTGGTCGGCGCGCAGGCGCTCCTTGCTCAGCAGGCAGTCGCAGAGCGGGTCGGTGAAGCCGCCCACATGACCGCTGGCCGTCAGCACGGAATTGTGCGTGAGGATGGAGCCGTCCATGCCCACGATGTCGGGGCGCTCCTGCACGTTGACGCGCCACCAGTAGTCCTTGAGGTTGCGTTTGAGCTCCACGCCGAGGGGACCGTAGTCCCAGCAGCCGTTGAGGCCGCCATAAATCTCCGCCGACTGAAAAATGAAACCCTTGCGCTTGCAGAGGCTCACAATCTTCTCCATCTTGACCGGGTCGGTCTGGTTACGATCTGCCATAACGCCCCCTATTCTATCGCAAGGGGGCACCATTGCAAGTCTTTATCACGCCGCGCGGGTTCTCAGGCGCACAGGCGCATTGCCTCAAAAAAACGCACCGAAGCAGGGGAAGCAAGAAAACGCCATCGGACGGAATTTCGCTGTTGCCTCAAAAAGAAGCGCACCATAATAAACACATGCCGCTAAAAATGAGAGCACAAGAACGAAAAAGATTCCTCGAACGAGCGAGGAGGGAATATTCCCGCACGAAGGGCAAAAAGGCCAAGGGAGTGATGATTGATGCAGCCGGGCTGCGGACGTGGCTCGAACACATGGAAAAACCACACCCACCATGCCCGACATTTCGGCGGCAACCTTGGATCGGGTATTGAGCCGGTGCAAACTCCAAAAGCAACAAGAACGGGACGCCACATTGCAGCTGAGCCATTTCAAGAAGTCGATACCCTTTGTTGACCGAACGGAAAAAATCAGCACTCCCGGCTTTCTTTCCGTAGACACCGTAGCGCACGGTGACGGGGATATGGCGGGCGATTTTGTATGGACACTAACGGTGACAGACGAACTGACCGGGTGGACACAAACACGAGCCATTTGGAATAAGGGACAATACGGCACCTGCTGTGCCTTGGATGACATTCTCAGACGCCTGCCGTTTCGGATTCGCGGCATCAACACCGACAATGGCAGCGAGTTCATCAACCATCATTTACAACGCTTTTTGCGAGAAAAATACAAGATATGCAAGGTGACACGCTCGCGCCCCAATCGCAAAAACGACAATGCACGCGTGGAGGAACGCAATCTGCATGTCGTGCGCGAATGCGTGGGCTATCAACGCGTAAGAATGAATATTTAAATAAAAGTGTGTCATAATACTTTCTCTTTTGATTAATTGGAATTACCATGATTCTAAATCAGATATTCGTTATAGGTTGTATGGGTTATCAGAATTTTTTGGAGTCAGTTATCATAGCTGTTGCGTTAATCTTCTCCGTGAGTGTCTGTTTTTCTTCCATCAGAGCTTTGACTCAAAAGAGGTATGGGTTCGGGGGCTGGCTTAACAATCAGAAATATATTTTCCTAATCACAGCTGTATTTTGTGCATGCTATAGCCTTAATCTGTACTCTGAAAATTTGGCTTTATATCATGAGTACGTTGTAAACGGTGAGCATACAGAAGGTTGTGTCTATCACGTTACCAAAAGAGAACGTAGAGGCATTAGAACCGCACGATCCAACTACTATCATACTATACGATACAAAGACAATTATAATCAAGAACAAAAAACGGTTTATTGTAGCAATGGAAGTATGGATATAGGAGATATAGTAGATGTGTATTATAAAAGAAACAATCCCTCAGATGCATACGTGGTGACGTACCAAGAGTCTCTTTACAATACGGTTCGTGGCATTATATGTGGTATATGCTGTGTGCTGTTATCAATCGTTTCTTTAGTTGTCATCTGGTTAAATAGAAAAAGTGTACTTCACCCACATTCCTAAGGAAGTAAATTTTTGCATCACTTTGGACAATTAGCTCGTAATAGCCATCTTGATTTCATATGGACAAGAAACGACTTATTATCAATGCCACAATTGTCATAGGTTTATCAGCTTTATATACTGTAGGCAAAACCATCAACATCCACCATAAGAAAGAAAAAGAGCACCAGTCGGTGGAGGAGATAGCTCAAAAACAAGGCTTCGATAAGAAACGGACTTCGTAAGCTCCATTCAGGCACATGCGGCCCACCGTTTTGCCGTTCAGCGGTCTCGCTCAGTCTGGTGCCCTCCACGCACATTTCAGGGCAATATTCATTGTAAAGTGCGTCCCATGTAAGTTAAAGGAACAGATGCGATTACGTAGGCTGTTCGGGGGTGGGCACGAATGACGCACCCCTTTGTTTTCTCGCCTTTTCAAGGGTATTATTCTAGGATAGCACCGTTGCCCGCCACGGCAGGCAAGTCACACATGCCCAACACCCCATTGGCAAGCGCCACAGCGCGGTTTTCTCGCGCGTGGCGCTTCCTCTGTCTACCGGGGGCAACGCCGATGCGAGACCTCCCGACTCGGTGCGTGTGCGTTGTTATTCATGCTTCGGGTGCGACATCGTTCGTTGGCGACATCGAGCGCCTCCACACATGAAAGTAAAATGCTGGCGCTTAGCGAACGAGGCTTGACCTCTACGCAATGGACTGTGTATGATACAGGCACGAAACGCATTCGCTACAAATTCGTGCCCATATCGACTATCACGGCAGAAAGCGTGGTGATCGATGGCTTTGTGCGCTCGCCAAAGGACACGGCGGGATTCCTGAACGGCAACAGCGAAAAACAGTTTGCCTACGGCTATCTGAGCGGCAGCAACTTGTTGCAAACGCTCAGCATGCCGAACAACATGACGCTGACGCAGAGCTATGAATCGCAGCGCGACCTGCTCACGGGGATGAGCTACAAACGCGGCAATACCCCTGTCGCCGAGCGCAGCTACAGCTACGACACGCTGGGTCGACCGCTCACCCGCAGCACCACCCGCAGCGGTCAAGCCACGCGCAGCGACAGCTTCGGTTATAACACCCGCTCTGAGCTGGCAAGCGCCACCGTCAACGGCATTAGCTACGGCTATGGCTACGACAACATCGGCAACCGCACCACTGCCACGGAGGGCGAAGGAAGCACCGCATATGCGTCTAACAACCTCAACCAATACACCGCGATTCAAACAGGCGAGGAAACCGCGTTCACTCCCACCTTCGATGCCGATGGCAACCAAACACAGGTGAAAAGCTCCACCGGCATCTGGGCTGTGCAGTACAACGCCGAAAACCGCCCCGTGAGCTTCACGAATAGCGCGAGCAA
>JBJEVK010000040.1:0-5186 GCA_051884295.1 Akkermansia sp.
CACAAGGTGTTCTGCAACGGCTTTTCGGTGTCGCATTTGATTTTGCAACTTACAGTTGGGGCAGGGGGCGCACTTTCACCTTGACTTCTCCCGCCCGCGTGCCCTATAGTGACGGGGTTATGACGCAAGAGTCCATCCTGAAGCTGTTGGAAGAGGACGCGCGATTGAGCGATGAGCAGATTGCCGCCCGCTTAGGTGTTGCCGTAGAGGACGTCCGAGCGGAGCGCGCCGCCCTGGAGCAGGATGGCAAAATCGTCGGCTACCAAGCCATCGTCAACGACGATGCCGAGGGTGTGGCCGCCTTCATCGAAGTGCGCTGCACCCCCGAGCGCGGCGGCGGCTTCAACCGGCTGGCGCAGCGCATCGCCCGCTTCCGCGAGGTGCGCAGCTGCTACCTCATCTCGGGCAGCTTCGACCTGCTGGTCATGGTGGAGGCCAAGACTCTCTACGAAGTGGCCAACTTTGTCAGCGAGAAACTCGCCAGCCTGGAGGGCGTGCTCTCCACCGCCACGCAGTTCAAGCTCAAGACCTACAAGCACAACGGCCTCCTCTTCGAGGAAGAGCCCACCCACGAACGCCTCAGCGTAGCCCCCTGACCGCGCCATGAACTGGAACCGCATGCTCTCCGAAAAAATCGTCTCCATGCCCCGCAGCGGCATTCGGGAGTTTTTTGACCTGGTGACGGGCAGCAAGGACATCATCTCGCTGGGTGTCGGCGAGCCCGATTTCGTGACCCCCTGGAATATCCGCGAGGCTGCCATCTTCTCGCTGGAAAAAGGGCACACCACCTACACCAGCAACTACGGGCTCGAAAGCCTGCGCCGCGAGATTGCCAGGTATGTCGGCAAGTTCTTCCGCATCGACTACGACCCCCTGCACGAAATCCTGCCCACCGTGGGCGTGAGCGAGGCCATCGACCTCGCGTTGCGCTGCCTGCTCAACCCCGGGGACGAGGTGCTCTACCACGAACCCTGCTACGTCAGCTACGCACCCACCGTGCTCATGGCGGGCGGCGTCGCCACCCCCGTGGAGACGAGCATCGACGACCTTTTTGCCCTCAACCCCGCCAAGCTGGAGGCCGCCATCACTCCGCGCACCAAGGTGCTCATGCTCAACTTCCCCACCAACCCCACGGGATCCATCGCCCCGCTGGAGACCCTGCGCGCCATCGCGGACATCTGCATCCGGCACGACCTCTTCGTGCTGACGGATGAGATCTACTCCGAGCTGCGCTACGACGGCATCGAGCACACCAGCATCGCCGCGCTGCCGGGCATGCAGGAGCGCTCCCTGCTGCTCCACGGCTTCTCCAAGGCCTTTGCGATGACCGGCTTCCGCCTCGGCTATGCCTGCGGACCGCGCGAGCTCATCGAGCAGATGGTCAAGATCCACAGCTACACCATGATCTGCCCCACCATCACCAGCCAGGAGGCCGCCATCGAGGCGCTGCGCCACGGCACCCCCGAAATGCTGGAGATGCGCGACAGCTACCACATGCGCCGCGACTACATCGTCAAGCGCTTCAACGACATGGGCATGGACTGCCATCTGCCCGGCGGCGCGTTCTACACCTTCCCCAGCGTCAAGCGCTTCGGGCTCAGCTCGCGCGACTTCTCCCTGCGGCTCATCCGCGAGCAGAAGGTGGCGGGCGTGCCCGGAACCGCCTTCGGCGCCTGCGGCGAGGGCTACCTGCGCTGCTGCTACGCCACCGCCTTCAACCTGCTCGAAAAAGCCTGCGACAAGATGGAGCGCTTCTGCGAGGGGCTGCTCCGCGAGCAGGCCTGAGCGAGCCCGCCCGCCATGCCCCCCGCCCCCGGCAGCGCCGACGACAGCCGCCTCTTCCGCGCCTGCGTTGTCCCCTTCGTCCTCTTTCTGGGCTTCAACCTCCTGCTGGCGGCGGTGCAGGGGGGCTGGCAGTGGGATCACCCCGCCGCGCCCTGGTGGCAGCGCGCGCCCGAGCTTTGGGTCTACGCCCTGCAAGTCATCGTCTGCGGGGGCTACCTGTTCACCCGGCGGCGCGACATCGCGTGGCGCGCGCGCCCGAGCCACTGCCTGTGGGGCATCGGGGCGGGGCTGCTCGGCATCACGCTGTGGCTCATCCCCTACCTGCTGGGATGGGTGCCGCGCGAGGGCGGCTTTGAGCCCGCCCGCCTCTTCGGCAGCGGCAGCGCCGCCACCGCCGCCGCCTACGCCCTGCGCTTTGCCCGCGCCGTCCTCATCGTCCCCCTCGTCGAGGAGCTTTTCTGGCGTGGCTACCTCATGCGCTGGTGCATCGACCGCGACTTCCCCGCCCGCGTCCCGCTCGGACGCGTCAGTTGGTTTTCCTACATCGTCGTCACCCTCGGCTTCATCCTCGTCCACCGCAGCTGCGACTGGGCAGGAGCCGCCGCCTACGGCAGCCTGGCCTATGTGCTCGTCTGGCGCACCCGCAGCCTGTTGCCCGTCATCCTCATGCACGCCACGGCCAACCTCGTCATGGGTGTAGCCGCCATCCGCCTCGACCTGCCGCAACTTTGGTAACCCCCTGATACCTCCGCACTCATGCAAGCCTTCATCCTCGGCGCCGGACACGGCACCCGCCTCGCCCCCCTCACGCACATCCTGCCCAAGCCGCTCATGCCCATCTGCCAGAAGCCGCTGGTGCAGCACAGCATGGACCACTACATCCGCAGCGGCATCCGCGACTTCATCATCAACACTTCGCCGCTGAGCCTCATGTGGGAGCGCGCCTTCCCCGAGCCCGAGTACCGCGGCTGCCGCGTGCGCTTCTCGCACGAAGAAAACCCGCTGGACTCCGGCGGCGGCATCAAAAAAATCCTCCCATTGCTGGAGGGCAGCGAGCCCCTCCTCGTCCACAACGGCGACATCCTCACCGACATCCCCGTCGGCGAGCTCCTGGCCGAGCACCGCCGCCGCGGCAACCTCGTCACCCTCGCCCTGCGCAGCGTCGACGGCAAGAAAAACGTCGGCTTCGACCCCGCCGAGGGACGCGTCACCGACATGCGCCACGCCCTCGGGCGCGACCCCGGCAGTTACCAATTCGCCGGGGTCTACCTCATGGAGCGCGCCGTCTGCGAGCTCTTCCCGGCGGAGGACTGCTTCAGTATCGTCCCCATCTGGCTGCGCCTCATCCGCGAGGGTAAGGTCGGCGGGCTTGTCTGCGACTGGGCTGCGTGGCACGAAATCGGCACCCCGGCCGACTACCTCGACACCGTGCTGAATCTCGCCGCCCGCGAGCGTATTCACCCCAGCGCCCGCATCCACCCCGCAGCCGACATCAGCGAGGACAGCGTCGTGGGGCAGGACGCCCACGTCCCCGCCGGGACCACCCTGGATGACTGCATCGTCTGGCCGCGCACCCATGTGGCGCCCGGGCACTATCGCCGCTGCATCCTCACCCCGCGCATCACCGTGCACCCCGACGAGCCATGACAGTCGAAACGAAGTGCCGTATGATGCGCTACGCTCTCATCGCCAACAGTCTGTACCGCTGCTTGGCCTATGGGGTGTGGCTTCTTGTGGCGGGCGGCGTCCTTTTCTTGTGCAAGGCGAGCTCGGACACCCCGGCGCTGGCGGCCAAGGGCATGGCTTTCGTGCGTCTGAGCCATGTGTGCGGCTTTCTGGTGCTGGTGGCCGTGCAGCTGGTCGGACTGCGCTTCATGCGCGACCCGCGCCGCGCCCTCTACATCAAGGAAATGGCGGAGGCTCTGCTGCTGCTCGCCCTCAGCCTGCTGCCGCAGCTGCCCGCCCGCGAGACGGCGTTCCTGCTCATGCTCTTCGGCAGCACCCTGCTGAGCCTTCTCAACCTCCGCGCCTTTTGCACCCTCCTGAGCCCCGCCGAATAGCCGCCGCTGCGGGCAGCTGCCGCCGAGCGCCCGGCGGCGACTTCGGCGGTGCGACATTCGTCCGACGGGAGCGCATCCCGGCGATGCCGCCTGAAATTCGAGCATGCTCGCGGAATTTGCTTCCCACGGCGGCGCTCCCGTGCTATACTCTGCCAGCGTAGAAGTCTCTTTTTACCATGGCTATCGACCCCAAACTGCTGGAAGAGTTGGAAGAGCGCCGTCGGAAAGTCATCCTCTCCGGCGGGCAGGACAAGATTGACAAGCGCCACGAGAAGGGCGATTGGACCGCTCGCGAGCGCATGGATTGCCTGTTCGACACGGGCTCCTTTACCGAAATCGGCATGCACACCCGCCACCACTGCAGCAACTTCGGCATGCAGGACAAGTACATCCCCGGCGAGGGTATCGTCTCGGGCTTCGGGCTGGTCAACGGCCGTCCCGTCGCCGCCGTCTCGGCCGACTTCATGGCGCAGGGCGGCTCGCTGGGCTATATGCACGCCCAGAAGATCTGCGATGCCCAGCGTTACGCCCTCAAGGCGGGGCTGCCCATCATCCAGATGAACGACAGCGGCGGCGCTCGCCTGCAGGAGGGCGTGGAAGCCCTCACCGGCTTCGGCGATGTCTTCTACAACAACGTGGCCGCCAGCGGCGTCGTGCCGCAGATTTCGCTCATCCTCGGCCCCTGCGCCGGCGGCGCGGCCTACTCGCCCGCGCTCACCGACTTCATCATCATCCGCCGCGGCGGTGCCGCCGGTATGTACATCACCGGCCCCAAGGTCATCGAGCAAGTCACCTACGAGCAGTGCACCATGGACGAGATCGGCGGCGCCGATGTGCACGCCTCCGTCTCCGGCAATGCCCACTTCATCGCGCAGAGCGATGAGGATGCCATCAACATCGCGAAGACCCTGCTCACCTACTTGCCCTCCAACAACACGGAGGAGCCGCCCCACCTGCTCGATACCCCGCTCGACGTCGCGGACGACCCGGGCATGAACGACATCATCCCCGAGAGCAACAGCACCCCGCTGGACATGCAGAAGGTCATCGCCCGCCTGGTGGATGAGGACTCCTTCCTCGAGGTGCACGCCAACTTCGCCGGCAACGTCATCGTGGGCTTTGCGCGCATCTGCGGCGTGGTGGTCGGCATCATCGCCAACCAGCCCGCCGTCAAGGCCGGCTGCCTCGACATCGACGCCTCCGACAAGGCGGCGCGCTTCATCCGCTGCTGTGACTCCTTCAACATCCCGCTGGTCAACCTCGTGGATGTGCCGGGCTTCCTGCCGGGCAAGCAGCAGGAGCGCGGCGGCATCATCCGCCACGGCGCCAAGATGATTTTCG
>JBJEVK010000041.1:0-22063 GCA_051884295.1 Akkermansia sp.
AACGTGACATGCCCGCAGCATAGCGCAAACACCCCGCCCGCGCAAGCGCAAAAGCAGCTTCTTGACAAGGGCCGGGGTGCCTGCTAGGATGCCGCCATGAACACCATGTCCTACCGCCGCTGCGGGCGCAGCGGCGTGCTGCTGCCCGAGATTTCGCTGGGACTTTGGCACAATTTCGGCGCAGCGGATGCACGCGAGCGCTGCCGCGCCCTCATCGCCCGCGCGCTGGATCTGGGTATCTGCCACCTCGATGTCGCGGACAACTACGGCCCGCCCCCGGGGGCGGCGGAGCGCTGCTTGGGCGATCTGTTGCAGCGCGAGTTTGCCGCGCGGCGCGACGAGCTGTTCATCGCCACCAAGGCGGGGCATCTCATGTGGTCGGGTCCCTACGGCGATGGGGGCTCGCGCAAGCACCTCATCGCCGGCCTGGACGCCAGCCTGCGCCGCCTGCAGCTGGACTACGTGGATGTCTTTTACTCGCACCGCCCCGACCCCGACACACCGCTGGAGGAGACGGTGCAGGCGCTCATCGACATCGTGCGCAGCGGCAAGGCGCTCTACATCGGCCTCTCCAAATACCCGCCCGAACGCTTCCGCCGCGCCTGCGCCCTGCTGGCGGAGGCGCGCGTGCCCTGCCTCGTCCATCAATTCCGCTACAACCTGCTCGACCGCAGTGCCGAGGGCGGCATGCTGCCCGCCACGGCGCAGCAAGGCGTGGGTGCCATGGCCTTCTCGCCGCTGGCGCAGGGGGTGCTCAGCGGCAAGTATCTGGCCGAGGCGCTGCCGCCGGATTCGCGCGCGGTGCGCAGCGATTCGCCCTTCCTGACTCCCGAGCGTGCCCGCGCGGAAAGCGCCCGCGTGGCCGCCATGGATGCCGTAGCGCGCGCGGCAGGCATCCCGCTCGCGCAGCTGGCGCTGCGCTGGCTGCTGGCGCAGCCGGGCATCTGCTCCGTGCTCATCGGGGCACGCAACGTAAGCCAGCTCGAGACCTGCGCCGCGGCGGCGGGTCAGCCCCCGCTGAGCGAGGAGTTGCTCAGCGCGCTGAGCGCCCTCTGAGCGCCCCGAAGCTCAGCCCTGCGGCAACGCGGCCAGAATCGCGGCGACAATCGTCTCTTCATCCACCAGCCGCCCCTTGCCCTGCGCGCCGCAGGCCAGCAGCCCCTCCTCCTCGGGGCCGATGATGCGGTGCCCGCGCGCCTCCAGCGTGCGGACATTGGCTTGGGTGGCGGGGTGCTCCCACATCTGCCCGTTCATGGCGGGGAAAACCAGGACGGGGGCGCGCGTGGCGAGGTAGAGCGAGGTGAGGGCATTAGGCGCCAGCCCATGCGCCATACAGGCGATGGTGTTGGCCGTGGCAGGCACGATGGCCAGCACATCGGCGCGCGCGGCCAAGTCGATGTGCACGGGCACCCAGCTGCCCGTCTCGTCCTCGAAGCTGCTCACCACGGGCTGCCGCGAAAGCGTCATGAGGGTGAGCGGCGTCACGAAGTGCAGCGCAGCGGGCGTGCACACGCAGTGCACCTCGTGCCCCAGCTTCACCAAGCGCGAGGCTACCCCCGCCGCCTTGTAGGCGGCGATGGAGCCCGTGATGCCGAGCACGATGGTAGCCATCAGCAAAGCGCGGGGTCAAACTCCGCAATGAGGTTGATTTCCACCGCCACGCCCAGGGGCAGGCTCGGCACCCCCACCGCCGAGCGCGTGTGCGCCGCGCCGGGGCCCAGCAGCTCCACCAGCAGGTCGCTCGCACCGTTGAGCACCTTGGCCTGGTCGGTGAACTCGGGCGTGCAGTTCACAAAGCCGTTGACCGCCACAATCTTGGTCAGGGGCTTGAAGCTGCCCAACTCGGCCTGAATGACCGCCAAGCGGTTCAGGATGGCAGCGGCGGCGGCCTTCTGCCCCTCCTCCACGCTCAGATCGCGCCCCAGCTTGCCGTAGTAGGCCTCGCTGCCGTTGACGGAAATCCCGCCCGACAGGTGCAAGTAGTTGCCCGTGCGCAGGCACTGAACATAGGAACCGACGGGGGCGGGAGCGGGGTGCAGGGAGAGCCCTTTTTGTGCGAGCAGATCGAAATTGAAATCCATAGCGAAAAGCGGGTTGAACTGCCCCGCAGTATACACCGCCCCGCCCGCCTCGGCAAGCCGAAAGCTTGACGCCGCAAGGCTTTGGCGCTACACTGGGCGCATGACAAGCCACGAATATCAGGTTGCGGACATGAGCCTCGCGGACTGGGGGCGCAAGGAAATCACCATTTCGGAGTATGAAATGCCCGGGCTGATGGCCTGCCGCGAGAAATACGGCGCGGCGCAGCCGCTGGCGGGCGTGCGCATCACGGGCTCGCTGCACATGACCATCCAGACCGCCATCCTCATCGAGACTCTGGTCGCGCTGGGTGCCACCGTACGCTGGGCCAGCTGCAACATATTCTCCACCCAAGATCACGCCGCCGCCGCCATCGCTGCGGCGGGCATTCCCGTCTTTGCGTGGAAGGGCGAGAGCCTGACGGAGTATTGGGACTGCACCTGGAAGGCTCTCTGCCACGCCGACGGGCAAGGGCCGCAGCTCATCGTGGACGACGGCGGCGATGCCACCCTGCTGCTGCACCGCGGCTACGAGATGGAGGAGGGTGATGACTGGGTGAACAGCCCCTCGGAGAGCGAGGAGGAAGGGGTCATCAAGGCGCTGCTGCGCCGTATTGCCGCCGAGCAGCCGGGCATTTTCCACCGCTGGGTGCCGGAGATTCGCGGTGTGTCCGAGGAAACGACCACGGGTGTCCACCGCCTGTACCAAATGGAGCGCGAGGGGCGGCTGCTCTTCCCCGCCATCAATGTCAACGACAGCGTGACCAAGAGCAAGTTCGACAATCTCTACGGCTGCCGCGAGAGTCTGACGGACGGCATCAAGCGCGCCACCGACGTGATGATTGCCGGCAAGGTGGCCGTCATCTGCGGCTACGGCGATGTGGGCAAGGGCTGCGCGCAGGCGCTGCGCGGGCTGGGCGCGCAGGTCATCGTCACCGAGGCTGACCCCATCTGCGCCCTGCAAGCCGCCATGGAGGGCTACCGCGTGCTGCGCGTGGAGGACACCCTCGGCACGGCGGACATCTATGTGACCTGCACAGGCAACTGCGACATCATCACGCTGGAGCACATGGAGCGCATGAAGGATCAGGCCATTGTCTGCAACATCGGGCACTTTGACAACGAGATTCAGGTGGCGCGGCTGGAGGCGCGCGAGGGTATCGTGCGCACGAACATCAAGCCGCAGGTGGATAAGTACAGCTTCCCGGACGGGCACAGCCTCTACCTGCTGGCCGAGGGGCGCCTCGTCAACCTCGGCTGCGCCACGGGACACGCCTCCTTTGTCATGAGCAATAGCTTCACCAACCAGGTGCTCGCGCAGATGGAACTGTGGGCGCAGCGCGACCGCGCCGCTGCGGGCGTGCGCGTGCTGCCCAAGAAGCTCGACGAGGAAGTGGCGCGGCTCCACCTGGCCAAGCTGGGCGTGCACCTGACCACCCTCACGGCCAAGCAGGCGGCCTACATCGGCGTGCCCGTGGAGGGGCCCTACAAGAGCGAGACCTACCGCTACTGAGCCGTTCCGAACAGCATCATACGCGGCAGAGAGTCCGGGGCTCTCTGCCGCGTTTTTCCTACTGATATGGCGGCTTTTTGCATTGACATGCCGCCTCCGGGAGCGTAGGAATTTTGCTAGTAGCTGGCACTTATGAAACTGCATCTGCCCCACGCGCTCTACCGCTCCCTCCTGCGCACCTTTGCGGCTCTGCTCCCCCTCTCCGTCAGCGCCGCCTCCGCCGCCATGATTAGCCCGGACGGGCGCACAGACACCACGGTGCTGCAACAGGGCAATGTGTACAACGTGTACACGGGAACCGTGCGCGGCAACACGGGTTTTAACAGTTTCTCGACCTTCGATGTCTACAGCGGCACGACCGCCAACCTGCATCTGGCGAGCGGCACCGCCAACCTCGTCAACGTGGTGCGCGACAAGTGCAGCTTCATCGACGGCGTGCTCAACAGCTACAAAGACGGCAGCATCGGCGGCAATGTCTTCTTCCTCAACCCCCACGGCATCGTGGTCGGCAGCAGCGGCATCGTCAACACGGGCAGCATCTCCATGAGCACGCCCACCGCCGCCTTCATCGAGCAGCTCATCGCGCGCGACGGTGCCATCTCCGAGGCAGCGACCAAGGCCGTGCTGGCGGGCGACATGCCCATCAACGACAAGGGGCTCATCGCCGTCAAGGGACAGGTCAACGCCCGCGGGCGCGCCACCGTGCGCGCGGGCAAGGTCGAAGTCAGCGGCAGCATACGCACCCGCGTGCCGCTCCGCGAAATGGTCAACACGGGCGGTGCCGCCCTCTCCGACGGGCAAGGCATGCGGCTGGAGGGCGGCAAGCTCCGCTTCGGCAGCAGCAAACCCGCCGCCAAGCCCGCCCGCCTCGCCAAGCGCGCCAAGCAGCCGCGCAGCGAGCAGCCGGAGCGAGAGGCCGACCTGCGCTTCTTTGCCCGCGACATCACGCTGGACGGCGCGCAGCTCGATGCCGCGAGCGTCTACATCGACCCCGACACCGCCCGACTGAGCAACACCACCATCTCCGGCAACTACACGCTGGAGGGGCGTGTGGTCACCCTCGAGAACGTCACCATGAATGACACGGCGGGCAGCCTGACCCTGCGCGCCGCCAATGAGCTGGGCGACGGTCTCTACGCCGGCGATGTGAGCCTGAGCATCAGCGGCAGCGACCTCACCGCCGGCAGCGTGAGCATCAGTGCTGATGCCACG
This sequence comes from Akkermansia sp., assembly GCA_051884295.1. Lineage (GTDB taxonomy): Bacteria > Verrucomicrobiota > Verrucomicrobiia > Verrucomicrobiales > Akkermansiaceae > Akkermansia. The sequence continues at coordinate 4,804 of JBJEVK010000041.1, forward strand.
GTCGGCAGCGCCAGCGCCACCATCACCATCAGCGACAGCAGCATCCGCGCCACCCTTGCCGAGAGCGCCGTCACGGACGGCAGCGAGCGCACCGAGGTGCGCGCCACCGTGCAGGCGAGTTCCTCCGGCGGCAGCGCCGACATCCGCGTGACCAACAGCCGCCTGAGCGCCGACGGGCAGCTGGACATCAGCGCCCGCGGGCAGCAGAGCGCCACCGTCGCCCTGAACAACGGCAGCGTGGTGCGCTCCAACCACATCGCCCTGCTGGCCGAAGCTCAGGCAGGCGATGCCGCGCTCACCCTGGAGGGCGGCAGCCGCGCCGAGGGCAATCCGCTGGTCATCCGCAACAGCGAAACCGACCCCACCGACACCGAGGATGTCAACGAACTCATCGCCCTGACGGCGCGCTCGACCGAGCGCGATGCCGCCGTCCGCCTGGGCGCGGGCAGCGAAGTCGCGGGTCTCAGCGGCGGCATCGCCCTGGAAGCCGCAGCGGGGCGCCACGCCGAGCTGAGCGTAGCAAGCAAGCTGGAATGCATCGGCAGCATCACCCTGAGTGCCGAGGGCGGCAGCGCCGCCACCCCCGCCGAGGGCTCGGGCGCCGCGCTGACTCTGGGCAGCGGCAGCCTGCTGAACTCGCAGGACAGCGTCGTGCTGACCCTGCAGGCGGCACAGGGCACCACGCTGCTGAGCCAGCAAGCGGGCAGCAGCATCAGCGCCGCTACCGTCACCGCCACCCTGCACAGCGCCGACGGCGCGGCTGAGGCCACGCTTGGCGGCAGCATCAGCGCCGGCAGCAACATCAGCATCTCCGCCACCACGGGCATCAGCGAGCAAAACGCAGAGGGCAGCAGCACCGTCAGCTCCGGCAGCGGCGATGCGCGCATCAGCATCAGCGGCAGCCTGCAGGCCGGGGAAGAGCTGGCACTGACCGCCACCGCCCTGCACGAGGGCGATGCCACCCTGCAGCTGAGCGACACGGCCGTGCTGCAAGCCAAGGGCAGCGCCACCCACGCCATCGGCTCGCCGAGCATCACCCGCCGCGAGGGCGAGAGCGATGAAGCCTACACCAAGCGCTACATGGAAGCCCTCCGCGCCCTGCCCCAACAAACGCTGGACCTGGGAGCGCTGCTGCTCAACGCCACGGCGGCACAGGGCAGCGCCCGGATGAGCACGGCGGCGGGCAGCCGCCTGTCCGGGGTCGAGGGCATCTCCCTCCGCGCCGATGGGGGGCGCCAAGCCGACATTCAGTTGCAGGGTAGCCTGACCGGCGGTGAAATCGCCGCCACGGCCACGGCGCGGGAGGCCTCGCTCCGCACGGCGGCAGGCTCGGTGCTGGAAAGCAGCGCCTACCAATACTTCAACGGCGTGGAGAGCGAGGGCGGCGAGCCCGCCTGGGAAGTCAGCTCCTCCCCCGGGAACATCTACCTGAGCGCCGAGCGCAAGCAACCCGACCCCGGCGACAACAGCGGCAGCACCGGCAGCGCGGTCATCAGCCTCAACGGCAGCCTGCGCCGCCGCGATGACCTCTACCGCGGGGACGAGACGGGCTGCATCAGCATCTGCTCCGACGGCAGCCTGAGCCTGGAGCAGGCCGAGCTGGACAACGGCGCCCACGGGCGCATCATCCTCGACGCGGCCGAGCAGCTCAGCGCCGGGGCGGACAGCCGACTCGCCGGCGACATCAGCCTGGTGCAGCACACGGCGCAGCAGCAGAGCTTCAACCCGACCCTGCTTCCCGGCTCCACCACGCGACAGGAGTTCGGCGAGCTCAACATCACGAGCGACCTCCTCCTGAGCGAGGACACGGTATGGGTGGTCTCCGGCGCCGTCAGCATCGCCGATGGCGTCACCATCGATGCCGGCGCGCAGCACAACCTCACCATCATTGTCGACAGCGCCAAACCCTTCGGCTACAGCACCCTGAGCATCGGCGACAACGTCACCATCACGAATGCCGGCAACATCAGCATCACCCAAAACAAGTCCCTGACGGGTCTGTGGCGCCTGGCCACCCGCAACATCTGCCTGGGCGGCGGCAGCTACATCAGCGTGGGCGATCACTTCAGCGCCACCCTCTCCGGCGACTTCAGCATGAGCGCCATCGGCTGCGGCGGCACCGGCATCGACTTCGGCGCCAACGCCGCCATCACCGCCAAGAGCATCACCCTGAGCGCCACCACCCTCTACGGCTACGGCCTGAGCACCAACACCAAATTTGCCACCAAAGAGCTGGGCACCATCATCAAGGACTACAGCGCCAACAGCCCCCTCGGCCAGACCATCGGCAAAGCCGTCTCGTCGATACCGGGGCTCACCATCGACACGCCGACCTTCCTGCGCCGCCTGATTCTGGGGGAGGGCGCGTACAAGACGACGGGGCTGGCTTTCTACCCCCTGATGGCGATTTCCAAGAGCTCGGCCCACATACGCTTTGCGGACAGCAGCGCCGCCGCCCCGAGCACCCTGACCGCCACCGGGGGCAACATCACCCTCAAGGCCGATGCCTCTGCCAAAACCAACGCCTCCTACTCCAAGGCCACGGGCTTCATCCTCGGCTTCGGGCTCGGGCTGACCGACAGCGACATCACACTGGGGAAGCAGGTGCATCTCACGGCGACGCAGGACATCTCGCTCCGCTCCGACCTCAGCTCCTCCGTCGCCCTCAAGAGCATCATCAGCAAAACAAAATACACCGCCGCAGGCATGGTGAATGTCTCGGTCAACCTGGCTGACAACAGCATCACCCTCGCCGACACGGCCACCCTGAACGCCGAGGGCGGCTCCATCGACATCCAAGCCGAAAGCAGTGTTTCCAACAGCATCATCGGCATTCTGGGGGGCGGCAAGGAATACGAGTATCAGGATCAACCCGGCGGCGCGCGCGTGCTGAAGGACGGCGGCGCCGGCAGCTGCACCAAGTATGAGCTGGCGCTGGGCATCGCCGTCACCGAGCCGACCACGACCATCACGCTGGACGGCGACCTGCACGCCGCCGAGGACATCAGCGTCGGCGCCACGCTCGACACCAGCTCCTACAGCTCCGGCTTCACCGATCTGAACCACACCCTGACGCTCAAGGAGGAAGAAGAGCCCGGCACCTACCAAAAGCTGCTCGACACGCTCAAGGAATGGGGAATCGCCTTCAAGCCGCTCTCACTCTTCAACGACATCAAGGACTTCCAGTTTCCTTTCGGCGACTCGTTTAAGAAAGAGCTCAGCGGCTTTACCAACCAGTTCAACAACGCAGAGCAAGAAGTCAGCACGCTGACCCTCTCCGCCGCTCTGGCCGTGAATGTAGCGCTGTCCGAGTGCCAAGCCCTGCTCAACGGCAGCGCCACCACCGACAACGGCGGCTTGGAGCTCAGCAGCAGCCTGAGCGCCACCAACCAGGTCGCCACGGCGGCCTTTATCCGCGGCGCCGCCTCCAAAGCCGCCATCTCGACAGCCCTCTGCATCCCCTATTTCGTCAACACCAGCCGCGCCGAAATCGGCAGCGATGCCACCGCGCACATCCGGGGCGGCGAGCTCAAGGTCTCCTCCTCCCTGGAGCTTCCCCCTCTCTACGACTGGGCCGGCATCCCCGGCCTGATTATCAAAGCGGTGAATGGCGATGACGGCAAACCGCTCAGCTGGGACGGCTGGATCAAAGGCATCAACGACATCATCGAAAACCTGCAACTATACGGCGAGGCGGGGGATCTCGGTCTCTCCGAATTCACCACCTCGTGGGCGCAGACCGGCAACCGCAAAACCGGCATCGGCGACAAGCAGGGCGGCGGCAGCTCCACCGGCATCGGCGGCGACCTCACCGTTGCCTACTACGAGAACAACGCCGTGGCACAGATTGCCGATGGAGCCACCATCAGCCAAAGCGGCAGCGACAAGGGGGTGAACGTCACCACCGAGCTCTACGGCTACCAGCTCACCTTCGGCGGCTACGAACCCCTGACCCTCACCCTGGGCGGCGCGGACATCTTCGCCTCGCAGAAAGATGCCGACAACGGCATGGGCTTCTCCATCATCTGCGAAAACCTCAACAACAGCGCCATCGCCCGCATCGGCAGGCTGAGCGCCGATGACAGCGGCAACACCCTGAGCGCCGATGCCCTCAACATCTGCGCCGACAGCACCCTGCTCTCCCTGGCGGCCAACGCCGCCGGAGCCGTGAGCAACGGCAAGAACACCGTCCAGGGCGCCGTCTCCTACAAAGGCGCCGATGTGCTGACGCTGGCGCAGCTCGAAGCCGGCAACAGCGTCACCCTCCGGGGCGGAAGCAACGCGAGCTCCTCCGTCCGCAGCACCGACAACAACCTGCTGCTCAACGTGAGCGGCGAGCTGGCCACCGGCACCAACGCCGCCGTGGGCATCGGTCTGGCCATCAGCGACATCGATAGCTTCACCGGCGCCTTCATCGGCGGCTTTGAGCGCAGCGAACTCAGCGGCGGCATCGGCAAGAACTGGGAAGCCCTCGGCTTCAGCATGACCGACAGCCGGGCGGAGAGCGAGCTCACCATGAACGGAGGCAAGAGTCTGAGCGTGGAGGCTGAGACGGACGGTCTGCTGATATCCATCGGCGTGGCGGCCTCCGGGCTCACTTCGCCGACGGCGGACGGGCTGGCCAACGGAGCGCTCGGGCAGGCAGGAGCGGCGGGCAACAACGCCACGGACTCCGCCCTCGCTGCTGCGGCGAGCAACATCGCCATCACCAACGCCGACTTCTGCACCCGCGCCGACATCAGCGACACCACCCTCCGCCTGAACGACGCGGCACTCACCCTGCGCGCCGACAGCAGCCCGCTCATCGTCACCGTGGGCGGCAACCTGGCCTTCAGCAGCTCGGGAGCCTCGTCCGCAGCCACCATCGGCGCCTCCGTGGGGGTCAACCTGCTGGAGGCCGATGCCTACGCCACCCTCAACAACAGCTCCGTGAGCAGCACGGGCAATCTGAGCCTGCGCGCCGAGGACGACAGCGAAATCGTCTGCGTGGCGGTGGCGGGTGCCGTGGGCGGCAGCAGCTTTGTCGGCTCGGCGGGGGTCGCGTGGAACAGCATCGGCGGCGACACCAAGGCCGGCGTCAACAACCGGGGCGACCGCGCCCTGATGGGGCGCGACATCAGCGTCATCGCCGAATCCTCGCCGCTCATCTTCGCCACCACGCTGGGGGTCTCCGTCAGCGCCACCGGGCTGGGCGACATCATCAGCTACGCCAAAGATTTTACTTACATGCCTTTCGGCGGAGGGAAGGACAATCGCGAGCTCGCCCCGCAGGCCGATGCCGCCGAGGCGGATGCCGGGCTGCAACTGCTGGCCGAGGGCGGCACGCGCCTGGCCGTCGGCGCCTCCTTCACCCGCAGCACCGTCAAGCGCAGCACCGAAGCGAGCATCATCGGCGCGCCTGTCACCGCCACCGGCTCGCTCCGCGTCTCCGCCGACACCACCGGCTGCATCACCAACGTCGGGCTGGGCGCGGGCATCATCCTCACCGGCGAGGGCAACGCCTCGGCGGGCGCCGTCATCAGCATCCTGCCCGTCACTACGCACACCATCGCCGCCATCGAGCAGGCCGCCGGCGTGAACGAACCACTGAGCGTCCGCGCCGAGAGCCTCAGCCTGCACGCCACGGAAGACTGGCGCGTGCGCAACTGGGCGATGGGCGCCGGGCTGAGCAAGGGGGTGGGCATCGGCGCCGCTATCAGCTGGGCCGACTACTCCGGCAGCGATGTGAGCGCCCGCATCCGCAACAGCACCGTCACCACCACCGGCACCCTGCCCGGTAGCGCGGACGACCAAGCCAATGTCGACATCTTTGCCGACAGCAGCCGCCAGATGTTCATGGTCACCGCCGGAGCCTCCGCAGGCAGCACGGTAGCCGTCTCCGCCTCCGTCAACTACATGAACTTCGCGGGTACGGTCGATGCCGGGCTCACGGGCAGCACGCTCACAACCCCGGGCGACCTGCGCCTCGGCACCCATGTCTACCGCGGGCTCTCCGGGCTCATGGGCAGCCTGAGCTTCAACCTCGACGCTGAGGGGCTCGCGAGCGTGGGCGCCGCCTTTGCCTACGCCACCTTTGACGACACCGCCACCGCCCTCGTCAGCAGCAGCCGCATCAACGCCGCACGGGGAGCCACCCTCGCCGCCGACGGCAAGACCGAGCTGGGCTACTACGGCGGCAGCGTGGGGCTGAGCTCCGGCAAGGTCGGCTTCGACGGCACCGTCGCCGTGCTCAAGAACAAAGCCGTCAACCAAGCCCAAGCCCTCAACAGCAGCTTCACCCTGAGCAGCGGCTCGCTCACGCTGCACGCCGCGAGCACGGGCATCTTCAACACCGCCTTCCTCTCCCCCTCCATCGGCATCGGGGACACGGCGCTCAACGTCGGGCTCACCGTGGCCTACCTGGACGACACCGCCACCTCCACCGCCCTCCTGAAGAACAGCGAGGCGCAGGCGCGCGACATCACCCTGCAAGCCACGGGCGAGTGTACGCTGGAGGGTCTGGCCGCCGGGTTGGCCACCGCCGGCCGAGCCGCCGTCACCGGGCAGGCGCTGGCCACCACCATCGCCCACAACATCACCGCCCAGGCCGTCAACAGCAGCCTGACCACCACCGCGGGGCAACTCAAGGTGCTGGCCGACAACAGCGTCACCATCGGGCGCGCGCGCCAGGGCTATGTCGCCGGCGGCATCTCCGCCGCCTTCAACGGGGTCGGCATCGGCGCCTCCGTCTCCTTCATCGACATCGTGGACAAGGTGCGCGCCAACCTCGACAACTGCAGCGCCACTGTGGCGGGCAAGCTGCTGGTGCAGGCCACGGAAGACGCCTACCTGCGCAGCTACAGCGCCACCCTGGCCGGCGGCTTCTACGGCGGCGGTGCCGTCAACGTCAACCGCGCCGTCCTCCGCAGCTACACCCAAGCCGACATCAGCGCCGACAGCGCCAAGACCATCACCACCGGGGGCGACCTCAGCCTGCGCTCCGAGAACAAGCAAAGCCTCGAACTCAACACCTGGGGCATGGCCGGGGGCGTCTACGGCGCTGCCGCCGTGGGCGTGAGCTATGCCAACATGGCCGGCGGCAGCAACGCCGCCGTCACCGGCGCGCTGACCCTCAACGTGGGCGGCAACCTGCTGCTGGATGCCCTCACCACCCGCACGGCCTCCTACCTGGCCATCAACGCAGCGGTGGCGGCCTACGGAGCCGTCAATGTGGCCGTGTGCAACCTCTACCTGGGCGATGCCACCGAAGCCTACAGCAAAAACGCCGATGACCAGCAGCAGGTCAGCAGTGCCAAGAGCGGTGCCCTGAGCGCGCTGGACGATGTGCTGGCCGAGGCCTACGGCTCCGTGCAGAGCTGCGGCGTCAACGTCGACGGCTTCGTCTCCCTGCAAGCGGCGGAGGCCGCCATGGCTCCCGAGCGCCCGCAGACCGAGGCCCGCCTCGACTGCCTCTCAGCACAGGTCAGCGGCAGCAGCAGCATCCGCGCGACCGACACCCTCAACTCCACCCCGAAGAACGTCAACGTCACCGTGGCGATCGTGCCCATCGGCGTGCATGTCAACAACACCACCATCGACTCCGTGACGCTGGCGACCGTGGCGGATGACACCCAACTGCACAGCCGGGGCGACATCCTCATCAGCGCCGAGCACCGCGCCACGGACAGCTACAGCGCCGTGCCCGTGACGGGCGGCGCGTTCGGCGTGCGCGTCTGCACCTATGGCTGGGAGGAGAAGAGCCTCACCCGCACCGCCATCGGCAGCGGGGTCACCCTCTCCTCCGAGCAGGGCTGCCTGAGCCTGCGCAGCGATGCGAGCGCCACCGAGACCTTCACCCACACGGGTGTCAACGCCAGCGGAGGCGATATCAGCGTGCTGCTCCCCTCCTTTGACCACACGGGCACGAGCGAGCTGAGCCTCGGCAACGACAACTTCCTGACCGCGAGCGGCGATGTCAGGCTGGAAAGCGGCAACAGCGCCACCCTCCGCACCGCCGTCTACGACATTGTCTTCAGCGGAACCATCGGCATCGATATCAGCGCCCAGCACAGCCTCATCGACCCCACAGAGAGCCTGACGCTCGGCAACAACAACATACTGGCCAGCTACACGGGCAACCTGAGCCTGCTGCGCCGCGCCACGCACACGCTCGACTTCACCCTGCGGCACTACGGCTTCAGCACCCTCGACCTGCTCTTCCCCACCATCGAGCTGACGGACAATGTTGACGGCAGCCTGAGTCTGGGCAGCGGCAACCGGCTCAGCGCCGCCAAGGACATGCTGCTTGAATCGAGCGAGACACTGGACCGCGAGCTCAATCTGCACGGCGGCACGGGCTCCGCCATCAGCGTGCAAAATCTGCGCAACCAAAGCAAGGCCACGGGCAGCAATCAGCTCACGCTGGGCAGCAACAACAGCCTGCACGCCGGCGACGGCCTGCGGCTCCGCGCCCGCAGCACGGACGGCTCCACCGCCCAAACCACCAACATCAAGATTAGCGGCGCCGGGCTGGCTCAGGTCGCCACGCTGGAAAACATCAGCGAGCTCGACACCGCGCTCAGCATCGACCAAGGGGTCGACCTGCAAGCCTCCGAGATCGCTCTGGAGTCCGACGCCGTCACCGAGCTCACCAACAGCGCGTGCAGCGTCAACGTAGGCATTGCCCTCGATGCCTACTCCGCCACCCGCTCCCTCATCCGCGACAACTCCGGTGCCGTCCTCAGCATCGCGGGCGGACGCATCGCCGCCGACAGCCTGCGCGCCGCCGCCACCACCACCGCCACTCTGCTGCAATACGCCACCATCGGCGGCGGCAGCCTCATCTACACCAACCCTCGCTGCACGCTGGAAGCCATCAGCACGCAGACTGCCACCCTCACCCTGGGCACGGGCAGCAACGCCCTGAACATCTACGCCGACAGCAGTGACCTCTACGCCGCCAACACCTACCGCCACCCCTATGAGACGGGGCGCAACGACAACATCCACGGCGGGGGCGTAGGCATCGGCGGCAGCACGGCGGCGGGCAGCGTCATCGTCAAACCCACGGCTCACGCCACCGTCACCCTCTCGCAAAACAGCAGCCTGCAACGCCGCCACCGCGATGCCGCCCATTACATCCTGCGCGACAAGGAGCACACCGCCATCAGCGCCGTCAACGACATCGAGACCCACGCCGGCATCGACCTCTTCGGCGGCGGAGTGCTCTTCTCCGTCACCGAGGCCGACCCCACGCTAGTGACCCGTGCCGATGCCACGCTGAACATCCTCGGCTCCGTCGACTCGTGGAACAAGCTCATCCTCACTGCCTACTCCCACACCTACCAGGAGAGCCTCATCTCCGCCACCTCCTACGCCCTCATCCCCGTCACCGACATCGACCGCCGCGCCAACATCACGGCCGAGGACAGCATCGCCGTCTCCGGCGACCTGAACTGCATCGGCAGCATCACCTTCAACGCCGGCAGCGCCGAGCGCTCGCTCACCCTGCCCACGGGCAAGCTCATCGCCACCGTCGGGCTCAGCGACCTCAACAACAACCGCTCCGTAGCCATCGATGACGATGAGCAGAACAATAACCGCTCCGCCGTGCTGGATATCCGCTCGACGGTCAGGGCCGGCGGCGACATCGCCGTGTACAACGATGCCGCGCGCTTCCTCTCCGGGCAGGAGCTCGGGGGCCCCGTCATCACCTCCGTCTACAGCCTCAGCGGCACGTTGAACGCCGGGCTCGCGGCGCGGCAGGAATGGAGCTTCCGCGAGCAGGACGGCCGCCCCGAGCTGAACCTCCGCGCGGGCATGGAGCTCTTCGACGGCATGAGCCTCGGCAGCGACGGGCTCTACCACGCCGACGGCGAAACCACCCGCGCGCTCTACAGCTACGGCAGCGACAGCATCACCCTCATTCCCCTCATCCTCAACGGCAGCAGCATCGAGCTCAACATCTCCGGCAGCAGCATCGACAGCACGCGCTACAGCAACCCACAGGCGCAGACGCTGAGCATCAGCTCGAGCTCGCCCCGCGACCTCAGCCTGCAAGGCATCGTCTACAGCAACCGGGGCAGCGACCTCGTCCTCAACGGGCGCGTGCAGCGGCGCGGAGATGAGGAGCGCCTGAACATCATCACCACCAACGGCAACAGCGACCTCACCCTGCAAGGGCTCTACAACATCCCCCGCGCCCGCTTCTGCATCAGCGCCGCGGGCGACATCCTCAACCGGGGCAGCGTGCTGGCCGGCTCCGTCGATTTTGCCACCTCGGGCAACTACGATGCGCGCAGCGACGGCAACTACAGCCTCAGCAACCCTCTGAGCCAGTACGGGGACATTTTTGCCTCTCTGGAGAACAAGACAAGCAGCGGCACCACCCGCGTCACCACAACCAACAGCCCGGCAAGTGTGCCCGTGCTCACCGCCTCCGGCAGCATCACCATCACCGCGCAAGGTTACCTGGACCTCAACTGCCGCATGACCAGCGGGCTGAGCTCCGTCAGCATCCCGGAAAGCATCACCCTGAGCGACAGCAGCGGGCGCATCCTCAGCGTCGAGGCGGCGCTGGCGCGCTACGAAGCCGACCCCACGCAAAGCCAATTCCTCATCAACGAACTGCGCAACACGGGCATCAACTCCTACTTCGATGCCCCCACCCGCAGCATCGTGCTGGAATCGCCCTGCGAACGCGACACGGGCATCTACCTGACCGGCAAGCTGCTCAACACCGACACCAGCGGCACGGCCTGCCTCTCCGTCCTCAACGGCTACCGCGACCTCGTCATCGACAACCAATCCGTCTACACCCTGCGGCTGGGCAACATGGCCCTCAGCCATGCGTCCCAAGGCGAAATCGTGCTCACCGACCTGAGCAATACCCCCCGCAGCTACCGCTACACGGTCGACCCCACCACGGGCAAGACCCTCTGCACCACGACTTTCTACGCTGCCGCCGGGCCCGTCACCACCACAACAGAAAGCAGCGACTTCACCCCGCAGAGCACCCACTACCTGACCATCAGCCGCGAGCGCACGACGAGCTACAAACGCACCTGGCTCTCGTGGAACAAGCAGGGCAGCAACCCATCGTATGATGAAACGCGGCAAATGGGCAGCGAACAATGGGGTACTATCCGCACCGAATACCAGGAGGTGTTCGGCACCGGCAACTACTTTGTCGTCAGCTCCGAAATGCGGAACTACTCCCACACCTACTACGACCCCGGTTGGCTGCGCCGCTACCGCCACACGGCCACCTGGGATACCGTGCGCACCGACACCCTCTACATCAGCGCCGCCAACAAGCTCGCCATCAACTTCTTCGGGGCAGACGGCTCCGCGCTCACCGTCAACACCCACCGCTCCGACATCTGCGTCGGCGGCACCGTCTCGGCCGACCGCATTGCCCTCAACAGCGCCCTGTCCATCACCTCCCGCGGTGACAACCTGCTCCGAGCCAGGCAGATTTCCCTCAGCGCCACGGGCAACATCGGCAGCATGGCCGACTTCGTGCACATTCAACTCGTCGACAGCTCACCGGCCGGCGGCGGACTGAGCCTCAGCAGCGGCGGCAGCGCCTACATCGCCGCCGAGGGTGACCTGCCTCTGGACTCCGTCCACACGCAAGGCTCGGCCTACCTATTTGCGGATTCGGACATCAGCGGCAGCGCCTCCTGCGGCGACCTGCTGCTGCTCTACAGCGACCAGGGCGGCATCACCCTCAGCACCGCCACCGACCGCCTGAGCGCCCGCGCCGCCGATGACATCAGCATCGACAACCGCAGCCGGACAGGCGAGCTGCTGCTGGGCTCCCTGCTGAGCGAAAACGGCAACATCAGCCTGCGCAGCAACGGCAGCATCGCCGCCGATGTCAACGCGGATCTGACGGACATCCTGAGCGACCAGACCCTCGCCCACAGTCTCTCTCTCCACCAAGCCACCAACGAGATTGCCGACAGCCTCAGCGAGCACTACCACAGCGAGCTCACCCGCTACACCACGCTCTACTTCGAGCAGGACAGCGAGGGCAACTACACCCACCGTGATGCGCGGGGCTACCTGCTGGTCAGCGACGAAGAGGCCGAGACCAAGGCCGCCCTCTCCGGGCGCTTCACTGAGCTCTACAACGAGGGTAAAGGCGAATCGCTGGTCGAGTACATTCAGGCGCTCAGCGGCACGGACTATGTGGGCGGAACCATCTTTGAGAGCACGGAAGATGTCGGGAGCTACATCTGCGACCACACCGACGAGGCCGCGCAAGCCTTCGCCAACTCGCAATACGACCGACTCATCCGCGACCTGACGCAAGACATCATCGCCAACGCTCAGCAGCAAGGCACCGACGTCGTCGACTACGGGGCCTTCACGGAAACGCAGTACCGCCAGTACTGGGAGCGCAACGCCGACGGCAGCCTGCGCTACCAAGACGCGCAAGGCAACTTCATCAGCCCCTCTGACATCACCGCCGACGGCAGCAGCACCCCGCTCTACGATGCAGAGACCTGCGCCGCCATCACTGAGCAATTCCGAGGCAGCACCCCCGCCCTGTGGTATCTGCTCAACAGCGAGGGAAACAACACCCTCAACAGTCTGGCCAAGGTCGTCAGCGGAAGCAACCGCGCCGAGCAACTCTTCCGGCAGGCGGCCGATGATCTGAGCATCGTCGCCATGGGCAAAGCCATCCCCGGCACCAACAGCACCATCATCGCCCGCCAAGGCAGCGTGCATCTCTACAGCACAAACGGCAACATCGGCAACGAGAGCCTGCGCATCTCGCTCAGCCCCGCAGATTGGAACAGCGACGGCTCCCCCATCTACAGCACCTGGCAACAGGAATTCATGCAAGGCGTGCGGGAGGGCAGCATCAGCGGCGCCGCCCTCGAACGCCGCGAAAGCGACGGCACCTGCATCTACTCCATCAGCACCCGCAGCTTCACGCGCGAGAACATCAGCGAGTTGGACTTCCACCTCCTCGCCCAAGCCTCCGAAAGCGATGTCAGCCGCAGCGGCGAACTCTTCACCATCCGCACCCACGGCTATCTGGGCATCGAGGCTCAAAGCATCGCCTGCGACGCCGCCGGCGCCGTCTACATCAGCAGCCCGGGCGACATCAACCTCTCCCCCTCGGGCGTGTACGCCGAGCGCGACATTCGCCTCTCCTCCGGAGGCTCCATCAGCGGCAGCTCCATGAGCTGTAGCAGCGGCTACAACCTCGTCCTCTACGCTGAAGGCGACATCGGCAGCGAGACCTCCCCCCTGAGCATGGGCGGCAACGGCATCCTCAACCTCACGGCCGAGGGCAATGCCTACCTCCACAGTGCCACCACCCTGAACCTGTGCTACATGGACGCCGAGGACATCTTCCTGACGCTTACCGGCGGCGCCTCTCTCACCGGCACCGCCGACCACAACGGCCGCGCCGACAACCCGCACATCACCTGCCGCCACCTCACCCTCAACGGCAGCGGCTACAGCCTGAGCTCCGTCGGCAGCGGCGCCGAGGGCGCGCTGGTCATCAACACCCACGGGCTCGACGGCGGCGCCCTGCTGGAGAGCAACACGCCGAACGACACCCTGCCGCTGGTGCGGCTCTTCCCGACCAACACGGTGTACCCCTTCACCCTGCGCACGGGGAGCCATGTCGCCTACATCGACCAGATGACCCTCCCCTACTTCGGCAACATCGTCCTGGGCAATCCGCTGCATGTCGGCAGCATCACCTTCCTGCAGAGCAACGCCAACGCCCACAGCAACAGCATCTCCACCTCGGCCATCACCATCGACCGCGAGCTGAACCTCCTCGGCGAAGCCGACTTCACCACCAGCTTCAACGATGGAATCCGCTTCAGCGGCGACGGGCGCATCAACATCGACAACCCCGGCAGCGGCACCGCCTTCTTCGAGTCCATTGAAACCGGCGACAACCACCAACTGAGCATCCGCGGGCGCGGCAACATCAACATCAATGAACTGCACTGCGGACAGCTGAAAACCGCCCTCGACGGCCATCTAGAGGTCTTGTTGGCGGAGGTCGCGGACAGCGCCCGCCTGAGCGTCGGCAGCAACCTCATTCTCGGGTTCATCGATGTGCGCCACTTCCGCGCCGACGTCGGCGGCAGCCTGCTCGTCCTTTGGGGCGAGACCGAGAGCTTCAGCGCCACGGCCAACGGCAACATCCGCGCTCTGCTGACGACGGCAGACGGCGCGGGGGTGCTCCCCGTCGGCGATGTCATCGCCACCCACGGCTCGGTCGATCTCATGGGCGATGCCGATGTCCTGAACATCACGGGCACCATCCAAGGCTACCACGTCGCGCTCACCTCCTCCGGCGATATTCGGCGCGCCACGGGCGGCAACATCCGCGCCAGCCGCAGCTACACCCCCACCCGATACGCCGATGTGTATGAGCGCCAGTTCAGCGGCGGGCTCATCGAATTCATCGACACGCTGGGCATCAACATGTCGCTGGACGACAGTGCCGGCATCGCCGCCGACACCCTCGACAAACTGCGGGAGGCCGCTGAGCGCGAAATCTCCGACCACGCCGAGGACACCGCCCCCGAGCTCCGCTTCATCAACCGCGACGGCAGCCGCGCCGCTGATGCCGAGCAATGGAACGGCGCGACCACCGACATCACCACCACCCTCACCGCTCTCTCCCGATGACCTCCCGCCCCGCCCTCCTCGCCGCGCTGCTGCTCGCCGCGCTGCCCCTGCCCGCCCAGGATGCCGCCCGCACCATGGATCGCCTGCGCGACAGCATGCAGCGCCGCGCCCTCAACACCCGCGTGGAGCAAATGCGCCGTGCCGAAAACGCGCCCAAACCCCAAGCCGAGCCCGACGACGCCGAACCCGCCCCCAGCCCCGAGGAAGCGCAGCCGCTCCTGCCGCTGCGCCGCCTCGACATTGCGCCGAGCCGCGTGCTGCCCACCGACCTCATCGAGGAACTGCGGCAGCAGTGGGAGGGCAAAACCCTCTCCATGGCCGACATCCGCAGCATCGTCCGCACCCTCAACAATGCCTACCGCGAGCGCGGCTGCATAACCAGCCGCGCCTGGCTGCCCGAGCAGGATGTCAGCAGCGGCACCCTGCGCGTGGAACTCTTCGAGGGCAGCATCGGCCGCGTGCACGCCACGGGCATGCACTTCACCCCCGAATCCTATGTCCTGCGCGCCGCGCAGCTGCCCGAGGGTGCGGTCTTCTGCGTCGATGACATCGAGAGCCGACTCGTCGCCTTCAACGCCGTCAGCGACCTCAAGGCGCGTCTGAACATCAGCCCCGGCGATGCGGCAGGCAAAACCGACCTCGAGCTCGTCACCGAGGAGCCGCGGCGCTACAGCGCCCTGCTCTTCACCGACAACGCCGGGCAGCGCAGTACCGGGCTCTACCGCGGCGGGCTCTTCGGCACCGCGCGCGGGCTGCTGGCGGGGCGCTACACCCGCGACCAGCTGACGCTGGGCTATGTGGGCAGCGAAGGCACCGACGCCTTCAGCGCCGCCTACATGCTCACGGAAAACAGCCTCAACACCACCTGGACTCTGGGTCTTGACCGCGCCACCACCGACATCATCACCGACGAGATGCGCGATCTCAACGTGGAGGGAGACTACAAAGCCCTGCGCGTCGGAGTGCGCCGCCCCCTCGCTGTCAACGAGCGCAACATCCTCTCCGCCGGGCTGCAAATGCTCTTCAAGGAGAACGAAAGCACCATGAGCGGGCTGAACCTGAGCAGCTACCGCACCAACGACCTCACCGCCACCCTCGACGACCTGCTGCTCTTCCGGGACGGCTACCTCTACAACGCCGCCATGCTCACGCGCGGCTGGCAGCTGGTCGGCAGCGAGCCCCCCTTCTGGCGCTTCAACTACCAGCTGGAGTTCCGCCACAAGCTGCCCCACGCCTTTTCCGCCCTGCTGCGCGGGCAATACCAAGCGAGCAGCCTGCGCGCCATGACGAGCAGCGAGCAAATCCAGCTGGGCGGCGTCAACAGCATTCGCGGCTACGAGGAGGGCATGCTCTCCGGCGAGCGCGGCTACAACATCCAAAGCGAGCTGAGCTACAACTTCCTGCCCCTGCTGCCGCAGCGCCTGCAGCTGCACAGCGCCGAGCTCTTCGCCTTCTGGGACTTCGGCCAGCTCGTGCACCGCAGCGAGGACACGCTGCTGAGGGACTACAACGAAGCCTTCCTCTCCTCCGTCGGCGGCGGGCTGCGGCTGGGGCTGCTGCAACACCTGAGCATGAGCCTGACCTTCGCCCAGCCCCTGCACCGCCACCCCCTCAACCGCCATCCCTCCGCCCCGCGCTGGCTCTACGCCCTCAACGCCGAGTTCTGAGCACGCGGCGCGACCCCGACAGGGCAGATCCCCCGTATTCGGAGCGTCTACCGGGGCTCCGCATCGTCACATACCCTCGACAGTGACATACTGCTGACGGCGACTGCGGGGTTTTTCCGGAATGGTCATTCGAATGGCTCCCTCGTTCAGGAGCGGGTCGAGATAGCGACGCAACGCATATTGCCCGGAATCGATGTTGAGAAATCGGATAATTTCTGCCCGAGTGCGCGGGGTTTTGCAGAACATCAGCAGTTGTTTTCGGTCGGTAACCCTGCCTGCCCGCCGGGGAGGCAGAGCCTCCGGTTCCGGACTCTGCTTGTGATACAAGACAACTTTGAACTCCCCCGTTGTAGGGGTGAACACCGGCTCCGGCAGCTTGCGCTGCGCCATAGCATGTCTGATGGTCGGAATGCCGGAGTAACGATTTTCGGTTTCTTTCAATATTTCCAGCGCCGTTACCAGAACAGGATTGCGGGTATCCGGCTGGGAATATCCCAACTGATCCAAGGTGAGGCGTCCGTATAAGCCACCCGGATTCATGATTTCCAGCCGATCATCATACATATTCAGCCGGATGGGCTTTGACTCCGTATAAATGCTGTAATCTCTGTGAACCAATGCATTGAGAATCGCCTCTCGCACAGCATCCATAGGATATTGGGGCATGTCTATGCGCTCCCCGGTCAGGGGGTTGACAGCCGTTGATGTGTGCATGTTGTTTCGCACAAAATCCAATGCCGCTTTCAGCATTTCAGGTATCGTCCCCTCGATGCGTTTGGAATCGGTAAAGCGATTGCCGCACGCATCCACCTCTCCCATTTCGGTGCCGGGAATGCGCGTTGCCGAAATACTGAGGCGAGGATAAAATGCCTGCGGGAATAAACCTGTAAGTTGCAAAATCAAATGCGACACCGAAAAGCCGTTGCAGAACACCTTGT
>JBJEVK010000042.1:0-5069 GCA_051884295.1 Akkermansia sp.
GACACAGCATTGGAAATGCTGTACACAGGGTAATAGCGATTTCCCTCTTTTTGCTATGAAATTACATCTCCCCTCGCGGCTGCGCGCCGCCCTCCTGTCGTGCATGGCGTTCGTTTCGCCCATGCTTCCCACCCTGTGCTCGGGCACCCTGATTGCGTCGGCGGTCGTTTGGTCGGCACTTTCCCCGGCATACGCCGATTGGAATGAGGCTAAGACCGTCTACACCTACACGAGCGACGATCAAACCGCCGCCAAGAGCTTCTCCGACATTGCCGCGGATGCCACGGAGGGCAGCGATTACACCATCGCGTTTGACGAAGGCGTGACCTACACCCTGACGGGGAGCATCAACTTGGTGACAAGCGCCGAGGAGGGCTCTGACATCACGGGCGGCTCCCTGCAAATGACGGATTGGGGCAACAGCTGCAACAATGCCATCTTGGCAGGTAACGGGCAGCTGACGGTGAAGGATCTGACCTTCGGACGCGGCACCAGCACGATTCAGGGAACCTCGGCAGAGAATAAGATTCGCCTGAACGTACTGGGCAGCGCCGGATGCAGCTCTTGGTACGACACGCGCATCAATGTCTCCAACGCTGTCCTGAATCTGCAACAGGGGATTACCCTGGTGACAGGCAACAGCGGCACGCCCTCATGGGCCGCGCGCATGACGATGACGGATACGGATGTCATTCTGGGCGCGGCCATGGTCACCCAAACCGTCAACGACACCATCACCTTCAACGGCAACTGCTCGATTGATATCGCCGGGTTGCAGGCCGTCACGTATCTGGATGCCTTCCCGGACTCGGATGTTGAACAGCCGGAGAGCAACGGCTTTGCCACCTCGCGCTCCGGGTATCGGATTCTCGACGGCACGTGCCGCGGCATTCTGGGCGAGGAGGCCACCCTGACGGTGAAGAACGGTGAAACGGTGCTCGCCACCTACAGCAACGGGGAGGACATTGCCACGGCGCTGAAGTTCGTGACCACGGATGACCTGCCAATCATCACCTCCACCATCTATTGCGTGACGGACATCACATCGTTCTCCTGGGATGATGCCGAGGGGGCGACCAAGATTGTCTTTTTTGATTCCCAAGTGTCGGAGACATCGAACGTCTATGATTTGGGGAGTGGTGTCCATGCCGTTTCCATGGAAATTCGGGACGGGGTGACCTTTACCACCTCGCACAACGGGGGCACGGCTTTCTGGGGCAACGGCAACACCTTTACCATCAAGGCCGGGGGCACGCTCATCACCACAGCCAATGATGCCATCGGCTACAACAACGGCTCGACCCGCCTGGTGATGCAGGGCGAGGAGGGCAAGGAAGCGCTGTGGCAACTCGGCAACCGCGTGACCACCACCTCGCAAATTCAGCTCAACGGCAACGCGAGCATTGTCGCCCCCGAGGGTGCGGATTTGGGTGCGAGCGGCGGCGGCGATCGCAGCGGTTTGGATCTTCACGGCGGCACGATTTCCGTAACCGGGCTGAATAATGTCATCGCAACGAATGTCTTTACCCGCGGCGACGGCAATGCCTCCACGATGGACATTGCCGAAAGTGGCGAGCTGACGTTGAAATACGGGATTACAAATCGCTCGGGCAATAAGGCTATCAACAAGACAGGCAGCGGCACGCTGATTGTGGAGGGAACCGTGGCGCAGGCCGACGGCACGCTGAATCTCAACGCCGGTTCCCTCGTGTATCGTGCCAATGCGAGCGTCACGCAGGGCACGCTCAGCATGGGCGCCAACGCCAACCTCACTTTTGAGGCACGGGACACGCTGACCGAGCATACCCTCACCACGCTGAGCACGACAGGTGCGGGCGGACTGATCAGCATCGGCGCCGGCAACAGGATCAACTCGGGCTCTGTGAACATCAGTTGGGCCAAGAACCTCCTTGTGGACGGCGAACTGCTCATCGACGGCAATGACGAGGGCGGGTTAACCTTGGCCTACGCCAATGTCGGCACAATCAGCGGCGCCGGCAGCCTGTCCGCCAACCGCCTCGTGATTGACAACAGCACGCGGTTGGATTGGAAGCTGGGAGCGGTTTCCTCGATCGGGGCACTGACGATGGGAGGCACGGGGTCGAACTACGGCACCAACAACAGCCTGACGCTGCAAAGTGGGATGGAGATCTCCGGCAATGCCACGCTGGCCAACGGTGTGCTGACGGCGAATGCTGCCCTGAGCATCGGCGGCGATCTGAGCATGCTGGGCGCGGCCACACTCGTGTCGACCAACGGGGTGAGCGTCACGGGAAGCTCGACGCTGACCTCCGGCGCCACGCTAGGCACGTCGATTTCCGCCGGGCAGGACAGCATCACCTACAGCGACGGGGTCAATGGTTTTCTGACGGGCGGCAAGGTCTACATCCTCCGCTGCGACGACATTTCGATTGTCGGCAGCGAGGGCGCGGACGCCGAGCTGAGCACGCTGAACTTCACTCTGGACGGCTCGGCGGTGGATGCCGCTCGCGCCGGGACGGATGACACAGGGCTCTACCTCACCATTGAAGCCGCGGCGGATGCGCTGTACTACGTCAACAGCGGCTCGGTGACAATGAATGACCACAGCACGGCCACGGGTTTTGTGCTGGCCGAGGGAGCCACGCTGGTCTACAAGGCCTCGGCGGCAGCGGATTACGCAGCCACGGAGGGGCTGCAGAGCATCCGCTCGCTGGGCGGGCAGCTGAGCGTGGTCAATAGCACCGGGGCAAACAACCTGCTGACGCTGAAGGGCGCCTACAGCGATGTCACCCTGAACAGCAAGCAGGACAGCTCGATTCAAGTGCTCGGCGGCACGGTTGCCTCCGGCTCGACGGCAGCGCTGACTGTACACTCCGGCGCGACGCTGGATCTGAACAACGACGGTCTGGTGCGGAGCGCGGCCATCACGGTCGAGTCCGGGGGCAGGGTGGCGGTGACGGGCAATCAGCGCTACCAAGGCAACATGCGGCTGCAAGGGACGCTGGTCATTGGGCAGACCGATGCCTTGGACTGGAACTCCTCCGGCAAGCTGACGATTGACGGCGGCACGGTGGAGGCAGGAAGTAACCGCATTTCGATTGATAAAAACAGTCTGGAGCTGCACAACGCTACCATCAAAGGTGCAGGGCAGGATCTCTACGGCGTGCTGGACTTTGCCAGCAGCGCGCAGAAGGTGGTCGTCGCAACCGGGACCAATACGGTCGAGGGGATGGTGCGTGTGCGCGGCACCAACGGGGTCTGCTTCGATGTGCAGGGGCAGACGGACACGTTGAGCCTCAAGAAACTGGGGCTGGCGGATCAGACGTCGGGGCTCACGCAGGGCACGATTCTGGCGAAATCCGGTCTGGGCACTCTGACGGTGCACGAGGCCTCGGCTCTGGCCACGGTCAACGTGCTGGGCGGCACGCTGAAGCTCACGGGCACCAACTCCATCACCTCCACGACGGTGGAGGACGGGGCAACGCTGGGCTCCACGGCAGCCGGGCTGACGCTGGGCGGCTCGCTCACCCTGCAGGACGGCGCGGCGCTGGATGTGACGAACGGCACCATCGCCTTGGGAGCCGCGGACAGTACGCAGGCGCTCACTTGGGATGGCTGCATCACGCTGGTCGGTGCAGACACGGGCAGTGTCGACCTGCTGAGCGGTATCAGCAGCATCACGGGCATTGACTTCGGCTCGGGCAACACCGTTGCGGCGGCCGATTATATTCAGGGTGCCTCGGCGGATGCGCTGCTCCGCTTTACCGACGGCACGCTGACCTTCCTGAGCTCGGATGACAGCATCCTGGTCATCGACAGTGCGCACACCTACAACCAAACGGATGCGGACAATGCGGCGGTGACGAGCATCCGCCTGGCGGGCGGCACGCTGAGCATGGCCAATGTGGCGATTCCCTCTACGGTGACGACGCTGGATGTGACGGCCGCGGGCGGTGCCCTGACGGGCACGGGCACGGTGAACACCCTGAGCTTCGGCTCCGTGAACGTGAACGGGCAGCTGACGCTGCAAGACGGCGCCACAGACCTGACGCTCAAGACGCAGCAACTGAGCATCGGCGAGAACGGCAGCATTGTTCTGGAAGCCGGGCAGACCCTCGACCTCACGGAGCTCACGCCCGGCGGAGCGGCAAACAGCGGATATACCCGCGCCACCGATGCGCTCAAGCTGACTCTGGGCAAGGTGACGGGAGCGGGCACCGTGAAGCTCTGCGGCGCTTCCGGTTCCATCGGCGATGACAGCCGCATCATGACCCGCATGCTGAGTGATACGGCCACCTCCGTGGCCTACCTCAGCGAAGGAGCCTTGGCCGTCAACGGTTCGAGCAGCAGTGTTGCGCTGACCATCGGCAGTTCGTTCACGGTGGGTGGTGAGTTCCGGCTGGAGTCCGGAGCCCAAATCATGGTGACGACCGGTGGTGCCCTGAGCGTCAACGGGAGCATCAACATGGGGCACGCCGAGGTGGCCAACAACAACGGTTCCCTGTCGATGAGCGGCGGTAGCATCACCACCGACGGCATCGGCTTTACCCGCGATGATCACGGCACGGGGAGCACCTTCACCATGAGCGGCGGCACGCTGACCATCAACACGACGGCGGGCATTGCCTCGGGCATCGGCATCACCATCACGGGCGGCACGCTGGCCACCAACGGCGCCGACTGGGGCATGAGCAACGCCACTATCGGCGGGGCAACCATCAGCGGGGAGAACACCATCAGCCTCGGCGGCAACACCACGCTGACGGGCACGCTGGACAACAGCGCCGGCAAGCTCGCCCTCAGCGGCAGCGTGAACATCAGCGACACGGACAATTTCCGCACGCAATCGACGACCACTGGCTACAGCGATGGGGCGAAACAGGGCTTTGCCTCACAGGATGTCAACTACATCATCGCGGAGGACGGCAGCGCCGAGCACCTGAGCATCGCCGAGGGCACCACCTGGACGGTCAACGGCGAAGCAAGCGGCAGTTTGGTGGATCTCGACGACTCCAAGGCCTACCGCGTCACGGGGGTGCAGGGAACGGCGTTCTACATCGGCACCAATGATGTGACCTACGACACCA
>JBJEVK010000043.1:0-4990 GCA_051884295.1 Akkermansia sp.
TCAAAATGAGCCTTATTCGTTTCTTTGTGGTTGACACAGCATTGGAAATGCTGTATCTGTCAGGAAGATTCCTCTCTGATCATGAAACTTCATCTCCCCTCGCGGCTGCGCGCCGCTCTCCTTGCATGTACGGCAGTGGTGTCGCCCTTGCTCACCACCATCGGAACCGGAACCCTGGCGGCATCGGCCTTGCTCGCGCCGGGGATTGCCTCGGCCGAAACTGCCGAAACCGGCGGCACCTATGTCGTCAATACCGACAATCTGAGCACCTTCAGCTGGACGGCGGACGCTGTCGTCGCTGCGAATACCATCTCCTTTGAGGGGGTGGAATACGCTTGGGGCGGCTACGCCGCAAATAAGGCCAAGGACGTTATCATCGGCGTCGGCAGCACCATCAGTACCACGCACAACGGAGAAAACGCTTTCTTCGGCAACGGCCACACGGCGACCATCTTGGGCGGCGGCACGCTGCTGACCTCCGGCGGTGATTCGCTCGGCTACAGCAATTCCGGCACCGTACTGGAGCTGCGTGGCACGAACAGCGAGACGCGGGCCACATGGAATCTCGCCAATCGCGCGACGACGAGTATCACCCTGAAGCTGAACGGCTACACACGCATCGGCACCGCGGGGGACGGCCAGACGGCCACCATCGACGGGCAGACACGCGATATTCGCGGGCTCGACATGCTCAACGGCACGATCAGCGTCACCGGCACGGACAATATCATCTCCTGCGCCGTGATGACGCGCGAAAACAGAGCTAACATTTCCGTGGGCGAGAACGCTTCGCTGCGTTTGGAGGGGGCGTTCTTCCACCGCAACGGCGCGGCCCACCCCGTCACCAAGAGCGGAGCCGGCCTTTGGGAGCTGGCCGGGGATTACAATCGCTTTGCCGGGGCGCTGAATGTGACGGGCGGCACGGTTCGCTTGCTGACGGACACGCGCACGGACGGCGCGATTACCCTGAGCGCCAACAGTTCGCTGGAGGTGGGGGCGGATGCTACCCTGACCCTGAGCAACGCTGTCGGCGGAGAAAGCGCCAGGCTGGTGCTCAACGGGAATGTGGTCGTGGGGAGCAGCGCCCTGATCTCGTCGATGGAGCTTTCCGGCGGGGACGAGGGCTATCTGAGCGCGCTGCGCCTGGCAGGCAGCGGCGTGACGACTACCCTGGGGGAAAATACCACGGTGCAAATTCTGGGCGCGGACTATTCCGGCGCAGATTTGCAAACCAACGGTGGGGGCTTGGTGGTCACGGACAGTGCACAGGATGGTGTCTATTATCTGGCCGTTTCGAAGGATTACAACGCCGACACGATGGGAGGCGACCGGACGCTGGTGGTGCTGGATGGTGCGGTGCTCTCGACAACGGATTTGTCGGTGCTCTCGCGGGTGAGCTCAACGGCGAACGGCGCGGTGCGCTACACAAGCGCTTCGGGAACGGGGCTGCAGTTCTCCGGGCTGGCCGGGCAGGCTTTCAACACAACCCAGGATGAGACGAATCCGGACACCCTGCTTGCCGCCGGAAACAGCGGCTTCGTCGGCAATATCACCATCTTGTCGGGCACGACGCTGAAGATGAATTCCTCGTTAAGTGACGCTGATGCCAAGGATCCCGATGCGCTCGGTGTCATCTACATGGCTAACAAGGATCGCGCCATTACCATTCAGAGCGGTGCAACGCTCGATTTGAACGGGCACGATGCCTATTTCCACGTCGTGATGGAGGGCGGCTCTGTTCTGACGAACTCCGGAGCGGATGTTGCTACCGGTCACAAGGCGCTTCCTTATCTGGAGCTGTTGGGCGATGCCACCATCGATGCGGCTCACAATATTGTGATGCAGAAAGCAACGGCCGATTCCGGTGGTGTGTATCAGGTGAAGCTCAACGGAAATACACTGACCAAGACCGGCAGTGGAAAGCTGTATCTGGCAAGTGTGTCCTTTGTCAACGGCTCGCTGGATATCCGCGAGGGTATTTTGCACATGACCAGCGGAAGCTCCTCGACCCTCAATTCGCTGAGCGTTGGTAGCGCCTGCCAGGAAATCTGCCTGGATAACGCCAATCTGACGGTGAGCGGCAGCACGGTGAGTGAGGGCACCCTGAAAAAAACAGGTGGATCGGCGCTGAATCTTAACGGCTCGGTCACGCTGGGCACCGGTTTTGACGGCAGCGCGGCAGCAACCGCCTTCCACCTCACGAACGGGACGGTCACGCTGGCGGCCAATCAGGAGATGCGGGTGGCGGGTGCTATTCAAATGGCCGGAGGCACACTGAAGATTAACGGTTCGCTGGTGGTGACGCGTTTGGACACGCTGAGCACGACCTCGACGCTCCCGACCTCCAACGGGCTGGGCACGGCGACCTATACCTTGGTGACCGGAACCAACAAGGCAAACCTGAAGAACGCTCAGGACGAGACGCTGACGACCATCTATGTCGGCGGGGTCGAAACGACCCTGAGCGATGGGGCGTTCACCCTGAACAATGTCTATTATGTGTTGAGCGACACGGTACAGGTCGGCGGAGAGAATGCCACGACCGATACCGAGAGCGCGAGCCTGTTCTCCGTGGCCTCGGGGGCGACGCTGCTGGTGGCGGGGAATGCGAGCGAGTCGATGAACGCAGATCGGGTGCTGGCGGCCACCATTGGCTCGGGTGACATCGAGCTCAGCACGACGGCCACCGTCTACCATAACCAAGCCACCAGGACAACGGGCGAGCTGCGCGTGCTGACCGGCGGCGAGCTGAGACTGGGCGTGGAGACCAACCAAGGCGGTGTTACCCACACGACGTCCTGCGATGTGAGCTCGCTCTCGGCGCTGGTGCTGGATGGCGGCACCCTCTATGTGCGCGGTGTGAGCGGCACGCTGGGCGATGTGCGCGTGAAGACCGGCTCTACAAGCTCGAAGCTGCACATTTACGACATGCAGAATGTGAGCAATGATCGCCTCGTGCTGGATTCGCTGCAGGTAGATGCCGACCTGACTATCTATAACACGTGGAAGATGAACGTATCTGTCGGGGTGCTGACGGGTGCGGGCAATCTGTCCATCGAACACGAACAAAGCGGCGATAGTGATTTGGCGCTGATTGATTTAGGTTCGCTGGGGCGGTACACGGGTAACATCGAGTTGAAGGGGAGAGGGAATGGTGTCGCAGCGACGGCGCACCTGGATGAGGGCGAGTCGTACGACATCTCCGGGCTGACGAAGGCGGGCAGCTCGAGCCTGACGGTAAGCGGCGCCGGCACGCTGAAGCTGACGACGAGCGATACGCTGCAGGCGACACTGGGCGCCAACTGGACGGGCGCCGTGGCGGCCGACGGCGTGAGCGTGGTCAGCACAGTGTCCACAGCGGCATGGCAGAATGCCAGCTCCCGTGTGTCGCTGAAGGATGTGAGCGTGGCGGCCGGCGGCGGGGCGCTGACGCTGGGCGGCACGGTGAAGCTGCTGAGCAGCATCGCCAACGCCGGCAGTATCAGCTATGCTGAGGGTCTGGAGTTGGATGTCTCGGCACTGACAGCCACGGATGACGGCAGAACCCTGACCTACACCCTCATCACGGGCGAGGGCTCCATCGAGGGGAGCCTGACGCTCGACCAAATCACCGGTCTGGCGGAGGTGCCCGTCGGCGAGAGCGGCTGGGTTGTCGCCGACGATTACAAGACGGTGTATCGTTCAATCGTCGATCCGTCCGTGCTGGTGATTAACAGTGCGCACACCTACGATCAAGACGATGCGAACAACGCGGCGGTGACGAGCATCCGCCTGGCGGGCGGCACGCTGAGCATGGCCGATGTGGCGATTCCCTCTGCGGTGACGACGCTGGACGTGACGGCCGCGGGCGGTGCGCTGACGGGCACGGGCACGGTGAACACCCTGAGCTTCGGCTCCGTGAACGTGAACGGGCAGCTGACGCTGCAAGACGGCGCCACGGACCTGACGCTGGAGGTTGTAGCCAACCAAATCAACATCGGCTCCTCCGGCAGCATTGTTCTTGAGTCCGGTCAGACTCTTTACCTGAAGAACGGCGACAATATCGGCGCTGGTCAGGGCTTGGAGGCCACGCTGGGCAAGGTTTCGGGCGAGGGCACGATTCAGGTCGACGGCGGTACAGCATGGGGAGACCCGATGCGGGTACAGCTGCGGAACCTGACCACAGGCACCCTGCAGACCAATGTCAATATCAACGTCAAGACCAACAGTCTCGCCATCAACGGCTGGAATGCTGCCAGCAACACCGTTCTGGAGGTCAATAAGGACTTTACGGTGGCAGATCAGCTGCGTCTGGAAACCGGCGCCCAACTTCGCGTTGTCGACGGCGGTGCGCTGACGGCCAAGACCATCAACTTGGGGCATGCGGAGGCCGGCAACAGCGCGTATCTGTCGATGACGGGCGGCTCCATCACGACCGAACACATCGGCATTACGAACTCCGGCAGCAGCACCTTCACCATGAGCGGCGGCACGCTGACCATCAACACGACGGCGGGCATTGCCTCGGGCATCGGCATCACCATCACGGGCGGCACGCTGGCCACCAACGGCGCCGACTGGGGCATGAGCAACGCCACTATCGGCGGGGCAACCATCAGCGGGGAGAACACCATCAGCCTCGGCGGCAACACCACGCTGACGGGCACGCTGGACAACAGCGCCGGCAAGCTCGCCCTCAGCGGCAGCGTGAACATCAGCGACACAGGCGCGTTCCAAACTCAGTCGACAACCACCGGCTACAGCGACGGAGCGAAACAGGGCTTTGCCTCGCAGGATGTCAACTACATCATCGCGGTGGACGGCAGCCCCATCGCGGAGGACGGCAGCACCGGGCACCTGAGCATCGCCGAGGGCACCACCTGGACGGTCAACGGCGAGACGACCGCCAACGGCAGTCTGGTGGATCTCGACGGCTCCAAGGCCTACCGTGTCACCGGGGTGCAGGGAACGGCGTTCTACATCGGCACCAATGATGTGACCTACGACACCA
>JBJEVK010000044.1:0-4957 GCA_051884295.1 Akkermansia sp.
AAGGTGTTCTGCAACGGCTTTTCGGTGTCGCATTTGATTTTGCAACTTACAGCCGTTGCCGTAGACAGCAGCAAACACACCGCCACCTATTACCTCAACGGCGATCAGCTCAGCACCGTCAGCCTGCGCGAAACCGGAGCAAATTCTGCCGGAGGTGCCGGGGCGGCTATCGGCAGCGGCAGTAAGGATAACGAACAGGATCCCTTCAGCGGGCAGATTGCCGAGTTCCAAATTCTCAGCGGCACCTTGAATCAGAATGAAATTCTGACGGCGGCGCATTTGACCCCCGAACCCGCCACCGCAACGCTCAGCATTCTGGCGCTGGCAGGCCTGATGGCACGCCGTCGCCGCAAGAGCTGAAGCAAGCCCTGATTTTCGGAGGGAACGCGCTGTTTTTGTTTTTTTGGGCGCTTTCTCTCTGACTCCCGGTGCTCCCCCCTACGCGACTTTTGGGGGAGCGTCTTTTGGCTTTTCATCCCTCGGGAACAGACAAAAAAATCCCCCTCTCCCGCGCGGGAAGAGGGGGGCTGTATGCACGGTAGCTCCTCGGGGGAACGGCGCTCAACCGAAGAGCGCCGTGGAGAAATAGCGGTCGGCGGAGTCGGGCAGGAGCACGACGATGGTCTTGCCGGCGTTCTCGGGGCGCCGGGCGACCTGCGTGGCCGCCCAAAGAGCGGCACCGCTGGAAATGCCCACCAGCACGCCGTCCCGGCGCCCCAGATCCTTGGCCGTGGCAAAGGGCAGCTCGTTATCGACGACAATCACCTCGTTGTACACCGTCGTGTCGAGCGTGGCCGGGACAAAGCCCGCGCCGATGCCCTGAATCTTGTGGCTGCCGGGCACACCCGTGGTCAGCACGGGCGAAGTGGCGGGCTCTACGGCGATGATCTGCACGCCGGGCTTGTGCTCGCGCAGGTACTTGCCCACGCCCGAGAGCGTGCCGCCCGTGCCGACGCCGGCCACGAAGATGTCCACCGCGCCCTCGGTGTCCGACCAGATTTCCGGCCCCGTGGTGGCGTAGTGGGTGGCGGGGTTGACGGGGTTCTCGAACTGCCCGGCGATGATGCTGCCGGGGGTCTCGGCCTGCAATTCACGCGCTTTGGCGATGGCACCCTTCATGCCCTTGCTGCCCTCCGTCAGCACGATTTCCGCGCCGTAGGCCTTGAGGATGTTGCGGCGCTCCTCGCTCATGGTTTCCGGCATGGTGAGGATGGCGCGGTAGCCCTTGGCGGCGGCCACGGCGGCCAAGCCGATGCCCGTGTTGCCGCTGGTGGGCTCGATGATGGTGCCGCCGGGGCGCAGACGCCCGCTCTGCTCGGCATCCTCGATGATGGCCTTGGCGATGCGGTCCTTCACCGAGCCGGCCGGGTTGAAATACTCCAATTTCAGCAGCAGGCGCGCCTGCAGACCGTGCGCACGATTGTAGTTCACCGGTTCCAACAGGGGCGTGCCTCCCACCAGTTGCGTGATATTTGTGTGAATGCTCATAGCTTCTTGGAAGATGATGGGTTACTTGATCCGTTCAAAGCCCTGCGCCAGGTCGTCCAGCAGGTCATCGATGTTCTCGATGCCGATGGAGAGGCGCACCGTCGTGGGGGTGATGCCGCAGGCCAGCAGCTCCTCTTCCGTCAGCTGCGAGTGCGTGGTGGAAGCGGGGTGAATGACCAGACTCTTGACATCCGCCACATTGGCCAGCAGGGAGAAGAGCTCCAGGCTCTCCGTGAAGCGCCGCGCCTGCTCCGGCGTGCCCTTGAGCTCGAAGGTGAAGATGGAGCCGCCGCCGTTGGGGTAGTAGCGCTTGTAGAGCTCGTGGTCGGGGTGCGTGGGCAGGCTGGGGTGGTTGACCTTGGCCACCTGCGGGTGAGCGGCGAGGAAGTCCACCACGCGCAGCGCGTTCTGCACATGGCGCTCCACGCGCAGCGAGAGGGTCTCGAGCCCTTGCAGCAGCAGGAAGGAGTTGAAGGGGCTGACGGTGGCGCCCTGGTCGCGCAGCAGGGTGGCGCGAATCTTGGTGACATAGGCCGCCGCGCCGCAGGCATCCGCAAAGACGAGGCCGTGGTAGCTCGGGCAGGGTTTGGTCAGCCCGGGGAACTTGTCGTTCTGCGCCCAGTCGAACTTGCCGCCGTCGACAATCACGCCGCCCATGACAGTGCCGTGTCCGCCGATGAATTTCGTGGCGCTGTGCACCACGATGTCGGCGCCGTGCTCCAGCGGGCGGAAGAGGTAGGGGGTGGAGAAGGTGCTGTCCACAATCAGGGGCAGGCCGTGGCGGTGCGCCACCTCGGCGATGGCCTCGATGTCTGCCACATCGCTGTTGGGGTTGCCCAGTGTCTCGGCGTAGAGCAGCTTGGTCTCGGGGCGGATGGCGGCCTCGAATGCAGCGGGGTCGGCGCCCTTCACAAAGCTGGTCGTGATGCCGATTTCGGGCAGGGTGTGCGCGAAGAGGTTGTAGGTGCCGCCGTAGATGGTGGAGGCCGACACGATGTGGTCGCCCTGCCCGGCGATGTTGCGCACAGCGTAGTCGATAGCGGCCGAGCCCGTGGCCACCACCAGCGCGGCCACACCGCCCTCCAGCGCAGCGAGGCGCTTCTCCAGCACATCGGCTGTGGGGTTCATCAGGCGGTTGTAGATGTTGCCCGGCACCGCGAGGCCGAAGCGCCCCGCCGCCGTGGCGGAGTCTTTGAAGACATAGGAGGTGGTAGCATAAATCGGCACCGCACGCGCATCCGTAGCGGAATCGGGTTGCTCTTGGCCGACGTGTACTTGCAAGGTCTCGAACTTGTAGGACTTGCTCATAGAAGAACAATCAGGTTAAGGTCTAATTCCTATCTATCCCGTAGGAACAGGCGAACTATACACCTGTCCGGGCAGGCTGTCAACAGCTTTTTGAAAAAATCCCTTTTTCCTGCGTTTTTTATAGGATTTTTCCCCACAAAGCCGTTTTTCGCTGAGCTCGGGCAGCGCAGCTTCCCCTCCCCCTCGTGCGGCGGCTCAATCGCCGGTGGGGGAGGTGCCGTGCATCAGGGCATCGGCAAAGCTCTCCGGCAAGCCGGTGCGCGCGATTTTGTGCCCGGCTTCGCGCACGTCGTAGGTCACGCGGCGCAAATGCAGCAAGCGGGTCTCGGGGCAGTAGAGCGCGTAGGCCGCGCGCCAGTCGCCGTCGCGGGGCTGGCCGACGGAACCGGGGTTGATGAGCCAGCGATAGCGCGAGGAGAGATGCAGCGCATAATCCCCCGATTCGCCGTAGACGACCTCGATTTTCTCCACCCGCGTTCCGTCCATGCGGAAGATGCCCGCGCGGTGCGTGTGGCCGAAAAAGCTGATGCCAGCGCGCACGGCGGCAAAGACCTTGGTCGCCTCGTTGACATTGGCGATGCGCCCCCAGCGCTTGGGCGCCTCGGGGGTGGCGTGCCCCAGCAGGCAGCCGCGCCACTCGGCGTGGTTGGGCAGCGCGCGGATCCAGTCCACCTGGGCGGCGCTCAGCATATCCTGCGTGCGATCCATCATCGCCATGTAGATGGGCACGCCGAACACGCGCCGATTCAGCAGGGCCGCCTCGTGGTTGCCGCGCACCGCCGCCAGCAGCAGCGGTCGCACCAAGCGGATGCACTCGGAGGGGTTGCCGTTGAAGCCGATGTAGTCCCCCAAGCCCAACGCGCCCTCGGCGCTGTGGGCCTGCATGTCGGCCACCACCGCCTGCAGCGCTTCGAGGTTGGCGTGAATATCTGACAGGACTGCGACAATCACCGCCTCAATGTTCGTTGAGCAGCGCCTGCAATCGCTGCTTGAATTCGGGGATGCCCGCACCCGTCGCGGCGGATAGGGGCAGAATCTCCACCTTGGCGAAGCGACGGCGCAGGGTCGCCAGATTCTCCTCGGCGCGCGTCACGCCCTCCGAGAACTCCGACGGGGTTTCGTCGTCCATTTTGTTAGCCAGGATGACCCAGGGGCGAGCCGCCAGCTCCTCGGAGTAGAGCTTCACCTCGCGGCGCAGCGTCTCGACCGCCTCCACGGGGTCGTGCTCCAGCCCCACCATATCCACCACGAAGAGCAGCAGGTGGCAGCGCATGATGTGGCGCAGGAACTCGTGCCCCAGCCCGCGGTTCTGCGCCGCGCCCTCGATGATGCCGGGGATGTCGGCCACCACGGCGCGGGCGTAGTCCTCGAACTGCACCATGCCCACCATGGGTTGCAGCGTGGTGAAGGGGTAGGAGGCCACCTTGGGGCGCGCGTTGGAGATGGCGGACAGCAAGGTGCTCTTCCCCGCATTGGGGTAGCCCACCAGCCCGGCATCGGCAATGCGCCGCAGCTCAAAAAAGAACACACCGCTCTCGGCCTCCGTGCCGTACTCAAACTCCAGCGGTGCCTGATTGGTCGCCGTGCGGAAGTGCCAGTTGCCGCGCCCGCCCTTGCCGCCTTGGCAGAGGACAAAGCGCTGGCCGGGCTCGGTCAGGTCCGCAATTTGCTCCAGCTCAATACCCTCGCCCTCGCGCTCCAGCCAAGTGGCCTCCTGCATGGTTTGGGCGTTGCTGCGGTAGACAATGGTGCCGGGCGGCACCTGCCCCACGACGGTGCGTCCGTCGCGACCGTGCTTGCGGGCGTGCATGCCGGGCATGCCGTCGGTGGCAATGAGCTTGGGGTCGTAAAAGTAGGTGCGCAGGTCATTGGTGCCGGGATTGACCTCCAAAATCACGCTGCCGCCGTCGCCGCCGTCGCCGCCGTCCGGGCCGCCGCGGGGTACAAACTTCTCGCGGCGGAAACTGGCCAGGCCATTCCCGCCCTTGCCCGCACGGGCAAAAATCCTGATGTTATCAACGAACATGGGCTTATTCTACCCGATACGCGCCCTGCTGGCAAGTCTATTGCGCCCGCCGGAGCGTTCGGCTCGCTGCCTATCAGAAAAAGCTGAATTGCAAGACTAAATGCGACAAAGCGAAAACAACTTCATTTTAGGCAC